>CAJXXI010000207.1 GCA_913062615.1 uncultured bacterium | reverse complement strand
TTTGAAGTGATCAGTTCAACATCTTCGACGAACGGCATCGGTTCGGTCATTCAATCCATCGCCATCACGATCGCAGCCGGCGTTGGGTTTGGGGTGTTCGCGGCGTTCTTGCTCCAGAATGTTTTGACCCGATTCTGGGTACCCGATTTTCTCCAGAATCCCGTCTCACTCATGCTGGTCATTGCCACATTTACGGCATCAAACCAGGTGATGTCCGAATCAGGATTGCTCGCGACGACGGTGATGGGAATCGCGTTGGGCAACCAGAAAAAGGTCGATGTTCACCACATTCTTGAGTTCAAAGAAAATTTGCGTGTGCTGCTCATCGCGGTCTTGTTTATTGTCCTCGCTGCGAGGCTCGAGCCCGAGCAGCTCGCCTCCCTCGATTGGGTTTCGGTCATTGGGTTCTTGTTTATTTTGATCGTGATAGCAAGACCAACCGCGGTCTTCCTTGCCACGGTTGGCGCTGGGCTTTCTTGGCGGGAGAGGATGTTCATAGCATGGCTCGCTCCGCGCGGAATCGTGGCGGCGGCCGCGGCGGCAATTTTCTCGCTTGGGCTCGAAGACCAACAGATCACGGGCGGCGAAAATCTCGTCCCGATCACTTTCTCCGTCATCATCGGTACCGTTGCTTTTTATGGGATATCAACGCCGATCGCTGCCAAACTCCTCGGTGTTGCGGATCAGAACCCGCAGGGGGTTATCTTCATCGGTGCCCCGACATGGGTTCGCTCGATCGCTCGTGTGCTTACTCAGCGTGGGATCAAGGTGCTGCTCGTAGATACCAACCGCCAGAATGTCCGCGACGCGCGCATGGCCGATCTCGCAGCAATCCAAGAGAACATCCTCTCGATCGCTGATGTCTCACAGCTCGATCTGCGAGGTATCGGCGGCGTGTTCGCAACGACTCCCAACGATGAGGTTAACACGCTAGCGCTCCAACGGTTCAAAGGAATCTTCGAGACCTCAAACTTGTACCAACTCCCGTCCAGGAAATCGAAGAAGGGTGATGATGAATCGACCACCGATCGGCGTTGGCGGGTGCTGTTTTCACCTGATGCCGACTATGGCGGGCTTGAATCTCGTATCCACAACGGATGGGTTGTGAAGGCAACAACTATCTCCGAAGAGTTTACCTATCACGACTATCACACGCTCTACGGCTCAACCGTCATCCCGCTCTTCACCATCTCGCCCAGTGGCGTCATGTCGATCTCAACGATCGACAAACCCGTCGAACCTGAGCCCGGCGACACCATCATCGCGCTCGTCAACCCCGAAGAGCTGTTCGTGCTTTAGCCATCGGGTGAGACAACCAATTGCACATCTGTCTATAGAACGGTATCAGTGTGTCCAAATCCAAAGCTGTTCTTGATGAAGTTCGAAACGGTGGAGAGCTTCATGTTGGGAGGGGTATCGCCATTATGGAAGAAGGTGAGCATCGTGTGGTCATCGTCTGCCAATGTGTACCCTTGCGATTGAATCTCGCGGAATGTTGCCGACGAAAAGTTCGCCTCGTCTTGGCGAGTCATATCGCGAGATATGCGTGAGAGTATCTTTGAAAACCCATCGACACCGAGCAGCTGGCCGTCCGCTGATTGTGCTTCGATATACGCATCGGTATAGGCACACACACGATCGCCAGGATTGATCTTGATTGCAATCTGCTCATATTCTGTCGAACCAATAATGCCCAAGGGCAAGTTCCGAATTCCGACGCGGAGCTCACGCGTTGACTTTGTTAATACACCATTGGCACCTTGATCGATCGGTGTCCATTCTTGTGAACCAGCCCGGCAAAGCAACGGCGGCGGATGCCCGGCGTTAACAAAGATCAGGTGCCCGGTGGGCATGAAATAGGTCATCAATAACGCGGTCGCGAACTTCGAGCCTTCGGATATCTCGCTGAATGAGGTGTTGAGCGTCCGTGCAAGCTTGGATTGATCCACGGTATTGATCGAGTTGTGCATCGCTTTGCGGAGTTTGGCAGAGAGATCACTCACTTCATCGCCATGACCTGCGACATCGGCGATCAGCATCCGTGATATCCACCCGCTGGAGCACGATGAGATGAGATACAGATCGCCGCCCGCGGCGCTCTCGCCAACGGGTCGGGCACAGACGCTGATATCGAGCCCGGGGACC
>CAJXXI010000206.1 GCA_913062615.1 uncultured bacterium | reverse complement strand
ACCAGCAGGTCCTTGCCGGGTTCGAGTGTCGGATCAATCTCGCCGAGCCTTTGGACGAGGTTCCAGGTGAAGGAGTCGTAGTTGTCAATGAGCAGAATCATGGTTAAGTATAGGAAATCCAAACTGGTGGCGGCGATCACACCGCCAAGAGAAAAGCCGCCAACCCATGACGGATCGACGGCTCAATAATCATTTTTAGTCGTCAAATCACGCGGCGTTGCGCATCCAACCCGTCCCGGCGACGCCGTCTTGGGTCACCAAGAACAAGTCTTGTGTAATCGGATATGGCAAACGGGAGAAATCTTCTGCAACGCGTGCTCGCAAACGATCGACGAACTCTGTTGGTTCGCAGGTCAACGCGATGAACATATCGCGTGCTGGTGTGGCGACATAAAAGTCGGCGCCGAGGTGCGATGCAAGCTTGGAGTGCAGATCGCCCATGAGCAATCGTGCTGCGTCGTACCCGTCTTGTTCGGCAACGATAACCGCCTTACCACCCTCTGCAGATTCGATGACCTGCATCTCGAGCTCGGGTGCGTAGAGATCAAGATTCTCGCGGGCGAGATCTTCGAGATCATGAATCGTGATGCCCCACTTGATCACTTGTTCGGTCGTGATGCTCACCGTCATGTGAGGCATGTCGAGCACGAACACGATGACCGTATCGTTGACATAAGGCACATGGGCGACGAGCTCTTCAGAGAGATGCTCGAAGATCGAGATCGGCTGGATGCGGGGCATCACCTTTGCCTTGACCTGATCGAATGATTCTTCTGCGAGTTCCATCTGTTCGCCCGCGAAGAGCTGATCGAGGAAGTGCTCGACGATATCGGTTCCTCGGTGTGGTTCATGGGCAACCATACGGAAGAGGTTTTCGAGGTCCAAGCGTCGGCCATTGACCAACAGTTCTTGGGCGTTGACGCGATCAATATCGAATCCAGGCTGCATCTGTTCGATGAGCTTGGCGACCTGTTCGGCAAACGCTTCTGGTTCCTTGGGCATTGTTCCCATTGCTTGTCCTCCACGACCCACTTTGGGGCATATTCGCCCGCACCATGCGGGACTCCCCTTTAGTGTCGACTACAGACCTTGCCCACTCGACCCTGAAGGTGATTCTCTCGCCTTGATCGTGTCTGAGTTCACCCGCTGGGCGGGACATACCGGTTAGTGCGGTCGATAACGCGTCGAATGTGCATGGTTGGGACCGAAAATCAGGGTTTCTGATTCCAATGAGGGTCCGATTTGGCAAACGCTCCCGATGAGGCTAGAATCTGGGCCTGAAACGGGACGACGCGGTGACGGTGTTTGGGATGCCCAAACTGTGCTGCACGGTCCCACTTATATCTTGGAGAAGACGCTGTGACCGAACAGGAAATTGAAGCAAAGGTAATCGACATTGTTGCTGAACAGATGGGCGCTGATAAAGCCAAAATCTCCAGCGCTACAAGTTTCGTTGATGACCTCAACGCAGACAGCCTCGACACCGTTGAACTCGTGATGGAGTTCGAAGACGAGTTTGAAACATCAATCCCAGATGATCAGGCTGAAAAAATCCAGACCGTCGGCCAAGCGGTTGCTTTCATCAAGCAAGCCAATGGCATCGACTAACCAACCGACCTGACCAACCCCAACACCCCATCAGGTTGTCTGGTGGGGCGTTTTGTGTTTACTCAGGTCAACATTCCAGACATCGAGCACATATACATGTCCGACATGCCTCAGAAGACAAACCATCGCGTGGTTATCACCGGATACGGTGCCATTACCAATCTTGGTCTCAATGCAGGTGACACCTGGAACGCTATGCGTTCGGGTATCTCCGGCATATCGAAGATCGACAACCCAGAGTTCGATAAGTTCGATGGATGGGTTGTAGAGATCGCAGGGCAGGTCAAAGACTGGGACCCCGCATCGGTCATCCCCAAGAAAGAAGCCCGTCGGCTCGATCGCTCGGCCCAACTCGGGCTCAGCGCTGCGATCGAAGCGGTCAATCATTCTGGATGGGATCACACGAAGGGCGATCCTACTCGCCATGGCGTGATTGTGGGCTCGGGTGTAGGTGGGATTTATGCCATCGAATCCGCGGTCCTCAATATGAAGGGCAAAGGCCCGGCTCGGATCAGCCCGTTCACCGTCCCCAAACTGATGGTCAATGCGACCACAGGGAATGTCGCGATCGCATTCAATCTCCAAGG
>CAJXXI010000205.1 GCA_913062615.1 uncultured bacterium | reverse complement strand
GCGGATGATTAATCAGCAAGAACTCCATCACAGCCTTCTGATTCGCAACCGCTTTCTCGCTCTCGATCGTCACCACCATACCATCACCGGCTTCGGTCGCGCAGGTAGGAAGCAACTTCCCGCCCATCATCGGCTCGAGCTTGTTGTCGTTGCGCGGGTTGGGCGCCTCGAAGGTCGCCAAGCAAATCCGACACTGCGCTGGGCGCGAGAGCCCCGCGTGATAGCAATACTGCGGGATGTTGATCTCATTGCGGTTGGCCACCGCGATGACCATCTCACCCTTGGTAAACTCACATTCGATCCCGTTAATAGTAACAGTTGGCATAGCGGAGGCTCATCCCATATCTGGTGACTCAATCTGGCAAATCATGACCACGCCGACGGCAGTTCATCAAGACGATTCATCCAATAGACAAACCCCGTCAGCTCGGTTTCTTTTCAGCGTCACTATCGTAGCGCGAATCCGCTTTATGAGCCTGAATCAACGCTCCCAAACTTGCGCAACATGCCCATAACGTGCCCATAACGTGCCCATTGTTCGATCACTCGTCTTCAACACCACCAAGAGCATCGCCATTCCGCTCTCCCCGCCCCATGCCCGATCCGATTTCCCAGAACCGGGATTCATCATGCAAAGGCTCTAAATCAGGATCAACCGCCCACCATCCGCCATCTAGCCCATACCCAAGTTCCACAGCACGCTCCCAATGCCCCAACGCAACCGAAATCTCGCCACTCATCGCTCGATAACACGCCAAGTTGTACAAGGCCCCCGAACTCATCACCACACCATCCCCGTTGGCTACCTGCAACTCCAAACGATCCGCAATCGCCCGGAACATACCCTCCGAAAGCTCGATCTCGCCGATCCCGGCCTTGCACCATGCTCGATAATAGTCCAACTCCATCTCGCTATACCGCCTAGGCCAGCTCGTCAGCGTGCTCATATGCTCTTCAAAATCCTGCCAGCTCGACAACGCAGCATCTTCACGCCCCATCATCCGATCGACCAACGCCCGATAGTACAGCGTGCTCGTATCCTCCGGATTGTGCTTTTTGAGCACCTCAACCATCCGATCAGCTGTCGAAAGCTGACCTTGTGCCAGTGATCGCCGAATCGTCGCGATCAACGCCAAACGCCCGGGTGTCTGATTGATCGCCCCCGCCCGCCCATACACCGCTTCATTCATCGGCGCAAAGCCCACCATATACACAAACGACCCTACGCTGAGCACCGCAGAAACCAACACAACATGCCGAATCGTCATTCTCATGTACTACTCTCCGTACATCCCCGCCCACAGTTCCATATCACCCCTCGGTCTTTCACCCGCAACCAGCATACCCTCTTTCATGGCATCCAAGAAGATTAAACCACCCAAAGGCACCCGAGACCTCTACCCAGAGGACCTCCTCCGCCAACGCTACATCACCAACGCCTGGCGCGATGCCTCGATCCGCTGCGGCTTCGAAGAAATCGCAGGCCCAACCTTCGAATCCACAGACCTCTACGCTGTCAAATCCGGCGACGGCATCCTCGGCGAGCTCTTCCAAGCATTCTCAGGCAAAGGCGGCACCGAAACCCTCGACAAGCTCGTCGAAAAGGGCAAAGCCGACTTCGCCCTCCGCCCAGAGTTCACTCCCACCCTCGCCCGCATGTACGCCGCCAAATCCAAAGAACTCCCCAAACCCTGCAAATGGTTCACCGCCGGGCCATACTTCCGAGCCGAACGCCCACAAAGAGGCCGACTCCGCGAGTTCCTCCAGTGGAATGTGGATGCGATCGGACTACCGAGTGAAGAAACAACGACAGAATCAAAGGCCCAAATGGATGCGGAAGTCATCGAATGCTCTATTCGTCTCTTCGAGAACCTTGGGTTTGATGACCAAGCGTTGAAGATCATGATCAACGACCGCAACGCGATGGCGGACTTCTTCAACACGCTCGGAGTCAACGAAGAACAACTCGAAACCGCGTTCACACTTCTCGATCGACGGGCCAAACTCCCAGCTGATGCGCTCCGCACGCTCGCCGAGGAAGCCAATCTCCCAGAACCCTTTATCATTTACCTGACCCAATCAGATGATGCAGACACCCCGATCCTGAGCACCTCCGACCTCGACACATTGCTCTCAATCTGCAACGATTCCCAGATCGATCAGTGGATGATCAAAGACCCATCGATTGCTCGCGGCCTCGCCTACTACACCGGCACCGTCTTCGAAGCACTCGCCGACGGCGAACGAGCCGTCGCGGGTGGCGGGCGATACGACAACCTCATCGAACTCTTCGGCGGCCCAC
>CAJXXI010000204.1 GCA_913062615.1 uncultured bacterium | reverse complement strand
CTCAAACTCAGGAAACAACCCACGCAACTCCTCGGGCGACATCTCGGCCAACCCGAAGAACCGAACACCCGGCGTATCGATTACTCTGATCCCAGGATCAATAAAGTGCATCGCGCTCGCCGTCGTCGTGTGGCGACCACGGTTGTCCGTCACACGAACAGTCTTGGTCGCGATCCCGAGCGAGCTATCGAGCGCGTTGGCGAGCGAACTCTTCCCAACGCCAGAGTGCCCAACAAACGCACAGGTCTTCCCCGCGAGCAGCTTGCGTAAACCGTCAACGCGAACACTCGAATCATCACCCGGCACCGCAGCGCACACGGCGATCGGAATCCCCGCCTGCTCATAAGGCTCAAGCACCTTGAGCGCTTCAGTGAGTTCATCAGCAGGCATCAAGTCCGCCTTGTTCACCGCGATCATCGGACGGCAATCGCCCCACTCGATCGCCACGAGATACCGGTCAATCAATCTCGGATGCAACGGCGGCGACACCACCGAAACCACAATCACCACCACATCAACATTCGCTGCGACTACCCGCTCTTTGTGCGTGTCGTGCGAGTCCGGACGCGCCAGCTTCGAATCCCTGGGCAGCACACTCACCACCTCGTGCTCGACAGCATCGGCAGCGATTTCGAGCTCCGTAATCAACACGCGATCGCCAACAGCTATCCCATCCTGCTGACGACCCGCCAGCTCCGCGCTCAATCGACACAGAATATGCTTTGATAAATCCGCCCCGTCGCACCCAGCTGGCAGCACCGTCGCCCGCCGACGCGTCAACCCAACAACCAACCCCTCAACCATCGGCTTGGCATCGACATCCTTCTCCGCCTTCTTATGAGCGAAATCCCGATCGACCAATCGCAATACCCAATCATCGAGCGGGTCCGCCCGGCGTTTACCGCGATTGAGCCGTTCGCCATCGTCCGTCTCACGAGATTTCGACCCCCGGCGTTTCTGCGCATCCGATCGCTGCTTGCGGGCTTCGGTATAGACCCGATCCCGATCGTCTTTAGAGAGTGATTCAAGGATGGCTTCGAGTTTTTGTCGTTGATGCTTGTTCACTGCATCATTGTTGGCGGCTCAATCCAACGAACCCGGATCTGGCTCATACAATCCGCCACTTACTTTCAGGAGATTCAGATGACCACGACCGCCACCAACACCTTCGCCATCCGCACCAAAGAAACCCTCGACACCCTCGCCGAGGCTGGGCAGACCAAAGTCCTCCAAACCCTCGACTCCCCGATGGGCGCGACCGTCACCATGATCGACGCCGATGGCAGCCGCCACGAACGCATCTGCATGTGCTCGAACAACTACCTCGGGCTCGCCAACCACCCTGATGTCGTCGAAGCCGGGATCGAAGCCCTCCGCACCTACGGCGCGGGCACCGCCTCCGTCCGCTTCATCTGTGGCACATTTGCCCCTCACCTGACGCTCGAAAAAACCATTGCCACCTACATGGGCACCCAAGCGAGCTACACCTTCGTCTCGTGCTGGAACGCGACCGAAGCACTCTTCCCCACCGTCTGCGAAGCTGGCGACATCATCATCTCCGACGAACTCAACCACGCCTGCATCATCGATGCGATGCGACTCACACCCGTCATCAAGAAAGGCGTCAAGAAAGGCATCTACAAGCACTCCGACATGAACTCCGTTCGTGAAGTTCTCGAAAAGGCAAAGAACAACCCAGAAGTCACCGGGCAGATCTGGCTCATCACCGACGGCATCTTCTCGATGGAAGGCGACATCGCCAACCTCCCCGAACTCCGCAAACTCTGCGATCAATACAACGCACTGCTCATCGTCGACGACTCCCACGCCCACGGCGTGCTCGGCAAAACCGGCCGAGGCACACACGAACACTACAACATGTGCCCCGGCGTTGATGGCTTCGACGCATCACGCGGCACCATCGACATCTTCACCGGCACACTCGGCAAAGGACTCGGCGGCGGAGCCGGCGGATTCATCGCCGCCTCCCAAGACCTCATCGACCTCATCATCCAACGCGGGCGACCAACCCTCTTCAGCAACGCCCTGCCCGTCACCGTCGCAGCAAGTGCCAACAAAGCGATCCAGATCCTGATGGACGAGCCTCAGCGTGTGCAGAAGCTCAAGGATATTACGCGGTACTGCCGCGAGCAGATCAAGACCCAGACCGAGTTCGATGTCCTCGAATCCCCCACCGCCATCTGCCCGATCATCGTCGGCCCCACCGAAAAAGCCATCGCGATGTCCAAGCAACTCTTAGAGCACGGAATCTTCGTCATCGGCTTCGGCTTCCCCGTCGTCCCCGAAGGCGAAGCAAGACTCAGAATCCAGATGTCCGCCGCCCACACCGAGGCACATGTCGATCAGCTTGTTGAGGCATTGAAGAAATTGTGAATACTGAACACAACCATCAAGATGCGATCAATACCGATAACACCGAGCCAATCGTTCAGCTAATGGAACGAATTGATCCCAATCACGTCTGGTGGAAAGCAAGGGTTTCAGTATTCAAAAAAGAAACAACCACAGACAGAACATCTCCCCTTGGACGATCCGCCCTGCGGCATGGGCTGCTGCATTGCTTTGAACCAAGATATCAAC
>CAJXXI010000203.1 GCA_913062615.1 uncultured bacterium | reverse complement strand
TGTAGGGTTTGGGCTCAAAGCATCGTCCTTGCTGGGCTTCTGGTGGGGGGATGGTACATCATATTCTATCGCAGCAACTCGGATTCAACAATGCGCTGAGTGGAATGTTGTTTTATGCTGATTCAGAATCATCATCGTGGTCCTCAGGTTCAAAGAGCGGGATATCGCCGTCTTCTGGGATGGCGTTGGGATCGGGCGTGTAGGGGACGCCGGTGGCTTTGGGCTTGCCATAGGCGTCGAGCTCGGCGTTGAAGTAGATCCCTTTGTTTTCGCCTTCTTCGACTTCGATTTCTGATTCATCTCGATCGCGGTGCATGTCGGCGGGGTCAAGAATGGGCATGCGGGTGAACTCTGCGAAGGACTCGCCGCACTCTGGGCATCGCCCGCCGTGAGGCAGCCCGTCGAGGTCATAGTCGCACACCCTGCACATCAACCCGGTGACGACGGTGCCCGGGCGGGCGATGTCGCGTTCGATCCGATCACGGACACGCTGGGACGAGCCCGCTGCCATGTGTTGATGCTTGATGACCCAGTTCATGACTGAGGTGAGTTGGAGCACGGTGATAAAGAAAACAACGACCGCAAGTACAAGGATGAATACAACGAATATGAGTGTGAATGCCGCCGCATCGCTCGGGCCGATGTTCATCGCGCTGATCGCGGTGAGGAAGACCCCGATGGTGCCAAAGACCGCCAACGCCCACGCGGTCGCGCGCAATCGTTGTGCGAGGTGATCGTGCGATGCCCAGTATCCGAGTTCGGCGAAATAGATGCTCGTTGGGATCAACGCGATCCAGGCGACCGCGCCCGATGCAATCAAAACGAGAAGCACCGGGATCATGAGCCATCCAGATGCGCCAGATCTGGCGAGAAGAAGAAGCCCCATCGCAGAAAGCGAATATATCGGCCAGGCAAGATTCATCATCCGGACAGTCTGGCGGAAACGCTCGTTGTCGAGCACCTTGTCGGGGACGATGTTGCCTTGCCCGGGGCGTTTGGCGGTGGTCATCCAGATGCCAGAAATCCAGAAGAGCGAAGCAAAGAACATCAAGCCCATCGGCGAAAGAAGCAGCGTGCCGATGATCCCGAACGATGCGAGCATAAACCCTGTTCGAAGTTGGCGCACAAACCGGGTTGGTGCTTCTTGAGACATCGTGCCCGTGGTGCGGGTGACTCGTTTGCGGATAGGTGTGCCGCATTCTGGGCATTTACCGGTTTCGGGCAACCCACGCAGGTTGTAACTGCACTGGTCGCACTCGCGGTCGCTCGTGATGAATGCTCGTGGTAATGACATAGACCCACTCAATGTACCTTGTTCTCTATCTTGTGGTTGCTCTCCAAAGCAGAGTTTACAAAAAAACAACCGACCACTTGGATCGGCTGATGAGAGAGGCTGAAATGAAAAAGAATATTATGGTCTTCGGCGTTTCTTTGTGTCGGCCTTAATGACCACTTGTTGACGCCCGTCGACTCGCCGAGTCTGTTGGAGCCGTGCCGGCCAGAATGAATATCCAACGATCTGGCGGTGGATGTAGTCTGGAGCGGTGACGATGAATGATGTGCCGTAGAAAGTCATTGACGCGCCGTCGCCACCAAGATCAGCCCATTGATCTGGTTCGATGGTGCTCTGGACCAGATCAGTGATCGCTTGTGCTCGTTCGGCAGTCGATGCGATATCGACTGCTTGTCCGCCGCCACTGAACGGGCTTTGTCCGCCGCCACCGCCGCCGCCACCTGCTGCCGAGACCGCACTCTGGAGATCGAACTCTGGTGAGTTGTCAAAGTCTGGGACGACGAAGAGCAGGTCGGCGATGTCATAGAGTTCGACGCGTTGGTTGCGGTTGAGCTCGAGCTTTGGCCCACATTCGATGGTGCCGATGTCGGTGAACTGCCAGGTGTATTGATCGCCGGTGGATTCGATACGTTGTGCGCGGAGGAGGATCTTATCGAGCACAGCGAGGGCCGGGGTGTTCGAGACTTTGATTGTGATCTGTGTTTCTGGGTCCATGCCGTTGCCAGAGACATTGTCGGTCAGGAAGATCGGCTCTAGGTCTGTGCCGGTGACATCTGAAAGGAAGCGGAAGATGTCTTCGAGCGGCTGATCATCAACATCAAGAGTGACGAGTGTGGACATCGCCGAGAGTGCGTCGCGTTTGGCTTGGCGTGTCGATGCATCGTCGGATGTTGTGTTCTGTGCGATCGCGGTGTTCGAGCTCGCAGCAACGGTTGCGATACCAATCGCAGGCAACCCGGCGGTTGCGACAAGAGCAACAAGCATTGAACTCAGGGTGTGATTCGTATAGGACTGAATGGACATGGGCGAGAGCCTCCTGCGGATCGGGTGGGTGTGATGGTCAATCATACGCGAGTCAGCTCGGCGTGTGCCTGCTGTCTTCGTCCGGCGGGGGTTGATGGTGATCCAAGCCATCAACAATGGACTTTCGCGTGCGTGCGAGATCGGTGTGAGTCGTCTCGCAATCTGTCGGGCGCCAAGCGTGTTCTTGGTCTGTCCCAGTGTACCAGATATTGAGGTATACGCACAAACAAACCCCCCGGTTGCATGATCGTGGTCACGGTCAATCGGGGGGTGTGTATTGGGCAAATGTGCGATTGAGGTCCGTTATCGCCAGTTATGGGCATCCGGCAGCGAATGCACTCAAGAAGGCCGAGACATCAAAGAAGTTAAAAAGCCCGTCGTCGGTAAAATCTGCGATCGGG
>CAJXXI010000202.1 GCA_913062615.1 uncultured bacterium | reverse complement strand
CGACCATTTGACGATCTCAGATGGTTGAATGCTCTCCAAGCCGGGCACATGGAGGTTGATCCATCGCCCTGATCCGTTGACAACCTTGCCGATCCCGGGGACATACACCAATGAGAGCACCCCGATGAGCATCAATGATCCGATGACCAGCACGCCCAGATCGCCGCCGGGCTTGAACCAGACGACGCGTTCGAGCCGATCGGCGAGTTTGCGGATGGGCAATCTTGACGCGACGATCATCCCAAACACCGCGATGAGCAGATAGATGCTTGTTCGTGAGGTCAGCAATGATTCGGCGGTGACGCCTGAGACCGCAGCGGCAGCTGTCGGATCGGCATCGGTTTGCAATGGACGCACCTGCATCCCTGCGGATTGCACCATCACCACGCCGAGCGTCAACAGCACCAACGCGCACAACATCACAACATGACCAGATCGGACCATGATCAAGGTATCGGCTCCAAACAGATTTCGGAATGAAAATCGGGTCAGGGTTTTAGACATCCCAACCGGGTGAATCAACCTATTTCACCAACACCCCATCGCGCAGAGCCCCCGCCTGCGAGCGTGAAACCCCACATCTCCGCTCCACGACACAAGATATGAGCCTTAGAGAATCTGCAAAGAAACTTTGCGATCGAGTTCCTCAACCGGGCGGGCGATCAGGTCGTATCCGTCGGCGGCGACGATCGTGCAACGCACCAACTCACCCGCAGCGAGCTTGTTCTTGGCGATCACATGGGTCGTCGAATCGATCTGCGGCGCTTGGAAGTAGGTTCGGCCGCTGTAGAGCGTCCCGCCTTGCGATACACCCGGGGTTGCTTCGACCTGGTTGCCGGTAGATTTGTCGATGACCACATCGAACTGTGCGCCGGATTCGGTTGGCTTCTCTGGATCAAACTGGGACGCGACGAACTCCGCCTGCTCAAAGGCGATTTGCTGCTGGAGGGCCATGATCTCGTCGTGGCGCTGCTGCTTGATCTCTTTGGGCACCGCGAGCTTTGGGTCTTCTTCCATCCGACCGGCGACGGTGCCGGGCTCTTTGGAATACTGGAAACACCCGACAGCATCAAACTGGACTTCTTCGATGAAGTTGAGCAAATCTTGATGGTCTTGATCGGTCTCGCCGGGGAACCCGGTGATGAAGGTCGTGCGGATCGCCATCCCTGGGATCCGATCGCGGAGCTTATGGCACAGCTCGGTCTGGTGGGCACTCGTGACATTGCGACGCATCAGCTCGAGCACGCGATCTGAGCCGTGCTGGAGCGGGATATCCAGATAGGGCAACAGGTTCCCGCGATCGGCAACCTCGGCGAATGCGTCGATGATCTCGTCACTAAAATAGGTCGGATAGGCGTACATCATCCGCAGCCATCCTCTGCCGATCTCTTCGCTCATCGCATCAGACAAACTGCGCAAGAGCTTTGGCAATCCGGCGCGGAACTTGTCAGCGCCTTCGACCTGTGATAAACCAACGCCAATATCGTCGCCATAGCTTGTGGTGTCCTGCCCGATCATGAGCATCTCGAAGACGCCATCGCGCATAAGCTCGCGGGCTTCTTCGATGATCCGGTCTTCAGGCTTTGATCGCATCTTGCCTCGGATCGAAGGAATTGTACAGAACGCACAGTTCTGGTTGCAGCCTTCGCTGATCCGCAGGTAGGAATAGTGGCGAGGGGTCAGCCTCAAGCGAGCGTTATCAGATTCAAAGTACCCGATACCCTTGCCGTCCTTGCCTGCAACGGTGAGTCCGACGGTTTTCATCCCTTGATCTTCGGCACTCAAAATTGCATTGGCGTTGATCCAATATTTGGGCGAATCTTCGAGTGTCTCGCGATCACTCTTCACACCTCGCACTGCTTCGATGATGTGCTCGCGATCGAACACCCCCACCATCGAATCAATCCCAGGTGCCCAGTCGAACATCTTGGCCCGGTGCCTCTGAACCAAACACCCCGCAACAACCACGCGTTTGATCTTGCCCTGCTCCTTGAGCTTCACCGCTTCGGCGATCACCCCCAGCGATTCTTCCTTCGATGCTTCGAGGAACCCGCAGGTGTTGATCACTACCGCGTCGGCTGGTGTGACGCGGCCGTCGGCTGCCGACGCGTCTTGCTCGCTGCCTGAGAGCGAAAGATCATCATGCTCTTGGTCTTCAACAACCTCCGCCGAGATCGGCATAAGCCCATCAGCAGCAAGCAACCCGAGCATCTTCTCGGAGTCGACAAGGTTCTTAGGACAACCAAGGCTCACGAATGAGATGGTTTCGATGGATTCGGATTGGGTCTGATCAGTATCGGTAGGCATAGGAGAAGATGATATGCACTAAAACAGCAACAACCCAAGCATCATCCATGCCCCCGCGACGAGCATCACGACAGCGGTATACCCGACGATCTCGCGGGCTTTGACCTTGGTGATCGCCAACAAAGGTAGCGCCCAGAATGGCTGGAGCATATTGGTCAGTTGATCGCCATACGCCACCGCCATGACCATTTTGGCCGGTTCGACCCCAACCTGAGCACCGGTTTGGAGGGCGACCGGGCCTTGAATCGCCCATTGCCCGCCGCCCGAAGGCACGAACAGATTCACAACCCCAGCACTAATAAAGGTAAACACCGGCGCGGTGGTCTCGTTGGCCATGGTGCCCATCGAGATGCTGAAGTCGTTAATCAATCCCGAACTCGACAGCAACGCCATGATCCCGGCGTACAGCGGGAACTGGAGGATGATCCCGGCGCACCCCTTCGCCCCGTCCTCAGCAGCTGCGACATACGACCGCACCGACCCGTGCATGATCAAACCCAACGCCAGCATAAATACATTGACCTCGTTGGGACCCA
>CAJXXI010000201.1 GCA_913062615.1 uncultured bacterium | reverse complement strand
TGCATCGCCGCAAACGAGAGCGGGAAACGGATTCTTGATGTTGGGTGCGCCAATGGTGCATTTCTCGAATACTTACTCGGGCAAGATTCATCGTGGGATTGCTTCGGGATCGAACCCGGAGAAGCGGCTACCAAAACCGCCCAAGGCCGCGGCGTGAAGATCCTCGGCGCACTCTTCGATGATCTTGATCCCAACAACCCCGAACACAAGTTCGATGTCATCATCGCGATTGATGTGCTCGAACACCTCGTCGATCCGAAGTCGTTTATGGTGCAGGCTGCGAGTCATCTCAGCGACACCGGCATCTTCATCGCCCTCACCGGCGACACCGACGCATGGGGCTGGAGACTTCAAAAACAACGCTATTGGTACTGCAACCTGCCCGAGCATGTGGTGTTCTATAATCGAACAACCATCGAGCACTTCGCTAAAGAACTCAGACTCGAACTTGTCGAATACAACCGGATGAGCCATATGCGATCGAAGCCTGCACGGATTATCCGTGATTTGATCCGCAACACGATCTGGGGCCTCTGCTATCGAGCCCAAGGCTTTGGCATTCCGCCGTTTCGGCGCTCGCTCAACACCAACCCGCCGCCGGGGTGGCTGCCCAACAAAGACCACATGCTCTTTGTGCTTCGATCAAGGTCGTAACGGGGCGGTGCCGTCCGGGAATACTTCGCGGAGATTTTTTCCTGCAAGCTCCGCAGTATCGTTCTTCGCCCCGCTGCTCCGTCCGTTGTACGCCTGCGTTGCGTAGTACGCAATCCGCCCGATCTGATGCTTGATCGGCCCCCTGCGCAGCTTTGGATACCGCCCATCGAGCATCTCGCGCTCGCTCGCGTAGACATCATCCCATGATTCGCCCTTGGCCTCTTCGTGCACGCGGTGCACCCCGATGTATCGCTTGATGCGCACGCACTTGGTCGCGGGGATCAGTCGGTACCACAGATCGGTATCCATCGTGCATTGCAGTTCGAGATCTAAGCCACCGACCTGGTTGAAGAGTTCACGCTTAAAAAAAGTGCTCGGCTGGTGTGATCGCAAATACCCATGATTTACCCACCATCGCGATGGACCCGCCCGGCGATCGCACCGGATAATATTCGATTCGGCATCAACAATCACCGTGTTGCCTTCGACGAGCCCGATCTCTTCGTCGGCTGCGAATCGTTCGCGAATGGCATAGATCGCGCCGGGCAAGATCGCATCGTCGGAGTTAATCCAGTTGATGACCTCGCCCGTGACACGAGAAAACCCGTCGGCGATCGCATGAGACTGACCGCCGTCGGGTTTGGATTGCCAGTGATCAATTTCCGAAGCATACTTCTCGATGATCTCGACTGATCCATCGGTCGAGCCAGCGTCGAGGACGATGAACTCGTGGATCTGGTCGCGTTGATCAAGAATGCTGGTGATGGCCTCCTCCAAGAACTGGGCTTGGTTGAAGCTGGGCATCACGATGGAAACCGTAGGCTTGGGCATATTAAAACTGTTCTCTTAGCTCACGCCGAGGAGATCGATCTCGAAGATCAGGTCAGCTCGTGGCGGGATCGCTCCGCCAGCGCCGGCTTCGCCGTAGGCTTTCATGTACGGGATGGTGAGCTTGCGCTTCCCGCCGACCTTCATGCCCGGGATACCTTCTTGCCAGCCCTGGATAAGGTTGCCAAGCGGGAAGTTGATCGGAGCGCCGCCGTGGGATGAGTCGAAGACGGTGCCGTCCATGAGCTCGCCCTTGTAGTGAACATTGACGGTCGCGCCTGGCTGGCATTCGTCGCCTTCGCCAACGGTGAGGTCTTCGATGATGATTTCGGTGATTGGTTCGCTCATAGTGAGTTCCTTTCGGTGGTGATTTTGAGTGGTTTCTATGGTAGACCCAAACTGCTTAGAGGTCGAAATAGTCGTTGACATACTCGGGGATTGACTCGGCTTTGGTCAGTTTCACGACATCGAGGAGCCTCATCAGGTCTCGCTGGTTCTTTTCTGCGATCGCCGCCACATCGAGCTCGGCGTCGTCGAGCGATCTCAAGAAGCGATACCTGCCGCGTCCGCCGGTTTCTGAGCGGATACTGGTCAACTCGATCGCGCCGAGCTGGGCAAGCCGGATCAGGCAATAGTCCATGATGCCCCCGCCCATGCCGTGGGCGTGCCCTTTGCCCACGACCATCAATCGCATGTCGTCATCGTCGAAATCATCCTCAGTATACCGGGCCTCGATGGCGCTCATCACCGACATCAGCAGATCAGCACTCGGATTCTGCCAGCGGATAAACTCTTGCTGGATCGCGAGATCATCCTGACAATAGAGCATCTGGCAGATGGAATCCTTGCCATCGCGACCGGCTCGCCCGACCTCCTGGTGATACGCCTCGATCGACGCCGGGATCTGCCCATGCACGATGTATCGCAAGTCGGGCTTATCGACACCCATCCCGAACGCGTTGGTCGCAAACAGGATCAAGCCGTCATCAGGGCCGGCTTCGATGAACCGGTTATACACGCGTGTTCGCTCTTTGGGGTGCAACCGCCCGTGATAGATCTCGATCTCGCGCCCGGGCATCGCCTCTTGCAGCCGATCCGCCATCTGCTCGAGGTTCTTGATCAGGGTGAAGTACACGATCCCCGTCGCGTTGGTCCTGCTAGCGATCGCCTTAATGTGTTCGATCTTCTCGCCATCGTCCCAGACGATGCTCGAACTCAGCTTGAGGTTTGGACGATCGACCGGTGCTGCAAACAAAGGCATCTCGTCGATATCAAGCCCGAGCACTGTGCGGACATCTTCACGCACAGGCTTGGTCGCCGTCGCGGTCAGCGCGATCGTGATCGGATCGCCGAGCTGCTTGCGGAACTCGCCGATCTTCTGATACGCCGGGCGGAGATCATGCCCCCACTTGGTCACCCAATGGCACTCGTCGATCGCGAGCAGGTTCACCCCCCCGGGCACCTGATCGAGCGCTTC
>CAJXXI010000200.1 GCA_913062615.1 uncultured bacterium | reverse complement strand
GCAGCCCTCCACGAGCGGATCAATGCGATCGAAGAGTCGATCCGCACACGAATCCTCTGGTAATTCGCTCCGATCGTGCGAACAATCTGCGCATGATCGAAGTCCAACGCCCAGCCCGCTCGCTCGAACACACCCGCGTGATCGCCAATGACCTCGCCGCCGTACTGCGCCCCGGCGACATCGTCAAGCTCGTCGGCGAGATGGGCGCGGGCAAAACCACCTTCGTCCGCATGCTCGCCCAATCGTTTGGCATCGCTGAGAGCGCCGTCTCATCGCCAACATTTGTCATCATGAACATCTATGACCGTGGCAAGGGGCAACCCCCACTGGCGCACATGGACTGCTATCGGCTCGGCGACGAATCCGAACTCGATGCGCTCGGGTGGGATCAAATTGTCGACTCCGGCGCGATCATCCTCATCGAATGGCCAGACCGCATCGCCAGTGCGCTCCCCGAAAACTGCTTGACCATCAACATCGACCATGTCGACGAAACCACCCGCCACTTCCGCTTCGAGATCCCCAAAGCCTGGCTCGATCGCGCTGGGTTTGATGCGATCCGTCCGCGCCCGGACACCACCTGCCCGACGATGGGTACACCGGTCCCCGGCGACTCGTTAACCTGGCCTTTCGCTTCCGAGCAAGCCCGGATGGCGGATCTCAACGCGTGGTTTAACGAGAAGCACACCATCTCGCGCCCGATCGAGCAGACCGACATCGAACTGGGCGAATAAGCACCGCCCAAGCCCAACAATCATCACGCAAGCGTGATACTGTTGAGGCATGCTCACACTTGCCCAAGCCGCCCAATCTATTACAGATAGTCAATCCACCGCCAATGCCTGGTCGCTCTTTGTCGATTCGTTCGACATCTTCTCCGTCGCGCTGATCATCGGATCGCTCTTCGCCATGACCTTGATTGTGCGCATCCTCATGGATGCTCGGCGATCGGTCATCGCGCCCGAATCAACCTTCCAGAATCTCCGCGAGCACCTCAAGCAAGACAACCTCGGCGGGTTCGAGAAGGGACTCGCCGAAGACACCTCCGTCGTGTCGATCGCATCCAACGCGGCGTATCGTGTTCGGCACAAGGGCAAGGACGCGATGCGCGATGCAGCCGAACTCGCAGCGTCCAACGCGTGCGCACGATGGGTCCGCCCGCTCGACACCCTGCGGATCATCGGCGAGCTCGGCCCGTTGGTCGGATTGGCCGGCACGGTCTGGGGCATGATCATCGCGTTCGTTCGCCTCGGCCAAGCCGGCGGGTCTGCCGGCCCGACCGATCTCTCGCTGGGCATCTCCAAAGCACTCTTCCACACCATGCTCGGATTGGTGCTCGCGGTGCCTTGCTTGTTGATCTATGGGCTCTACCGCTCGGTGGTCGAAAAACACTGCAACACCGCGATGGCCCAAGCCGGCGAGATCGTCGATATGATTCCCGAGAACGGCGGAGCTGATGGAGAGAACAAGCAAGCATGAGAACCCGCTCGATCATCTCGAACGAAGGCAGCGGCGCACGCATCAATGTGACGCCCATGATCGATGTGGTCATGGTGCTGATCGTGTTCTATCTGCTCGTCGGACAGCTCGCCATTGATCGCAAGGCGTCGATTGATCTGCCATCATCATCAACCGGGATCAACCAAACCCAAGAGCAGGACCCGATTATTATCGGGATCACCGCTGATGGCTCGCTCTCAATCAACGGCAACGCAATCGACTCCAACCGTTTCACCGGCGAGATCGAAGGCATGCACACCCGCGCCCCGGGCACGCCGATCCGGGTACGCGCCGATCGCGATGCGCCCTTTGGTGTTGTTCGCCCAATCATGCACCAACTCCGCGATGCAAACATCAGAGGCGTCGAACTCGTCACGGAGCAACGCCCATGAACGAGCAAAGCAAACAAAGCGCCGAGCACAGACGCCGACGACCGCTCAAGCACCGCAATGTGCTGACCCGTTCGTCGCGGTTTGGCCCGAACATGACCCCGATGGTCGATGTGACGCTCGTCATCCTGATTTTCTTCATGGCCAGCGCGTCAATCGCGGGGCACGAGTGGTTCCTGCGGGCTGATCTGCCCGAAATCCAAGACCCAGATCTCGTCACATCCGGGTTCTCCCTCCCCACCCCAATGCTCAGTGCAGACTTGTTTATCCGCGACGAGCAGGTCTTTGTGCGTGGGATCGGCGACGACCCTCGCCCGCTCCAATCGGTCATCGAGCAAATCCGCACCATGGACCCCGATTCCGCAAACGGACTCATCTTGGGTATCCGCGCAAGCGATACGGTGCCCTATTGGGCGGTGGTCGCGCTCCATGATGCTGCTTCTTCGGTTTCGATGCGTGTTGCGATCCGCTAAAATCGTGTACACTGTGTACATGAAGCATCTTCATCGCACCACGCTCACTCTTGCTTTGCTCTGCCCGCTGGCACTGGGCGAAGTCATCCACTTCCAAAACACCAATCCAGATCTCGACACGCTCAAGCTCTTCGACGCCAACCCAAACAACCCTCGGCTCGGCCAAGCCCTCAATATCACACGCAGCGCGTTCGATCAACCCGACATCGGAGATCTGCCCGGAGGATCGATCTTCTTCATGCAGTTCAACGGTGCCGGCGGCGACTTTGTCTGGATGGGCATGGGTCGGCTCACCATGATCGCTCGCTCGACTAAAGAAACACTCATCCCCGATCCATTTGCTGGGCAGCTGATCGCCTACTTTGGGCCTCAGGGTTTTCAGGGCGGCGATTCTATAGGTACCCAGAGCAACTTCGTCGATGGATTCCGCGCCATGCACGGCGTCAATGCGCTCACCGATGAGCAAGGCATCTTCACCGTCGAAGAATCCTTCGTTGTCGGACTTCGATTCGAACTCGATGACGGATTCCACTATGGATACGCCGAGCTCGAACGAACAGTCGAGTTCCACAATGGCGAGCTTGATATCCAGTGGCACCCGATCCAATGGGGATACGAAACAGTCGCGGGGGTAGGGATCAATGTCGTGCCCGCGCCGGGTGTGCTGGCGG
>CAJXXI010000199.1 GCA_913062615.1 uncultured bacterium | reverse complement strand
TCGTGGAGGATTAATCGACGCGTTGAGGTGCATCGTTGTCCTGCGGTGCCGACTGAACCGAACACTGTGGACTTGAGTGCGAGATCAAGATTCGCGTCTGGCTCGATGATGACGGCGTTGTTGCCTCCGAGTTCGAGCAATGATTTGCCCAATCGGCCCGCAACGACTGAGCCAACATGGCGACCCATATTGCACGAACCGGTCGCGGAGATCAGCGGGTATCGACGATCGGCGATCATGGATTCGCCAACGACTGTGTCGGTGCCGATGACGAGTTGGAAGATGTCTTCGTATCCCATCTCGGATGCAACGCGCTGGGCGATGTCGTTGGTCGCGATCGCTGTCAGCGGCGCGAGGAGTGATGGTTTCCAGACGCATGTGTCGCCGGCGATGGTCCCGAGCATTGCGTTCCAGCCCCAGACCGCATTGGGGAAGTTAAACGCGGTGATGATGCCGATGGGTCCGAGCGGGAGCCATTGTTCTTTCATCGCGTGTTCTGGGCGTTCGCTGGGCATGGTGATGCCGCAGAGTTGGCGGGATTGTCCGACGGCGAAGTCGGCGATGTCGATTGTTTCTTGGACCTCGCCGATGCCCTCGGCTTTGATCTTGCCCATCTCGAGTGCGACGAGTGAGCCGAGCTCTTCGAGCACATCGCGGTAGGCGTTGCCGATCTGGCGGACGAGCTCTCCGCGTTTGGGAGCGGGGATCATGCGAAACTTCTTGAACGCCGCGGCTGCCTTGGCGGTGACTGTTTCGTAGTCCTCTTTTGAATCGAGCCTCACGCCCGCGATGGGCTTGCCAGTCGCGGGGCTGTATGAGAGGACGATATTGTCCTTCTCGGGTGTCTCGTCGCCGGTGAAATCGGTGACGATGCGAGGGTGATTGACGAGGTTGAGTTTGGTAAGCAGTTCGTGGGTCATTGGGCAAGGATATGCGGCCGGATTGGAGAAGGGCAATGGGCCCATAGGCAATAGGCAATGGAACAGAAGAAATATTGATGCGCCCGGTGCTCCACACAGACGCGAAGGGCGCAGGGAGGGGCAAGAGAACTCCATTGTTTGATTGGAGTGCGTATTGTGTAGCAGAGCTTTATGGATAGCAATGATCGAAATTCCGGACCGACAAGGGGCATCGCTTGGCCTGTGGCGCATGTATTGGCGTTGGCACCACTCGATGTCTGGGCTGGGATGGTGCGTCGATCGGGCGGGATACGCCCACGCTATTGGGTTCGATTTGGGTTCATCCTGGTGACCAGCTTTGTGGGGACGATTTCGACTGTCCATGAGCGGGTGGTGCTCAATGTGATCCGACGGCGACGGTTTGGTGATGACCCCAAGATCGAGCATGAGCCCGGAGCCGTGGTGATTCTGGGGTATTACCGATCTGGAACAACGCACCTCCAAAACCTGATGAGCTGCGATCGCCGATTCGTCACACCCCGATGGTCGCAGTGTTTGGCCGGGCAAGGGTTTGTGATGGGGTGGTCGATCTTGCGATTTGTGCTGGTCCCGTTTTTGGGCTCGACGCGCCCGCAGGACGCTGTCGGGTTTGGCCCTGACTGGCCGGCGGAGGATGACTTTGCTTTGTGCACCTGGGGCGGGTGCAGCTCGATCCCGGGTCAGCTGATCTGGCCGAGCAAATGGGACGACTGGAAACAGTGGCATGGGCTTGAAAGATTGAGCGATTCGGAGCTCAACCGGTGGCGATCGTTGATGGCGATGTTCGTATGGAAACTCACACGGGGCAAAAACAGAACCAAGGTTGTACTGCTCAAAGCACCGAGCCACACCGCACGGGTGGCCGAGTTGGACCGGTTGTTCAAGGGCAATATACGCTTTGTGCATCTCGTACGCGAGCCGGGAGCTGTGATCGATTCCAATGTCCGCCTGCACGATGCACTCAAAGCCCATCTGCTCGAAGATGCCCCCGCGGTGCAAGCCGTCCGAGACCGGATCGTCGAGGAATACGCATCTACCGAATCAAAGTGCTGCGATGAAGCACAGGCGATTGCCCCTGATCGCTTTGTCCGCATTCGATATCAAGACCTGCGTAGTGATGGCATTGGAACGCTCCGAAATGTGTACGAATCGCTTGGGATCGCGTGGAACGATGAAACCCAAGCATCGCTCAAGCACTACCTCGAATCGCTCGGCGAGTACACATCGACCAAGGAATCCATCGAGCTTGGCGAAATCACCGAGCACGAAGAACAGGTCAAGGGCGAGATGGTTGCACGGTACGGGCTTGATCAACCCGCTGTCCCGTCAGTTGAAGTCGAAGCGATTGATAAGCCACCCGCAATGAGAGTGCAAGGGATGCTCAGTTCGATAGCCATCGCCTGCGTATGCGCGATGGTCTGGGTTGGCGCCGTTTGGGCAATCCATTCGATCTGGACAGATAGCCACATGAGGCTGGTGCCCGCGGTATGGATCTGCGGGTCAATAATCGGAATTGGAACGAATAAAGCATCACGGACTGGCACACAAGGCATGGGCATCATTGCCGCTGCGATGACCGTGCTGGTGGTTGTCGCTGTGGCGTTCCCTGTGACGGTGATCAACTGGAACTTCGCTTCCACACCTGGATACACCACCTGGGATTGGATCTATCACAACGCCAAAGGCGGGTATGAAGGACTACGAAGCGTGGCGTCGGTCGTCTTTATTCTCCTGGGCGCAATGACCGCGTATCGTCATGCAAGCGCGACGGGCCCAACGGTGCCGGGCAAAGTAGGGTAAGGTGGTCAGATCATGAAACTCGTATTGGTATTTCTTGGCGGCGGAATCGGTTCGGTACTTCGATACTCAACCGGGTTGTTGATCGGGCGACTCACCCCAACCGCCGCCGACACCCCCCACTGGCTCTCGATGTATCCCGTCGCGACGCTGATGGTCAACCTCATCGGATGCGGGCTCATCGGACTCGCATGGGGATGGCTCGGCGATCCAGAAGAAGGCAACGAGGTCATGCGCGTCGCCCTGATCATCGGCGTGCTCGGCGGGTTCACCACCTTCTCATCGTTCGGGTGGGAAACACTCGACCTGATGAACAACGGACGCATCGCTGCTGCAATGGTCTATGTCGCCATCAGCGTCTGCGTCGGATTGTTCGCTGCATGGGCTGGGCACGGGCTCGGGCTGACA
>CAJXXI010000198.1 GCA_913062615.1 uncultured bacterium | reverse complement strand
AAAGCTTCATCGAAGTCGAAACCCCGGTGCTTTGCCGGTCAACCCCAGAAGGCGCCCGCGACTTCTTAGTACCCTCACGCAACCAAGAAGGCATGTGGTACGCGTTGCCACAATCGCCGCAGTTGTTCAAGCAGATCCTGATGGTCGGCGGGTGCGATCGGTACCTCCAAATCGTCAAGTGCTTCCGCGATGAAGACCCACGAGCAGATCGCCAGGTCGAGTTCACCCAGATCGATCTTGAGATGAGCTTCGTCGATCGCGACGAAGTCCTCGGGCTTATGGAAGGGTTCGCAAAGCATCTCTGGAAGAACATGCTCGATGTTGAGCTCCCAGACTTCCCACGTATCACCTACCGCGAAGCACTCGATACCTATGGCATCGATCGCCCGGATACCCGTTTCGATCTCAAGCTCGTCGACATCTCCGATCTCGCAGCCAAGGTCGATTTCTTGGTCTTCAACGAGGCCCTCGAAAAGAAGAAGGGCGTTGTCAAAGCGTTCAAGGTTCCCGGCGCCGCAACTAAGTTCTCCCGTAAGGTCACCGATAAGTTTAACCCGTTCGTCGAGCAGTTCGGTGCAGGCGGTGCTCCAACTGTCAAGTTTGTTGACGGCGAGTTCGGCACAGGCATCGCCAAGTTCCTCGGTGACATCAAGGACGAGCTCATCGAACGCCTCGGGCTCGAAGACGGCGACGCCGTGGTCTTTGGTGCTGACACATACAATGTTTGTACCAAGGCACTGGGCGAACTCCGCCTCAAGATCGCCAAAGAGCACGATTACATCCCCGAAGGCAAGTGGAACTTCCTCTGGGTGTACGACTTCCCGATGTTCGAATACGACGAAGAAAACGAACGCTACCAATCGCTCCATCACCCGTTCACCGCGCCGACCAAGGCCGAGACCGAACGGTTCATGGCAGCCGATGTCAAAGATGTCGATACGGTTGAGTCCATCCTCTCCGATGGCTACGACATGATCTGCAACGGCTCAGAAATCGGTGGCGGTTCGATCCGTATCCATCAGCAAGAAGTCCAATCCAAGGTCTTCGAACTCCTGGGCATGTCGCAAGAAGAAGCCAAGCTCAAGTTCAGCTTCCTTCTCGATGCACTCACCTACGGCGCACCACCACACGGCGGCGTCGCCTTCGGGCTCGATCGTTTGGTCATGCACATCATCGACACCGAGAACATCCGCGATGTGATCGCGTTCCCGAAATCGCTCACCGGCGTAGACCTCATGTGCGAAGCACCCAATGTCGTCGATGACGAGCAGCTCTCCGAACTCCATGTCCGCTCGACCGCAAAGATTCATTCCTGAACATATCTTTTGAACCACAGGTAACTCCAATGACCACTCTTCAAACAGAACCCGGGTTGTCGTCACTGACCATTGCAGGGCGTTCATTCGATTCCAGGCTCCTTATCGGCACCGGCAAATACGCATCTATGGAACTGATGAAAGAGGCACTAGATGCTTCGCAATCTGAGGTCATCACCGTTGCCGTTCGTCGAGAGCGTTTGTTCAACGAGCAAGGCAAGAGCCTGCTCGAATACATCGACCTGAAACGATACACCATCTTGCCAAACACCGCAGGGTGTTTCACGGCCGAGGACGCGGTGCGTGTCTCACGGCTTGGTCGCGAGCTCCTAGAACAGCTTGAAAACCCCGGCGCAAGCTGGGTCAAGCTCGAAGTGCTCGGCGATAAAAAAACCCTCCTCCCAGACCCCGTCGGCACACTCCAAGCCGTCGAAACACTGGTAAAAGACGGGTTCGATGTCCTGTGCTATACCTCAGACGATCCGATCAGCGCCAAGCGCATCAAGGATGCCGGCGCCGCCGCCGTGATGCCCGCAGGGTCACCGATCGGATCAGGTCAGGGTGTATTGAACATCAACAACATCGTGCTGTGCCTCGAACTGCTTAAAGAGAACGATCCTGACTTCCCGGTCATTGTAGATGCTGGCGTTGGATGCGCGAGTGATGTCGCCTTAGCGATGGAACTCGGAGCCGATGGTGTATTGCTCAACACCGCGATCGCCCACGCAGCCGATCCAATCATGATGGCCCACGCGATGCGCAAAGGCTGCGAAGCCGGGCGTCAGAGCTATCTTGCGGGACGGATCCCCAAGAAGCTCTACGCGACCGCAAGCTCGCCGATGGAAGGCGCGATCTCGTACATACCGGGCGAGTGATTCGATCTATTCAATCATGGGCTATTCATCAATATTGTTGATCCCGATGCCTCAGCAGCATCGCCTGCAATACATGCGATGATTTTGCCGGCCACCTGTTCGGGCGAAAGCGTTTGAGCCGTGGGTAGCATGTCTTTGGAAACGATCGATCGAAGCATCTCAGTCTCCACCGCTCCCGGTGCAACCGTGTATGCCCGCACGCCCTGTTCGTTATATTCGTTGTGCAACGCCCGTGTTAGTCCATCAATCGCGGCTTTAGTGCACCCATACACCCCTAGCCCGACAAACGGATCAACAATTGCCATCGAAGCTACATTGACCACGCACCCATTGGCTTTGATGAGTTCTGGAATCGCGAGCCGTACCAACTCGATTGGCCCGATGGCATTCACCGAGAACATGTCCTGAATCTCGGTTTCGCAAAGATCACCAATGCTTTTGCAAGTTCCAAGCCCGGCATTGTTCACGATCGCATCAATCCGTCCAAATCCTGAGATCGTTTGATTGATGATTTCGGTCCGGTCCGTACTTTGTGCAATGTCTGCCCCGATTGCCAACCAGTCCACTCCCTGTTCGCCGAGCAGCTTTCCAGTTTCTTCGAGCGGCGATGATCGTCGGCCAACAAGAACAACTGCATACCCTTTGGCTTCAAGTCCGATCGCTACCGCCCGTCCAATTCCAGACCCCGCTCCGGTGACAATCGCAACTGGTGGTTGATTTGTGTGTTCCATTGCTCATTCTAAGTGCTTCAATGCGCATTTGTCTGCCCTGTTTCTGCAGGAATCCCAATGAAATACCGCCCAACCAGCCGATAATGAAGCGGGTGTGTGATCAAACGCCGCCTTTGAACGAACCTTTCCCTTGCGGAGTGTTTTGCATGTCTCATTCGTCAGCCCCTTCATGGATGTCTTTAGACTCTACCCGACCGGCACATGCCAAGATTGTCGCGACCCTCGGCCCGGCTTCAGACTCTGACGAGATGCTCGAACAACTGATCGAAGCGGGGGTTTCCGTCTTTCGACT
>CAJXXI010000197.1 GCA_913062615.1 uncultured bacterium | reverse complement strand
CTTTGGGCAAACTGATCACCAAACTCAACCGCTAACTCTTGATGGCCGGCGCCACTGATGCGGGGAGTTTCACAGAGATAGATTACTTCGATTGGGTGTTCGACTGTTCACTCTTCGCTGTCGCTGCCACGATCTGGTCATACTTATTGCAGTACATCACACAAGTCGAAACAACCGTCGCATGCGACCAGGTCAATGGCGACACCGACATCGGCGCACCCGAATACGGATCAAACTGCTCGGCCAACACACCCGATTCGAGCGTGTGCTTCACGGTCCACTCAAGGAGCGGCATCGCGAGCTTGAGCTCTTGCATCGTCTTGGCGATCGCGATGTGATACTGCGCCTGCCAGAGTGTACAGATCACCCACGGATTGCCGGGTACATCGTCGGTTTTTTCGCACTCGACCTGGTGATAGTAATCCCGCTCGTAGCGAGCGCATCCGCCGACATCGGTTTTCACCCACAAGCGATCACGCAATGATTCCATTTCGAGCTTCACCAAAGGATCGTCGGCTTCAAACGCACCAAACGCGAACAACGCATAGTTCGCGCTATCACGGGTCATGTCGAGCCGATAGGTGCCGTCTTCAAGCGGGATCGCCATGCGAGCGAACTGCTGGCGTTCTTTGTGCCACATATGACGACGCAACGCGCCCTTCATCCGCTCGGCGCCCTCGCGGAACGAGGCTGCCCGGTCCATCTCGCCAAAGTCCTGCGCGAAATCGGCAGCCGCCTTGAGGGCACCGATCGTCGCCGCGACGGTAAAGGTATGAATCCCGCGCCGTTCTTCCCATAGATCCCACGATTGCAAAGGCAATCCATTATGATCCCGATGCTCGAGCATCCACATCGCCGGGCGAACAACCAGGCTGATATACAAGGATTTAATGAACTCAACATCGCGGAAGGCTTCGAAGTGCTCACGCAGCGCCCAGAGCGTCAACGCGGTCTCATCTTGCTGAATCGGTAAGATCGCCTGCCCGTCGATCATCCACGGATGCCATGAACTCGCCAGGTTGCCCTCAGGCGTGTATTTATGTAAGAAGTAAGGCTTCTCGCCGATGCATTCGTGCGCAAATCGGAAGAAGTTTCGGCTCAGCTCGCTCTGCCCTGCCAGGATCAGCGAGTGTGCAACAAGTGCCCCGTCACGCATCCAGCAGTATGAATAATGATCGCCCGCGAAGTGGGTGATGTCCGAGTCGTTCGCCGCGATGATCGCGCCGCCGTTGTCGATTTGTGTGCGGAGAATCAACTGGCTCTGGTAGTACAAATCTTGCACCGGCTCGGGCATGATGCCCGTATTGATCGGTTCCTTGCGCGACCAGAGTTTCCAGTACGCTTCGGTTCGAGCGATGAGCCGTTCAGGGGTAATCTCCCAGATGCGTTCATTGATGTGCTTGGCATCGTCATAGTTCTGTGTACACACGATCCACATGGTCGCTTCTTCAGTCGCATTGGGCTTGAGTTGGAGATGAATCCCAACAGTCGCATCGACCGAGCCCTGCGAGATCGCGTTCTTACCGAGCTGCCCATCTTCGGCATCACGCCAGGTGCCCTCTGCGCCGCCGACGCGTTTGGCGCCGATCGCCCAGTGCTCCACTCCAACCTTCGTCGGGGTCGAGGTATTGATCAGGAAGTACGCGTCGTCCTTATACATGATGACCGCGCGGGTAGAGGGGTCATAGTTGGCGGTGTCGCCGACCGGCGAGCCGTTGATCGAGAAGTCGCAGTGGAAGAACAACCGGACATCGCGTGACTTGCCCGCAAGGTCGCGGACCGCCAGATGCCTGAAGTAGACCGGCTTGTGCAGATCGACCACATCATTCGAGGTGATCTCGATCCCCAGTTCTTCATGGATCAGCGTCACCTCGGTCGTGAGCGAATCGGGCTTGTACTGAAGCGTGCGTTCCCAGCCCTCGTCCTCGATCCACGCCATGTGCCCATCGACCCAGACGCCAAAGCGTTGCGGATGCCCGTTGGTGTGGTTATGGCGACCAACGCGAGGCGAGTACAGATCGCGGATGCGATACAACTCGTCAAATGTGATCAATAGGTTGCCGTTACCGACAGGAATATCTCTGGGCATGGTGTGGGCTCGTCAAAGAAGAAACAAGGATTCGAGACGGATACAAACTGTTCTATCGGCCATTAAGGGGCGCAAAGTTGTTCCATCTGTCCAATGGTTTGCTCAAAACCGCCACAGATCAGCCATTTCTAGACATTACGACCCGGAATCATCCAAATCAGGTTTGTGGTCTGTGTCATATTGAGGTATGATTGAGCTATGTTCGGATGGGAATCGCCCATGAGTCATTTTTCTAGATAGGGTTTGATCGATGCCACAATCACTTCATGGCCAAGTTTTCCAACTCGATAATGGGCGCAAGTTCTTTGGTAAAAAAGGGTTTACGCTTATTGAACTCTTGGTGGTCATCGCCATCATTGCCGTGTTGATGGGGATCTTACTCCCCGCCCTTTCTGGGGCACAGAGCAGCGCTCGAAGGATCAAAAGCCAGGCAAACCTCCGGTCGATGGCCCAGATCCAAGAGCTCTATGTCGGTGAATATCGTGATAGCTTAATCAACCCATTCGAGATCCAGAAGTTTATCCGAGGCATGGGCAACTCCGGTGGCCCAGGTGGCCGCGGATGGGGATTGGTCCGCAAAGTTGGGTCTTCCGCTGCGATCGAGTTCCCGATGGGCAATGGGAGCAACAAATGGTACACCGAGATGTACGCCTTCCACTGGTACTCGGTCATCGGCGGCTGGCTCAGCCAGGGCAACTACGCATCAGATGTACAGTTCTCGCCATCCGATCGAGTCTTGATCGCTCGCATGGACGAGCTCGAAACCGATCCGCCTCCAGGCTGGTCGCTCGAACGAGGATTCTGGGATGGATCATACGTCCTCTCGCCAACATGCTGGTTCGCTCCCGAACGATACCGGGATGATGGGCGAGGCATCGCTCCACGCAACAACCCCGTCACCTCCAAAGCCAAGCGCAACCAAATGTCCAAGGTGACCTTTACGTCGCAGAAGGTTTTGATGTGGGAACGCTTTGATTGGTCCAAAAAAACACGCACCGCGAGCTTCCGTGATCCAAACATTGGTGGCGGCGAGCCGATCATCTTTGGCGTAGAAAATGGCCCGCCGCAATGGAACAACCCGGACGCCGAGCCTTCGGTCGCCACCGCAGACGGTAGTGTGACACGCGTAAAAATCGCGGACATCTATTCCGGCATGCTTAACGAGAATGAACGCGTCGCCCGTTCGTTTACGCCTACAGATTCATGGGACCCATCCTACAGCGGACTCAGAATC
>CAJXXI010000196.1 GCA_913062615.1 uncultured bacterium | reverse complement strand
GTCGGCGATCGAAACGTAGGGGTGATTACGCGCAAAGACCTGATCGAGCCTTTGGTCGGAGAGCTTGAGGACTGGTAATAAGATCGATTGAGTTGCCAATCTGTCCGATATTAAGTAAGCCTGCTTTGAGACCCGGGACGGGAATAAACATCCTGCCCAACTGAGTTGTTGTGGTGTTCATACACGCCTGATAAGGATTCCTGATGTTGAAAGTAAAGTCTGTCACACCGTTTTTGTTCGTCATTGTCGCAGCCGTGTTGGTGATGCCCACCGTGATCAACCTGATCAAGGGCCCCGCCGAAACCCCCGGTGTCTTCGATCAGCACTATACCCTGACACAGGCGGCGACCATCTCAGAGCAAACCGGCAAACCAATGCTCGTGCTGGCAACCGCAGACTATTGCCCGCCTTGTCAGAAGCTCAAGCGATCGACCCTCACCAATCCGATCGTGATGGATTGGATCTTAGAGAACACGATTCCGGTCTATCTTGAAGACGGCGAGAACGGCGACGAGATCGGTTCGCTGGGCGTTCGTTCGTATCCAACAACCATGCTGATTCAAGACGGCCAAATCCTCACATCGCTCCAGGGCGCGTTGGGGGCAGACAGTTATGTCAGCAAACTCAGCGCGGTCATCGTACCCGCACCCTGATATAGCCCCATATCTACGCCACGAATCCCTGTTTTGAAGAACCAAACGGGCATCGGGCCGGTATAGACTCATAGCACGAACCAATTGCGTCCTCGCTGCCAATGCAGGGATGCTTGTATGAATATGGAGATCGGTCATGGCGAACAAGAACTCATTGCCTCTCATTGGAATCCTCGGCGTCGCGGTCATCGGCTCGACCATCGCCGTCGCGACCAATGCGATCAAGATAACCAATGATGAATACGGATTCTTCGATCCCATCGTCGATGTCCGGACGCTCATCGACGGGCTGTATGTCGAAGAGACCGAGACCGACAAGCTCCAGCTCGGCGCGATCAATGGCATGATCGACGAGCTCAACGATCCATACACCACCTTCGTCCCCAAACGCGATACCGAGAAGTTCTCGCGCGATCTGACCGGCGAGTATGTCGGGATTGGCGCCGAGGTGCAGATCCGGGATGGTTGGTTGACGATCTCGTCGCCGCTCGATGGATCGCCATCGTGGAAGGCCGGCGTGATGGCGGACGACCGGGTGATCAAGATTGATGGCGAGTCCACCGAAGGGCACAGCATCGACGATGCGATTGGTCGTCTTATTGGCGAGCCAGACACCAAAGTGCTGATCACAGTTGAGCGTGGAACCGAGACGCTCGATATCGAGATCATCCGCGGGCACATCAAGGTGCAAGCGGTTAAGGGGTTCATGCGGATCGAAGGCGATGGGGCATGGGAGCATGTGATCGATGTTGAACGCAACATCGGGTACATCCGACTGACACAGTTCACGCCCAAGGCTGCTCTCGAAGTTGCGATCGCGATCAACAGCGCCGAGAAGAGCCAGATGCTCAACGGGTTGATTCTCGATCTGCGGTTTAATCCGGGCGGGTTGCTCGACGAAGCGATCAAAATAGCTGATATGTTCCTCGAAGAGGGCACGATTGTGTCGACCAAGGGGCGTGTGTTTGATGAACGGATTGTGAATGCGCACAAGAAGAACACGATCACGGACATGCCTTTGGTTGTGCTGGTCAATGGACAGAGCGCATCGGCCTCAGAAGTGTTGTCCGGCGCGTTGTTCGATCATGAGCGTGCGATTGTTATTGGCACGCGGTCTTTCGGCAAGGGCTCGGTTCAAACCGTACGGAATCTCGAAAGCGGCGCCGGTGTATTGAAGATTACCGAGCAGTATTACTACTTGCCTTCGGGTCGGTTGCTCCATCGGCGCGATGATTCGACGACATGGGGTGTCGATCCTACGCCAGGATATTATGTTCCTGTGAGCAACGAAGAGCTGGGCGATATGCTCACCGCACGAAGAGCGCAGGAAGTGATTTTGCATACTGACGCCGAAGATTCGATCGATATTACGGATACAGATGCGGTGCTTGAAGCCTTGCAAGACCCACAGCTTACTGCTGCGGTACGGGTGATTCAGAATCGGATCGATACCGGGGAGTTCGAGCCTGTAGGCATCGATTCCAATGCACCAGATGATGTCGCGCTCGCCGAGCTCAACGCGCTTCGCAACTCCGAAGAACGCTTGTATCGTGAGCTTACACGCATCGTCAAACGCGTCCAAGCGATCGAAGGCGGGATTGATGATGAACTCGCCAAGGAGAACCCAAAGGACTTCTGGGACGACGAACTCGAACTCGAAGGCGGCGAGATTGTTATTCGCGACAAGGACGGCAACATCATCACCACCCTCGCCATCACCGGCGACAACCTCGAACGATGGTTGATCGATGCGGATGTCGAAAAGATCGAGAAGGTCGAAGAGACAGAAACGGAATCTGATTCGTGATCATTCTGGGGGTCGAATCTTCGTGCGATGAAACCGCGGCTTCGGTGGTCGAAGACGGCTGCATCGTGCGCTCGTCGATCGTTGCCAGCCAATACGATCTCCATGAAGAGTTCGGCGGCGTCGTCCCCGAGATTGCATCACGCGCCCACGAACAACACATCATCCCCGTGCTGCGGGATGCGGTCGAACAAGCCGGGATCAAGCTGAGCGATATCGACGCGATCGCGGTGGGGCATCGCCCGGGTTTGATTGGATCGTTGCTTGTTGGTTTGAGCGCCGCCAAAGCGTTGGCGTGGTCGCTCGGGGTGCCGATGGTTGGGGTGGATCATGTGCATGCCCATCTGTACGCCGGCATGCTCGGGCGCGAGGTTCCCGAGTTCCCCGCGCTCGGTGTCGTGATCTCCGGCGGGCACACCTCGCTCTATCGCATGGATTCAGAAATGAAACTCACACGCCTAGGCGCGACCATCGACGACGCGATCGGCGAAGCGTTCGACAAGGTCGCTTCGATTTTAGGGCTCGGTCATCCCGGTGGTCCAAAGCTCGATGCGCTCGCGGCGACCGAAGGCGCCAACGATCGAGCGTTTGATTTTCCGGTCTCTCGGCTCGGCAAAGAATCGCTCGATTTTAGCTATTCGGGACTCAAAACATCGGTGCTGTATACCGCCAAGGGTCGTCCTGCGCCCCCCGCGATGAGGAACAAACCACGATTGCCCAAGCCTGAGGTTCCAGAGCTGACCGATGATCGCAAGCGTGATATCGCCGCGAGTTTTCAGCGGGCCGCGGTCAGGGCATTGACCCTCAAGATCGAACGCGCACTCGGGCACATCCAAGGCTGCCAAACCCTGGTTGTCGGCGGCGGCGTGAGCGCCAACACGCTCGTCC
>CAJXXI010000195.1 GCA_913062615.1 uncultured bacterium | reverse complement strand
TAATCGCGAACGCCACCGCTTCGGGCACCAGCGCCAGTGCAACTGTGAGCCCAGAGAGGATCTCGGTTTTGATCGACCATGAGTTATCGCCGCCGAGGGTGGCTGCGGGCATGCTTGGCATTTTCATATCGTTCTATTTCCCATCCAGATATCTACTTATCCAGATATCACTGGACATACTCATCGTGCTGAGCTAACAAAAAAGCGCACGATGAAGACCATCGTAGCGCATGCGTGTGTCCCAGATTGTATCTTTACCGCCTCGGATTCCTCGGCGTGCCCTTGAGATTGACCGGACCGCCCGAGCCTGTCTCCGACCCGGTAGAATCACCCTCATCATCCACAACCCTCGGCCCACTGATCGTCGCCGGCTTCACATCCACCGAAACCACCGAATCGATGCCCGAGCCATGACTATGACGATCGCCGTGCTCGCCGTGGTTATCGTGCTCGTCCGATCGACGATGGTGATGATGCTGGGATTCCTGCAACGCGTGCTCGCGCTCGTCAGAATCCATATCCGCCATATCCACCCGAGCAAACAACAATCGCCCCGCAGCCGTCTGCATCGAACTCGTAATCACCAGATCACGCGTCTGCCCTATATAAGGATACCCGTCCTCGGCAACAACCATCGTGCCATCGGGCAGATACCCGACCGCCTGCCCGTGCTGCTCGCCGGGCTTGATCAACTCGACATGAATCATCTTGCCCGGGATCACCACAGGCTTGAGCGCATTGGCCAGGTCGTTGATGTTCAGCGTCGGGATCTTCTGGATCGTCGCGATCCGTGAGAGCGCGATATCCAATGTGACAAGCATCGCAGGCATCCGCGTGCTCAGCTCGATGAGTGCCAGATCAACCGCCTTCTTCGACACCGGCGACGCATCGATCATCACATCGACACCATTCATCCGCTGGAGCTTGGTGACAATATCCAACCCGCGATGTCCCTTGTTCCGCTTCATCCGATCGCGCGCATCAGCCAGAAGCTGAAGCTCCTCGATCACAAACTCGGGGATCACGACCGTCTGCTGAATCAAACCCGAAGCCGCGATATCCGCGATCCGGGCATCGATCAACGCCGAGGTATCCAATACCAAAGGCAACGGGCCCCGCATCTGTTTGGCAAACTCGACATACGGGATCACCAACCGAAACTCGTCTTGCGTCTGGATCACCATTGTGATCCCGAGGAACCCGAGCGATACGCCCAGCATCACCTTGACCGCAGAGATAAACGCTTCTGCTTCGATGTCCCACGATTGAACAACCAGGTCGATAATCGTCGAAAACACCCACGCCGCCATCAAACCGGCCATCAGCCCAAAGACAACGCCTGAAATAGTCGAGATCTTTTTGCGCGGGGTGAGCAGATCAATCGCCAAAAAGAGACCGGCCAACACAAGCGCAGCACCGACGGGCATCCACCAGTTTTTGGCGAATCCAATCTCCATCTCGTCGGCGTTAAGATTAATACTCCACACATACAACAGCATCACGATCAACATCAATGCGACAAAGCTGACCCGGATGAGCCGAACCAGCATTTTCTTATCCTGATTTTCATATACCTGCATAAATAAGACCCCTAAGCAATGGTGGAAACGAAGATTAATAGCCCCGGATGGGGTTTGGATTACGCATCTCCAGTGTATCCCTTTTCGGGCTGTCATACACGAAAAATCACGCCTACCTTTCTCCATGCCCTTATCGCCTCGAGATTCCGATCCTCCAATCCCCCAATCAGGCGCCCATTGCCCATCGCTCCCCACCGATCGGTTCATCAACCGCGATCTTTCTTGGCTCGAGTTCAACCGCCGAGTCATGGCCCAAGCCCTCATCGAGACCACCCCATTGCTCGAACGGGTCCGGTTTCTCTCCATATTCTCATCAAATCTCGACGAGTTCTTTATGAAACGCGTGGGGCTGCTCAAATCACGACACGATCAGCACATCCCTCATTCGCCCAACCGCCCCGACGAAATGGCCCCGCTCAAAACCGTCAGTGCCAGTTATTCTCTCATCCGCGAGATGGAAGATCAGCTCGCATCGTGCCTGCGCACCCAACTCCTCCCCAATCTCGCTGACGAGGGCATCGAGATTCTCCGCTACGACCAGCTCTCTGATCACACCCGTCGGGCTGCCGACGCGTGGTTCAACGCCGAGGTTTTCCCGATCCTCACGCCTTTGGCGGTCGATCCTGGGCACCGGTTCCCGTTCATCTCCAACCTCTCTGAAAACCTCGGGTTGCTCGTCGAGCCGATCAACGCGTGCGATGCTGACGAACCCCGCTTTGCGCGGGTCAAAATCCCCGATGTCCTCCCACACTACATCCGCGTGGATACACTCGATGGATCCGCTGGTGAAGCCCCAACGCCAACACCCGATTCACCCGCCCAGTTCGTCGCCCTCGACGAGATCGTCATCCACAACCTCGACGAACTCTTCCCGGGCATGCGCATCGTCGAGATCCTCCCGTTTCGGCTCACCCGCAGCGCAGCCATCTCCCTCGACGACGAAGATGTCGAGGACCTGCTCGAACATGTCGAAGAAGAACTCCGCATGCGCCGGTTCGCAGACACTGTCCGCATCCAAACCCCGCCAGATCCTTCACCCAGAATCCTCAACTTCCTGCTGAGCGAACTCAATCTCTCCAATGACGACCATTTTACACGCATGGGCCCGCTCGCCTGCATCGATCTCTTCGAAATCGCTGCGATCGACCGGCCTGACCTTCAGCACCACAACTGGAAACCCATCCGCCCGCCAGCACTCGCCGACCCAGATGCCGACATCTTTGCGACCATCCGCAAGCATGACATCCTCGTCCATCACCCCTACGAATCCTTTGCCGATTCGGTCGAACGATTCATCAACACCGCTGCCAACGACCCGGATGTCCTGGCGATCAAGCTCACCCTCTATCGCACGAGCCGAGATTCGCCCTTTGTCGATTCGCTGATCAAGGCTGCCCAAGAGGGCAAGCAGGTCGCCTGCCTGGTCGAGCTCCGCGCACGGTTCGACGAAGAAAAGAATGTCACATTCGCCCGCCAGCTCGAAGCCGCGGGTGTCCATGTCGCTTATGGCGTATTAGGGCTCAAGACCCACTCCAAATGTTCGCTCGTTGTCCGACGCGAAAAAATCAATGGCAAATCGGCCCTACGCACCTATGCCCATGTCGGCACGGGCAACTATCACCCAAAGACCGCGCAGCGCTATACCGACCTTGGGCTGCTGACTGCTGACAAAGAGATCACCGCTGATGTCGTTCGGCTCTTCAACATGATCACCGGGCTGAGCGCAGGACAAACCTACACCAAACTCCTCGTCGCGCCCGATCACATGCGAACTGGGTTTATGGAACTCATCGAAAACGAAACCGCCAACGCCAAAGCAGGCAAGCCTGCGCATATATTCGCCAAAATGAACTCGATGGAAGACCGCCAGA
>CAJXXI010000194.1 GCA_913062615.1 uncultured bacterium | reverse complement strand
TCACGACCAAACGGGGTAGCATCAACAATATTATAATCACTCACTTTTGAATCATACATAGCAAAACCTTCATGATGCTTTGAGCCCATCACTATGTATTTCATACCCGCAGCTTTGGCGATTGCCACCCATTCGTCGGCATTAAACTTTTGCGGATTAAAATTTTTGGCGTGTTTTTCATATTCAGCACGAGGAATTTCTTTCCGGCGCATTATCCACTCGGCAACGCGAGGACCTGTCCCGCCATCTTCCATCTTCTCGCACATCGCACACGATGATGCTGCTTCTGCTGATGCACAACATGCCTTGGCACAGTCGTCTTTGCACGTGTGCGCTCCGTCAGGTCCGACGAGCCCGAGTGACATCGTCGCCGATGCAAGAATGATTGATATGAAAGTCATAGCCGTTTCTCCTAAAGGTGTTGTTCGCCTGCCCACTCTTGTAGAACACTCAGGCGGGATTGATGTATCTGTGGATACCAACAGCTGCCGACACCGCGATATTCAATGAATCCACATCTTTTGTCATCTCGATCCGCACACACTCATCGGCAGCCCGCTTCACCCCATCGCTCAACCCCGGCCCCTCGGCACCGAACATCAACATCGGCTTCTTGAGCTTTCCACCCCCCTGTTTAAGGGACTCGCCGACCGTCAACGACCCGTTATCGGGCGTAAATGCGATCGAGGTGAACCCAAGCCCACCCAGCACCCCCATCGCTGATTCCAGATCATCAACCTCGGCAAAGGGCACATTGAGCACATGCCCCATCGAGACCCGTAAAGCCTTGCGGTACAACGGGTCGCAGCACCGTTTGGTCATCAGGACCCCAACACCCTTGCCGCCCATCGCCGCCACCGATCGGAACACCGATCCCACATTGTCATGATTGCTCAGATCCTCCATCACCACCAACGCCCGACAGTCTTTTGCAAGCTCGATCGGATCCGGATTGGGGAGCCGACGCCCACACGCCAACAACCCGCGATGCATCGGGAAACCGACAATCTCGTCAATGACCTCCTGAGAAGCACAGTAAATCGGCACGCCTTCGGGCACCTGATCGAGCACCGCGGCGATGTTCTTCGCCCGATTCATCGTCACCAGCACCGATTGCACCGGGAACCGCGAACGGATCAGCTGCTCGACCACCAGCACACCCTCAGCAATAAACACCCCCTCAGCGGGAGCCTTTGGCTCAGACGCGTCCGCATCCCGATTATTGGTTGGGTTATGCCCTGCCTTGAGCCAGGCATCTTTTTGATTGAGAAACACCCCGATTCTCGGGTCTTTCGCATCATGGATTTCAATCATTGAGCCGATCATCCTTTCAGTACCCACCCTCGTATATAAACGATAAGAGACCCAACGCCCATGATCACGCCCGAAGCCATGACCATCTTTCAAGCCATCGTCCTCGGATTGGTCGAAGGCATCACCGAATACCTGCCGGTATCCTCGACGGGGCATCTGATTATCGTATCGGATCTGCTCGGGCTTGGCGACACGCTGACCCAACGCGAAGCGGTCGATACCTTCAATATCGTCGTCCAAGGCGGCGCGATCTTGGCGGTCCTCGGGTTGTACTTCCCACGCGTCATCCAGATGATCAAAGGGCTCGCGGGCAAAGACGCCGTCGGGCTCAAGCTCGCGCTCAATATCATCATCGCCTTCATGCCCGCCGCCGTATTAGGTGTGCTCTTCAACGACTTCATCGAAGAAAAACTCTTTAACACCCCCGCCGTCATCACCGCGCTGGCACTCGGTGGCGTCTTCATGATCGCGCTCGATAAAGTCAAATTCAACAAAGACGAAGACGATTCAGAAGACACACTCGACATCACCTCGCTGAGCTGGAAGCAGGCACTCTTCATCGGGTTCATGCAGTGCGTCGCGATGTGGCCGGGCACCAGCCGATCGATGATGACCATCGCCGGCGGCGTGATCGTCGGGCTCAAACCCAAGCAGGCCGCCGAGTTCAGCTTCCTGCTGGGCTTGCCAACCCTCGGGGGCGCATGCGTCTACTCGCTCGCCAAGAACCTCAAAAACGCCTCTGAAATGGGCACCCCCAACATGTTCGAAACGCTGGGATGGATGCCCATCGTCGTCGGCATCGTCGTCGCCGCGGCCTCTGCTGCGTTGGCTGTCCGCTGGCTCGTCAGCTTCCTCAACAAGCACGGGCTCGCACCGTTTGGCTATTATCGCTTGGTGCTCGCCGCCCTACTCGGCATCTTGATCGCCACGGGCACCGTGTCGCTCGACGCGCCAACCGCTCAACCAACACCGCTCTTGGATCTCGATCAATGAACGCTGACACGCAAAAAACATCGTTCCCCAAAGCCCAGATCGAGATCGTCCTCCTCGAAGGCACCCACGAATCGGGCACCACACAACTCGTCGCCGACGGGTTCAGCGTCCGCACACACAAGGGCGCACTCGTTGGCGATGCCCTGATCAGCGAGATCAAACGCGCCCACATCGTCGGCATCCGATCCAAAACCCAGCTCACCAGCGATGTGCTCTCCCAGTGCGATCGCTTGCTCGCTATCGGATGCTTCTGCGCCGGCACCAACCAAGTAGACCTTGAAGCAGCCGCCACCAATGGCATCGCGGTCTTCAACTCCCCCTTCTCCAACACTCGCTCGGTCGCCGAGCTCACGATCGCCGAGATCATCGCGCTCCACCGCAAGCTCACCGCACGATCCCACGCCCTGCACACCGGCATCTGGGACAAGAGCGCCTCGGGCTCGCACGAAGTCCGAGGCAAAACCCTTGGCATCATCGGGTACGGGCACATCGGATCACAGATCTCGATCCTCGCTGAAGCACTGGGCATGAAGGTGCAGTTCTTCGACACCATCTCAAAGCTCCCGCTGGGCAACGCAACACCCGTCGGCTCGATGGACGAACTCTTGCGCACAAGCGATGTCATCACCATCCATGTCCCCGACACCGACACCACCCGAGCCATGTTCGGCAGCGATCAAATCGCCAAGATGAAACCGGGTTCCTACCTGCTCAACAACGCGCGTGGCTCAATCGTTGATCTCAACGCGATGCGCGACGCGATCAAGTCCGGGCAACTCGCGGGCGCCGCGGTCGATGTGTTCCCCGACGAACCCGCCAAGTCCGGCGAATCATTCTCGAGCCCGCTGCAGGGCTTGGACAATGTGATCCTCACCCCCCATGTCGGCGGCTCAACCATCGAAGCCCAAGAAGCGATCGCCCTCGACATCGCCAACAAGCTCACGCGGTACATGAACCTGGGCACCACCACCGGCGCGGTCAATGTGCCTCAGGTTGATCTGCCCGACCAACATCGTTCTGATGAACGCCGCTCGCACCGCATCCTCAACTTCCATACAAATGTGCCCGGCGTGCTCAACAAGATCCACGAAGCCGCAGCCGATCTGGACATTAACATCTCCGGGCAGTACCTCCAGACCAACGCCCAGATCGGGTACCTGGTCCTCGACGCCGATC
>CAJXXI010000193.1 GCA_913062615.1 uncultured bacterium | reverse complement strand
ACACAGCCCAAAGTTGTGGTACTCAGCGATACATTCACCACACACAATGACCCCGCGGTCGCCCACGCAACAGTCAGAGTGCTCGAAGCCTTTGGGTATGGTGTGGGGATCGAAACGGTCTCGGACTTTGGTCGTGCAGCGATCTCGCTGGGAAACCTTGAGCACGCGATCAAGGATGCCAAAGGAACACTCAAGCAACTTGAACACCTGATTGAGGACGACAGTGTCCACGCGTTGTTGATCCCCGAGCCTTCATGCTTGTCTGCGATTGCAGATGATTGGGGCGATCTCAAGATAGATTGTGATCCAGCGTTGATCGCCAAGTTCAAAGCCAAGGCGGCACTTCCAGAATCATTCCTTGATGCGATGTGGTCGAAGCATCCAGAAACGCCAACCATTCGGTCGTTCAAAAATCGGATTGTGCTCCATGGGCATTGTCATCAGAAGGCGCTCTGGGGCGATACGACCTCCTCGGCGATCTTCGATCGGCTTTGCCCTGGGCAGGTCGATGTGCTCGACACCGGATGTTGCGGCATGGCGGGCTCATTCGGATACGCAGCCCATCGGTATGATTTGTCGATGAAGATCGGTGAACAAACATTGTTCCCAGCGGTCAGGGCAACGGATGCGCAAGACGTCATCGTTGCACCCGGGACATCGTGTAGGCACCAGATTCTTGATGGCACCGCCCGGATAGCGTTGCATCCGATCGAAGCAGTTGCGCAGTTGCTCGTCGATTGAGCAGGGGTCAAACCGGGCTTGGAACGAGCCGAGCGATGGATTCGATGAGTTCGGCAGCGAGCACCCAATGGGCGCCGGTGCCTGCGCCGTCGATGACAATCCTGTGCGCACAGACTGGGACCAAGAGCGTGAGCACATCATCTGGCTCGACAAAGTCACGCCCGTCCATCCATGCCTTCGCCCGGCATGCTTGGGCGAGTGCGAGCGAGCCTCGAGGCGAGAGTCCGACGAGAATCTCGTTGGAGTCACGCGATGCACGCGCGATCTCGACGATGTACTGGCGGATGGATTCACTCAGGTGTACTTTGTCGACCAGTTCCTGCATCGCGATCACATCGTCAGCATGAATCACCGGCGTGATGTTTTCAAGCACGGTGGTCGCTGGGCGAAGATCGAGCAACTCGACTTCGGCTCGGGCGTTTGGGTACCCCATCGAGATGCGCATCAGGAACCGGTCGAGCTGGTTTTCGGGGAGTGGGTAGGTGCCCTCGAACTCGGCAGGGTTCTGGGTCGCGACGACCATGAACGGCTCGTTGAGTTTGTGGGTCTTGCCTTCGATAGACACTTGTGCTTCACTCATAGCTTCGAGCAATGCCGATTGTGTGCGCGGCGTGGTCCGGTTGATTTCATCGGCGAGCAGGATGCTCGTAAAGATCGGCCCGGGCATAAATCGGAGTGACGATCCATCGTTTGAGAAGATCGAGACCCCGAGCAAGTCTGCGGGGAGCATGTCGGGCGTGAGCTGGATGCGAGCGAAGGGGCAATCGATTGACTTGGCGAGCGTCGATGCGAGCAGGGTCTTGCCGACGCCTGGGACATCTTCGAGGAGCACATGCCCGCGGGCGAGCAGGCAACAGATGATCCAGTCGATAGCGGGGGAGTCGCCGAGGTACACTTTGGATATCTGGGCACGGAGTATATCTATTTTCGTATTCATGTTGCTCAATCGGTCTCGTTTGTTGGATCTGGAATGGGGTATTGTGTGCATATGGTATCGTGTTTTCGAATCGTTTGCATGATGATCCTCCAAAGTGTGCCCATCAAAGAGTGATTCGGGTCGTGTCCGAGACGGTTCCATGTGATATGCTCATGATTCACGTTTCTTGGTCTCGGACGATGAATATGGCTCGCTCACATCACCCCACAAACTCGGATGGAAACCCGCAACCGGCTGAAGGTTTAGCGATTGACGGTTCAGCGATCGCCCGTCAACTCACCGGCGAGTTGTTCTGCATCGGGTGCGGATACAACCTGCATGGGTTATCGATCCGGTCGAACTGTTCAGAATGTGGGATGCCGGTGCGTGCGACGATTTTGGGGATTGTCGATCCGCATGCGCACGAACTCGAGCCGTTGTTTGTGCCAAGGTTGACAGCCATCGGGCTCAATGCATGGAGCATCGGGGCGATGATCGCGGTGCTGATGGTTTGGGTATTGCGATTGGCCGAGGTGCTACGCGATGTGCTCGATTCGACTTGGGCACCTTCGTATGCGTCGTGGATTGGTATCGGCGGTTTAGCGGTCTCGATGGTTGGCGGATTTACAATGATCCGCCCGCACCGCAATATCCATAGGCTCGAAGCGGTGAAGGCGGCGTTTGGCGTGTCGTTGTATTGGGTGTTGATCTTTGTATACAGTGCGATTTATCGCGGGCACGATCTGTCTTCGCCATCGCCTTTGCTTGATCCGGGCGCGTCGGCATTGGATCGATCGGTTCTTCGGTTGATCATGTTCGGGCTTGTCGCGGGGATCATCTGGGGCTTTCGACCGCAGGCTGTCGGCTTGGCGGTGCGGTCGATCGTGGTGCGGACAGGTCGTGTCGATCGCCAATCGCTCTTGGCGGTGCTTGCTGCGTTGGGTGTCGCGGCGTTTGGCGATGTGATCCATATGGTGAGTATGTTTACGCCGCGTGGGATCAGCGATGTGCTTTCGATTATTTCGATCGTGTTGATCTCATTGGGGTCGGTGCTTTTTAGTGTTGGGATGATCAATATCTGCCTCGACACGCTCCGGCTCTATCCGGTGCTTGTTCGTCCGGGGGTTGGATTGAGCGATATCTTCGAAACCAACCAGCAGAAAGCGGCCCGAGCGGAAGAAATGTGAAACGCGGGATCAGTTCTGCCGATACACTCGTATCGGGATTACGGAATTCAGTTTGAGATCGGCACGGAGGAACGAATGGCTCTTTTAAAATCAACTCGTACGGTATCGGTTTACATGCTCGGAGCGATGCTCGCAGCTGCGGGTTCTTGCTCGTTGGCAATCGCTGGCGACGATGTCAGCCTCGCGGTTATTGAAATATCAGGCACACCTGCCGAGGTCGAGATCGGGTATACCTGGCTCGGCGATGGGTCCGCAACGCTGCTCGGCATGGTCAACACCATCGACACGCTCGCCTACGACAAAGAGTTCGCAGGGCTGGTGATTCGACTCAAAGACTCGGCACTTGGGATCACCCAGGTCGAAGAGATCGGGCAAGCGATCGAACGCTATCGTGAGACGGGCAAGAAGGTTCATGTGTTTGCAGAGATGTACAACACGAGCGATTTATTGCTCGGTGCATATGCCGACAAGATAGTTTTGCAGTCAGGTGGGTTCGTCTCATTCCCCGGCTTGCACATGGAAGAAATGTACATGGCCGACACGCTCTCGTGGGTTGGTGTGCAGGCGCAGCTTGTGCAAGTGGGCGACTATAAAGGTGCCAACGAAACCATGACACGCTCTGGGCCCTCGGCGGCTTGGGATCAGAATATCTCCGGGTTGCTCGATGGGATGTACGCCAACATGCGGAGCATCCTGATGGAAGGGCGCGGGCTGAGCGAACGAGAACTCGACGAAGCGATGAAGGTT
>CAJXXI010000192.1 GCA_913062615.1 uncultured bacterium | reverse complement strand
TCTTGATGCGCCCGCTACGGTGCAGTATGTGCGTTGGTTGGGCCGAATCTCACCGATCAAGTTCGGTAAGCGTGATCAGGTTGATCCGACGGGGGCGTTTGTTCAGCCTCCCAAGGAAGTAAAGATCCCGCCGTTGTGGGAATGGTTTGCTGACGAACTGCCGGCTGCTCATGAGCCTGAGCCGTATGTGTGGGCTACCAATGCGGATGCGGAGTTCAAGTCGAGCGCTTATCGGAGACAGTCCAATGCGTATTCGAAGACCCGTGCAAAGCTCATCGGTGGGCGTGCGTTGCTCGACACCGAACTGGGCAAAGTTATCGGGGAACTTGGGATCAAGAATGCGTTCGATGGAAAGGGCAAGGTCAAGCACGATGTGATTGACCGGATGAAAACCCAGATTGAAACGACCGTTCATTTCGAAGAAATTAATCGGCTCGGTACCAACCTGGTCGGGTATTACGCCCAGGCGCTCCTCGAGCGTGAAAAACTCATGGCTGTGTTTGATGCCAAGCCATATCCCGAGGCGGGCTTCGCCGTTCTCCCGGGTTTGAGTATCTCCAAGCCAGACATGGGGCGATCGTTCTCCAAGTCACGCCCGGTGATGGAACTGATTTCCGAAGCGATCCCGGTGACGATCCTGCTCAATCTGATCGCGATCCCGATCATCTACTTCATCGCGATCCCCTCTGGGATGCTCGCGGCGGTTCGCTCGGGCGGTATATTTGATCGGCTCAGCGGCTCGTTCTATATCGCGATGTGGTCGTTCCCGATTCCGCTCGCAGGTGTGCTGATGGTTGGGTATTTGGCGAACCATGATTACTTATTGGGATTGTTCCCAGCGAGTGGTTTGCACTCGCCGGCATCTGATGGATTCACCTATCTGCCCACTACAAGTTCCAATGGCGTGTGGGAGATGGGCTATTTGCTCGATATGCTCTGGCATGTGGTGTTGCCGGTCTCTTGCTTGGTGTACGGCGGGTTCGCCGTGCTCTCCAAACAGACCCGCGCTGCGATGCTCGATAACTTTAACATGGACTATGTCCGCACCGCCAAAGCAAAGGGCGTGGCGTACAAGGACATCGTGTTCAAGCATGTGTTCCGCAATAGTTTATTGCCTCTGATTACCATGTTTGTTTCGATCTTCCCCGCGATGCTCGCTGGTTCGGTGGTTATCGAAATGATTTTCACAATACCCGGTATGGGCAAACTTGTGATCGACTCGATTAACCTCAAAGACCGTGAGCTGCTTTTGGCCAACACCATGATGATCGCGGCGGTCAATCTGTTGGCGCTGCTGCTCGCGGATGTTCTGTATTCCATCGCTGATCCAAGGATTTCGTACAAATGAGTAGTGCAACGAAACAACCCGAGTCAGTCACCGGCGTGCAGCTTGCCCAAGGGATCGGGCATCAGCCCGCTCAGGGATTTTGGACCGAAGCGTTCGGGCAGGTCGTTCGACGACCGGCGGCGGTGTTTGGCTTGATCTGGATCGCGATTGTCGCATTCTTTGCGATCTTTTCGCCGGTGATCGCGTCGGGGCATCCGATTGTAAGCTGGGTGCTCAATGAGGATGGCTCTCGCGGAGCGATGAGTTCGCCGATGCTTCGAATGCTCACACTTGCCGATGTCGTACTGATTGTCTGGGGGCTCTGGGTGCCAGTCCTGCTCCTCTTGCCATTAAAGAAGCTTCATGTTGGCGAGAAGCTCAGGCTGATTGTCGCAGGCGGGATTCAGTTTGCGATCGCGGTGGTGTTTGTCGGGGTTGTTTCGAGTATCTTTGGTGCTCGTGATGCTTCGGACTGGATGCGTAGTTGGGAACTGTGGAGTGGGTTCTCATGGGCTGCTTCTGCAGTGATCGGTTTGGTCACAGCAGTTCCGTTCGTGCTGATCTCGATCGGTGTGTATAAAAGCGGTTGGCGTGTGGTGTATGTTGGTGCGGTGTTGATGCTGACGATCGTGCTCGGCGGGTGGAAATGGTCGCCCAATACAAATACCTTCTTCTATCGCGCTCAACAAACCAATATGGAAATCGAAGCGGCGTACACCATTGTGCCGTTCTCGCCGAACCAATCAGAAACCGCGATGTACAACCGCTCGCCGATGTCGACTCCGTTGGATTCGATGTGGGATCGGCTTGCCGAGAAACAACGGCTTGCGGTCGGACAGAAGGCCAATCTTTCAGACGAACAACTTGTAGATATATTAATCACAGATCAAAGTTTTCAGATCCTGAGCCAGGTCTCTGGGTCGATTGATGACTTGTTGTCCTATCCTGTTGCTGATTTTATTGCTGAGCTTGAAGCGAAGGCCGAAGCGGGTGAGATCAGCAACCTCTTTGATCTCAAAGAACTGATCATTCATCAGCAAGCACCGGTTCATGCCATGGGCACTGACACGCTCGGGCAAGACGTGCTCTCGCAGATGCTCCACGCATGTCGACTCTCGATCTCGATCGGGTTTGTGTCAACGGGCATCGCGGTAGTCATTGGCGTCACCATCGGTGCGTTGATGGGCTACTTCGGCGGCTGGGTCGATATGCTGCTCTACCGTGTGGTCGAGATCTTTATGGCGATCCCGGTGCTGTTCTTGTTGATAGTCGCGGCGAGTGTATTGCCACGCAATATCTACTTTATGATGGCGATCATCGGGTGCTTTACCTGGACCGGCGCGGCGCGATTTGTTCGAGCGGAGTTTATGAAGCTCCGTGAGACTGATTATGTGCAAGCAGCCAAGGCCGTCGGGTTACCTTTGTGGTCGATCTTGTTTAAACACATGCTGCCCAACGGCGTCACCCCGGTGCTGGTTGATTCGTCGTTCGCGATTGCCGCGGCGATCTTGATCGAGGCGATCCTTTCGTTCCTTGGGCTCGGGCCATCCGGGCAGGCGAGCTGGGGCAACCTGCTCTCGAATGCATCGGGCGAGACATCCGACTTTATCTGGTGGCTCGCGATCTTCCCCGGAGCGGCTATTTTTCTGACGACCATGGCATACAACCTGATCGGCGAGGCGCTCCGCGACGCGATCGATCCGAAACTCAAGAAAGCACGCGTCTAAAATCTGTTTAAGTTCAGAGCGTGAGGAGTAGATATGACAGATTCAACGATTGAACAACCACAAAGCTCGGCCAAGTCTGTAATTGCAGAGCAGCCAATCATGCAGGTGAACAACCTGGCGGTGTCCTTCGACAATGGGTCCGGACCCCGCATTCAAGCGGTCGACGGCGTGCGCATGACCGTCTATCCACGCCAGACCTTGGCCGTGGTTGGCGAATCAGGATGTGGCAAATCGGTGACGGCGATGAGTTCGATGCAACTCGTGCCTCGCCCTCCGGGAAGGTTTGATCGTGGTGAGATCCTCTATCGAATGGAGGACGGCACCATCGTAAACCTGATCGAACTGAGCGAAGCCGAGATGCGCAAGGTTCGAGGCAACGAGATCGCGATGATCTTCCAAGAGCCGATGACCTCGCTTAATCCGGTGTACACCGTCGGCGATCAGATCATCGAAGCGATCTCGCTCCATCAAGATGTGACGAGCAAGGAAGCGATGCAGATCGCGATCGAAGCGATGGACGCGGTCGGGATTCCTGATCCTGTGGGACGCTTGAAAGCCTACCCGCACCAGTTCTCCGGCGGCATGCGTCAACGCGTGATGATCGCG
>CAJXXI010000191.1 GCA_913062615.1 uncultured bacterium | reverse complement strand
GCTGATATCGAGCCCGGGGCCCGATGCCGAGTGATCCGCATAGCTCGACCCGCCCCAGACTTCCAGGCAGTGGAGTTCGTGCGATTCGTTGGTTTGTGCTTGGTTGTCCATAGTGATCCTTTAGATGTATGTAAGATACACGGACGATCACTCAATGGCGATTTTTTATTCCCGACGCGTTGGGTTCTGTTGCCCAGTGCATCTTGCCCAGCAGCGTCTGCCAATAGCTCACGGTCGGATCGAGCACAAACTGGACCTGCTCTTTGGCAGCGGTGACACTGAGCACATCGCCCTCGTCGAGCCGATGGGAGACTTGCCCGTCGATGATCAGTGTCGTGCCCGAAGATTCGATCGCGTTGACTGAACGAATCCGGATCCGTACATCAGAATCTGACGGGATCACGATTGGACGGAAGCTGAGCGAATGGGCAGCGATCGGGGTGACGATCATTGCATTGACCCCCGGCGCGACGATCGGGCCACCAGCGGACACGTTGTAAGCGGTTGAGCCTAAAGGCGTAGAAACGATCAGCCCATCACCGGAAACAGTTGGTCCTACATTGCCATCAACTGAGATATCGAGTGTGATCATCCGGAATGGGGGCCCAGCGCTGACCACAAACTCGTTGATTGCAAACGCGGCATGGCGGGGTTTGCCGTCGGCTGATTGGATCACGCCTTGGAGTGGTGTGACGGGATGGGTATCGAGTGGTTCGTCACCAAGTAATGCTTTCGCGTTTTTGCGAAACGCGTCGAGTTCGAACCCCGCCATGAATCCGACTTTGCCGGTGTTTACGCCGAGCAGTGGGGCGCGCAGGGTCAGGCACTTACGAGCAGCGGAGAGGATCGTTCCATCGCCACCGAGTGCAATGACGAGATCTACATCGTCGGGTGATGGGAGTCCGTCTTCTTCTTTGGATTCGAGTTCGGCGATGAGTGTGCCGTGCGTACGGATTAACGATCGCACCTCTTCGAGTGCAGCGATGGCTCTGGGCTTTCGATGGTTCGTAATCAGGACAACAGAGCGTGGCATATATAAGTGTACCTGCGATCAGACTCCGAGTTGTGAGTCTGTTGATGAACTATGAAAACCCTTCGATTCGACACTCGATTGAGCCTTGGCGATAAACCGCTCGTGCTGGTTTGGCGAATATGCATGGCGGATCATCCGAGCGATCCCGTTGGCATCAAGCCCAACTTCTGCGAGTTGATTCGAGCGTGAATCCTGAGTGATCCAGTGATCTGGAATCCCGTGGCGGACAATTTTCGAGCTATTGAGTCCCATGGACTGGGCTGATTCAAGCGTTGCTGTCCCGAACCCGCCGATGATCGAATGATCTTCGAGTGTGAGGATCGGGATATCGCGTGAGAGTAGATCACGAACGAGCAGATCGTCGATGGGTTTGGCGAACCGTGCATCGTAGAGCGCGACGCGGTATTCGGTGCCGAGTTGTTCGATTGCTTCGATCGCCTGAACCACGGGCGTGCCATAGGCAAGTACCGCGACATCGGGTCTGTGTTCATCGAGATCAACGAACTCGGTGCTGAGCAATCGAGCTTTGCCCAGTTCGAACGCGGGCGCATCCCCGAACAGGTCCGTCACATTGTCGCGTGGGTATCGAACCACACTGAGCCCTGCTTCCCAGGTCCGCATGAACTCTAACGAAGCCTTAAGGCTTGGCTCATCAATCGCGGCCATCAGCACCGCGTCTGGAAGTGTTCGCAGGATCGAGATGTCGCAGAACCCGTGGTGCACTGCGCCGTCGCCGCCGACAAGCCCCGCTCGATCGAGACAGATCCGGACCGGCAACCCTTGAAGCGCAACCTCTTGGAACGCTTGGTCAAAGGCCCGTTGAACAAATGTTGAATAGACTGCGAAAAATGGTTTGAGCCCGCACTTGGCCATCCCGGCCATCATGTCGAGTGCGTGCGATTCGCAGATGCCAGAGTCAAAGCTGCGATCCGGATACTTCTCGATCGCGTTGATGACCCCGGTGCCGTCGGCCATTGCCGAAGTCGCACAGACGATCGATTCGTCCTTGTCCATCAGTTCAACAAGCGCGTCGCCAAAGGCTGCGGTGAATGATCGCCCGTCCGAGTTCATCTCAACTCTGCATCCGAGTGTTTCGTCGCGTTCAACCTTGAAGGCCTTTGGCGAATGGTACTTTGTCGCGTCGCGTTCGGCGATGTCGAGTCCCTTGCCTTTGATCGTTTTGACATGCAGCACCATCGGGCGGTCGATGTCACGGGCTTCGGTGAGGAACTCGATCAGGGTTGGCAAATCATGCCCGTCGATCGGGCCGACGGTTAATAATCCGAACTTCTCGAACCATGAATCTTCCGCGATTGCTGCTTTGGTCATTTCACCCATGCGGTGGTATGCTTCGCGCAAGAGCCCGCCGCCGGGGACATGCTTGAGCAGTTCCTTGGCGCCCTTTTTGAAATCTGAATAGGTATGCGAAACGCGCACACGATCGAAGTATCCGGCCATAGCGCCTTGTGGCTTAGAAATACTCATCCCGTTGTCATTGAGAATCACCAAGAACTGACGCTTGAGGGTGCCCGCGTTATTGAGCCCTTCCATCGACAATCCATTCACAATCGACGCATCACCAATCAGCGACACCACACGCCGACCGTCGGTGTTGGTCTCTGGGTGATAGGATTGATTGTTGAGTAAATCTCCCCGTGCCATGCCAACAGCCGTCGAGATGGCGGTGCCGGCGTGTCCGACGCGGAAGAGATCGTACTTTGATTCGGATGGCTCAGGGAAACCGGACATGCCTTGGCGTGTACGGAGGTTCTCGAAGAGTCCTTGGCGACCGGTGAGCAGCTTGTGCGGATAGCACTGGTGCCCGACATCAAAGAGCAGCCGATCGTGTGAGAAATCAAACACGCGATGCATGGCAATTGTGAGTTCCACCACGCCCAAGTTCGGTGCGAGGTGCCCTCCAGATTTAGATTCCTTATCGATAATTGTGGCACGAATCTCGCCAGCCAACTCTTCGAGTTGAGTTAGCGTGAGTTCACGGAGATCGTCGGGCGTCCGGATGTTTTCAAGCAAAGCCATTCGGCCCTTTCTCAACAGAAACAAGACTCACTTAACCTTTGAGCCGTCTGTGTATTATAGTGCGATCACACGGATGAAGCCACCGGTCGTACGCCAATGGAGAGATCGGTGTTCTCAGTGCTTTGTGATCAGTATCAGGTAATTTCAGTCGAAATGCTACTCGTAGTCCGATTACTGCCTTCGGCTCGTCAGCATCTCGCCCAATGCACGCAACGGCGATATTGAACCTTTGCTGCAGCCTTCAAGCTCCTCAAGGGCATTGGATGCCTGTTGTCCGAGTTCTTCGACGATCTGGCGTGAGTGTTCGACACCCAAGATGCCCGGATAGGTCAACTTGCCAGCTGCGGCGTCTTTGCCAAGGGCTTTACCGACCGTCACCGAACAGCCATCAATATCGAGCAGGTCGTCCACAACTTGGAACTGCAATCCGATCGCTTGGGCGTATTGAGTGATCAGATCAAGTTGCTGGTCGGTAGCATGGCTACAGATCGCGCCCATCCGGCACGATGCGGTGAGCAATGCACCGGTTTTGTTGCGGTGGATGAGCTTGAGTTGATCTTCGGGCGAAGAATCCGCGGGCAATCCACCGAGCGTGTCGTAGACCTGCCCGATGATCATTGCCCGTGTACCTTT
>CAJXXI010000190.1 GCA_913062615.1 uncultured bacterium | reverse complement strand
TATCCGCTCCACGCCCGCACAGTCATGCACGGCATCTGGGGCGCAGGACAAATGGCGTGGACGAAAAATCTTTTCATCGTCGATGACACCGTCGATGTCCATGACCTGACTGCGGTGCTCGCTGCGGTCTGTCAGCACTGTCTGCCCTCACGAGATATCGAACAAGTCAACGGCGCCCTCGATATCCTCGATCATGCTGCACCGCGATTAGGTTCGGGCATCAAGCTCGGGTTTGACGCGACCAAGAAGATCATCGGCGAAGAGATCAACGGGCAGCCGATCGGTGAGCCAAATCCCATTCCAAACGCCGAACAACGAACGAAAGCGGTCACCTTCGCCAAATCAATCCAAGGCGTGCTCGATGCATCTGCAACTGAAAATGCTCCCGGCTGGCTTTTCATTCAAGCGGACAAAGACCATGACGAGCCTCAATACGCCAAACTCGGGGCAGCGATTCTCGAATCATTCCTCGCCGAGCCGTCGGCGATGCGATTCATTGTGGTGTTGGGGCGATCTGTCGATGTCCACGATCACAACGCGGCACTTTTTCACTGGGCCGCCAACTTCGACGCCTCGCGTGATGCCCAATGGGATCAATCGCACAACTGCGATCGAGTCGGTTTCGACGCGACACCAAAGACTCCAGAAGATACCCGTGACAACCAGCCAATCCGCGCATGGCCACCGGTGTTGAAGATGGATGAATCGGTAGCTACAAATTGTGCGAACAACTCGATCCGTTAGCCGCCATAGCTTGGCGAGCCCGCACTCCGGCTCATCCAGTCATCGATGTCTTTCACAATCGCATCAATCAGAGGCTTCGCGTTTCGACTCGTCGCGCCAGCTTTCACATCATTGAGTAAAATCGAGAACACGACCCGCTGTCCAGAGCGAGGATGCACCAAGACGCCCGACAAGGCGTACATCCCGGTGAGGTATCCGCTCTTGCCGTAGAACTCGGATTCGAGCGAGTCGTCGAGGAATCGGCTTCGGAGCGTCCCATTGCCGGGTGTTGCGAGCGAATCGCGGAACATGTCCCAATGATCGGTGCGTGAAATACGCCGAATCCACTGGGCGAGGGTCTTGGGCGAAATTTTATTCTCTCGGCACATCCCCGAACCGTCGGCAATCACCGTTGATTCGGCGGCATTCGCACCGAGTTTTTCGGTCAAGAGCATCCGGATCACGGTGGAGCCGTTCTCCCACGAGCCCGGATCAGAGGTGATCTCGTATCCGATCCGTTTGAGCAATGCCTCGGCGTACAGATTGTACGAATCGGTGTTGGTCCGTTCGAGCACATCGTACAAAGGCGTGGTGATCACCGCGACCGTCCGCGAACTCGTATACCGATCCGCGGGACTGATCAATGACACCACATCGCGTGAGGAACCCTCAGACGAACCAATCGCGATTCCGCGCTTATTGAGTTCGCTCGCGAGGAGATGCCCGGCGAACTCGCAAGGAGAGTTGATGGCGACGGGGATTTCAGCTTTGCTCGACACATTGCCGTGGAGGGCAAACGAGTTGGTCAGCCTTGGGCGAGACACCCAAGCGGTGTTGCGATTTTTCGTATCCGATTTGGCCTTGATCTGCATATCAACCCAATAGGCATCGGGCTGGAGTTTCACGATCGGGGTGCCGCCCGATTCAGACGGGAATGTGTAGACATTGATCACATTGGTATGGAAGTTCAGCCCGCCGACCTGAGCGCAGTACCACCGGTTGAGTTGATCCTTGGGCCAGCACGGATGGGTGTATGTTCGATCAAAGATCGTATCGTCAATGATGACCTGTCCGATCGTTTCGATGCCCGCGTCCTTGAGCGCAACTGCGATCTGATCGAACAGGGTGTCGAGCGTGGTTCCGGGCTCTTCGCCAATGAAAATCGCCGGATCGCCTAGCGCCGGATCGCCATCGCCTTTGATGATTAGGGTTGGGGGGGTGACGGTGTCATCGATGATGAGTTCGGTCCGGAATACAAAGTCGCCACCGAGCACAAACAACGCGGCCCCGCTGGTCAGGATTTTCATATTCGATGCAGGAACCATCGGCTCGCTCGCATTGAAGTTGGCGAGCTCTTTGCCGGTGTCAATATCGGCGATGTAGACACCAGCGATGCCGCCGCCGAGGTTGGTCTGGGTCACCAATCGACTCGTGCTCTTGTCGAGTGGCCCGGCACCGACAATCGTCGCACAGAGTGAACATCCAACAGCCAAAGCCGTGACGAAGTATTGGCGCGAAAATCTTGTATTGATCAGCATCTATTGGCTCCTGCCCAAAGTTCTATCTCAGGAGTCCAATCGGTTAGGTCGAGCAGAAAACTCCAAGATATAGGGGCAATACAGCGATGTTCAACCGCTTTGGGCGAGTAAGAGAAGCTCTTTGATCGCATCGACCGCTTCTTGCGAACCGATCGCCCATTCGCACCAAGTTTGGTGCCCGATGGCTGTGGCGGTGCCTAAACCCGCGTGGAGGTACTTGGGAAGCTCAGAGGGCGGAGTGCTGTCAAAGAACGCCGTCGAGAGTGTGACGCCAACCCGTGGATTGAGTGGGTCAGGGACAAGATGCACCGCGATCAGCATATCGCCGGCGTCGAAAGTCGTGATTTCACACCAATGCCAGGTGACACCCATCCAATCGAGCTTTGGCTTCTTGTTGAGGATTTCGACCAGCGATCGGCGCAAATCCTTGTAGAATCCACGAGCTTCTGGGTCGAGTTGCCCAATCAAATCCTTGATCGTCGGCTTATCAAACTGGCTGGTCCATATTGGCACGATGATTTTATCCCCAAATGCTTGACGGGTTTCGAGACCCCAAAGGTGGTTTCTTGACGACGAACCCCCAAAGATTAGGCACCAAGCACACCGAGAACATCAGAACAACAACTCTGATTCTGCAAGTGAGTATATGATGACCAATTCCGAACATACAAACGATCTTCAAACAGAGTCAGATTCTGGCTCAATCAATGAAACCGCCATCGAGCACGAGGGCGTGCTCATTGTCGATGACAACGAGCAGAACCTCGAACTGCTCCACGCCTACCTCGACGAGCTCGGAGGCGATGTCCGCGTCGCCCACGACGGGCTCGAAGCGATCGAATCAGTCGCAGCAACGCCCCCGGACATTATCCTACTCGATATTATGATGCCCAAGATGAGCGGGTTCCAGGTCTGTGAAAAACTCAAGAAAGACCCCGCCACACGAGACATCCCGATCATCATGGTGACAGCACTCAATGAAGTCGGCGATGTCGAACGGGCGATTGACTCTGGCGCAGATGATTTTCTCACCAAGCCTGTGAACAAGTTCGAGCTGCTCACCCGCGTTCGTTCGCTCTTGCGTGTGCGTCAACTCAAGCGTCAGCTCGAAGCCGCCGTCACGGATATCCGTGTCATGCGTGACCAAGCCGGCGATTAAAATGATCGACTCAACCCGGTTTGTGTTACGGACACCCAGCGGTGAATGCACCGAGGAACCCGGACACATCAAAGAAGTTGAGTTCCCCGTCGCCGTTGACATCGGCTGCCAGATCGCCCGCAGCGAACAAGCCAAGGAACGCAGAGACATCAAAGAAGTTGAGCAGGTTGTCGTCGACATAGTCCGGCGGCGCAGGGCATGGATCGCTCGCAGGCGCGGGCATGATAAAGTCAACAATCACCGGGCGGTGATCCGAAGCAAGACCAGAAATCGCGTTCGGATTAATCGGGTATGACCGGGCAGGCTCGGGCA
>CAJXXI010000189.1 GCA_913062615.1 uncultured bacterium | reverse complement strand
CCGCCGCTGGCGCGAACACCCGAGATCAACGAGCGGATTTTGGCGCGGATGCCGTTCACCTTGACCGATGCCCAGCAGCGGGTGGTTGATGAGATTTCACGAGATCTGAGCTTTGAAACGCCTACCAACAGATTAGTCCAGGGTGATGTAGGCTCGGGAAAAACGATCGTTGCGCTCGATGCGATGCTCTTGGCGATCGCGCACGGGCACCAGGCGGCGTTGATGGCCCCGACGGAGTTGTTAGCCGAGCAGCATTATCTTTCGATCACCGAGATGCTCAAAGGCTCAACGGTTCGTATTGAGCTGTTGACCGGATCCCTGCCAGCAGCCGAGCGGGCGGCGGTGGTCAGCAAGATTGCATCGGGGGAGTGCGATCTGATTATTGGTACGCATTCATTGGTTTCTGATTCGGTGGGTTTTCATTCGCTCGCCGTCGCTGTGATTGATGAGCAGCATCGGTTCGGGGTTGAACAACGAGCCAAGCTCCGGGTCAAGGGTGGGAAGGCGCATGAATCGGAGACGCCGCATGTCATCGTGATGACCGCGACCCCGATCCCGCGGACGATCGGATTGACGATCTTTGGTGATCTGGATATCTCGACGATTGACGAGCTTCCTCCCGGTCGGATCCCGGTCATTACCAAGCATGTGACGCCTGAAAAACGATCGACGGTGTACCACTGGGTCAACGAAAAGATCAAGGCGGGCGATCAGGTGTTTATCGTGGTCGCGGCGATCGAGCCGGGCGGCAAGGGCGAAGGGCGGGTGCGGAATCTGCGGACAGTGATCAAAGAGCTCGAAGGCGGCGAGCTGCACGATGTCCACATCGCGGCACTGCATGGTCGGCTCAAACGCGACACCCGCGAGCACATCATGCACCGGTTTCGCGCCGGCAAGATTGATTGCTTGATCGCAACGACGGTGATCGAGGTGGGTGTTGATATCCCCAACGCGACGGTGATGGTGATCGAGGACGCGGACCGGTTTGGGCTCGCCCAGCTCCATCAGCTGCGCGGGCGTGTTGGGCGTGGCGACAAGCCCGGCGTGTGCGTGCTGATCGGGAACCCGAAGACCGAGGACGGCATCGCTCGATTGAAGGCGATGGTCGAGACGACATCGGGGTTCGATTTGTCGGAGAAGGATCTGGAGATCCGCGGCGCGGGCGATGTGTTCGGGACGCGGCAGAGCGGAGCACCCCCATTTAAGGTAGCGGACCCGCTCAAGGAAATCGAGCTGCTGCAGATGGCGCGAAGGGATGCGGGGCACTGGATCGGTGAATCTCCAAACCTAGATCGCCCGGAGGATGCGCTCGCTCGTCGGCGATTGCTCAAAGCACACGGGCAATGGCTCGGGCTTGGAGATGTTGGGTGATGTTGGGTAAATTGACGAATCTGCACGGAATTGTGGATAGGTATATGTCCTTATGATCTATTTGGAATCGCAGTATCACACAAATCTGTGTGCCGCAGCCCGGACTGCCTGACCACTTTGCTGCCATAACTCATTTTTGTGGCACTATTGCGTTTTTTGGATGCTGTGGCGGTCGGTTTGGGGTTTTGTATCCTGCTGGGTGCCGAACAAAGTGGTATGCTTTGGGCATGACCATACCGACCACATCGGCATCAACCGCCCAATCGCCTGCCCATGAGGGTTCCAGCACGGGTGATATCCAGATGGATTTCCATACTCGGCTCAACGAGGCTGTGGGAACGGTTTCGTATCGAAAACTCGGTGGATTGACGGATACGCATCCAGAAACAGTCCGACGGTACATGCAAGGGCAGGCGCCCAGCGCGACCTTTCTGACGAATCTGTGCCGGGTCCTGGGGATCTCGGGCGAGTGGTTGCTGACTGGCAAAGGCCCAATGAAGTGTGCCCAGATCCGCTCACACGCCTTGAATCAGGCGGATCCATCAGAGTTGATGACCGCGGTGGCCAATACACTCACGGATGTGTGCGATCGCATGGATCGGCTCGAGCGGTTCATGCAGATGCTCGAAACACGGGTTCGTGCTGCCGAGGTGATACGAATTGATCGCCCAACAAACACAGAGTTGAGTCAGAAATCGGATAGAATCGTCTCTACGCAATCCAAAGCGATTGGAAACGAGGGCGATGATGAGCGAACAGTACAATCAATCGAAACCAACCCAGCCAAGAAACCAGGCCAGCCCAACCTCAATAGCGCCCAGCGAATCCGGGACGCTATTGCCAAACGACCATCTTGAACTTTTAGTCGAGTTGATGCGTCCAGGATCAATCGAGTTGTCGCGCAGGTGGATCAGCGCGTTGATGATGGTGCCAGAGCCCGAGCGGGAATCGATCGTTCAGGCGGTCGAAGCCCAGATTGTCGCGGACTATTGCACCCGATAGCAGAGTCCTACAGTTGTGCATGAGTTTTCAGAAACACGCTGCTGCTACATTTCACACCATGTCCCAAATGCTTGAGTTGATCGGAGGCGATCGGTTCCGGGTGTCTGCCCACGCCAAGGCATCGCGGATCATCAAAGATATGACGATTGATATCGAGGTATTGGCGAATGCAGGAGATGCCAAGGCGCTCGTCGCGATCGAGGGGGTCGGCAAAGGCACGGCAACCAAACTTGTCGAGCTTGCCCAAACCGGCACCATCTCAGAATATGAAGAACTCTCGTCCAAAGTCCCCGCCGGCGTGATGGAGGTGCTTGGGATTCAAGGGCTCGGTCCAAAGACCGTCAAGCTGATGTGGGACGAAAAAGGTGTGGAGTCGATTGATGATCTCAAGAAGATCATCGAAGACGGATCAATATTGGAACTGGCTCGCATGGGCGCGAAGACGGTGGAGAACATCAAGGACTCGATTGCATTTTTAGAATCGAGCGGGAGCCGATTGCAGATCGGAATCGCGCAGCAGATTGCAAACCGGTTTGTGTCACTGCTCGAAGAAACCCCCGGCACGACCAGGGTTGCGTTCACCGGCTCGCTTCGGCGCGGGAAGGAATCGATCGGTGATGTGGACATCTTGATCGCGACGAGTGATCCTGATGCTGCCCGCCAAGCGTTTACGAACAGCGATGGCGTGATGCAGGTGTTGGCTAAGGGCGACACGAAGTGTTCGATTCGTACCGCGATTGGCGATTCGATGAGCCGATGGGGGAAGGATGAGAATGCAGCGGTGCAGGTTGATCTTCGGATTGTCGATCAGCAATGCTGGGGCGCGGCGTTGTTGTACTTCACGGGTTCAAAGGAGCACGGGGTTCGATTGCGTGAGCGTGCGATCTCGATGGGGATGACGCTCAATGAGTATGGATTGTTTGAGGATGATGGGTCGGATCCGACGCCGCCGCAGTCGCGGGGTGTCGATGCGATGGCTCGGAGTTCGGAGGCTGAGATCTACGCGACGCTCAACATGCCGTTTATCTCGCCGACGATGCGTGAGGATCGCGGGGAGATGAAGCTTGACGCTCGTCGGCATGTGATCGAGCTTGGCGATATCAAGGCAGAACTTCACTCGCACACGATTGCATCCGATGGCAAGATGACAATCGAAGAGTCGGCTGCGATCGCCAAGGCACGCGGATTCCATACGCTGGCGGTGACGGATCATTCGCAATCGTCGGCGGTCGCGGGCGGGTTGAAACCGGAGCGGTTGCGTGAACACATCAAGTTGATCCGTGAAGCAAACGAGCAGATCGAGGGCATCACAATTTTGGCCGGGAGCGAAGTCGATATCTTGGTCGACGGCACGCTTGA
>CAJXXI010000188.1 GCA_913062615.1 uncultured bacterium | reverse complement strand
GATGGTTCTCTGGATGCCCATCGAGCCCCGGAGGGATCGGGCCGTCAAAGACGATCCGTCGCCCGTTGTAGAAAGTCTTGTTGATCTCTTCGAGATCGATCGCATAAGAAATCGCTCTGCGGAGCGCGATCTTCTCGGGGGTGTATCCGCCGAGGAGTTCGTCTTCCATGTTGAATCCACGGAAGGTGAAATCGAGCAGTAGGTTTGAGTGCGGGCGGGTCCCCTTGCGGAGCCATTCTTCCTTGAGCTCACGGGAGACCAGATCGAATGCATCGGTAAAGTAATCCTCGGGGACCTGCGAGTAGCCCAGCTTGCCCTTGGAGAACTCAAGCCACATGGGCTGATCCTCGGCGAACATCGTGAACTCGACACGGTCGACGAATGGAACTTGCTTGCCGCCGGCTCGATGGAGCCGATTACGTTTGTCCTCTTTGGACCATTCCCCACGCTCTGGGTAGAACATTGGGTGGTAGTTCGGATTCTTGTTGGCCGTCAGGGATTGCTTTGGCACCCATGTATCGAGAATGAACGGCCCGGTCCCAACAGGATTGCGGGAGAAGTCCTCGCCGTAGAAATCGACCGCCTCGTGAGCGACGACCGAGGTCTGGAACATGGTGAGGATGTACAGGAAGCGGTACACAGGTTTTTCAAGCACGATCTCGAACTCGAGATCGTTGATTTTGCGGAACCCAGCAACCGGTGCGTCGTAATCGAACACATTCGCGGCGTTCTGCTCATCCTTATAGTCATTGAACCCGAGAATCGCCCCATCGAGCAGCCACCAGTTTTCGAGCTTGTGCTTCTCGTCGGCGAGGCGTTTGATGGAATAGAACACATCGTCCGGGTTGATCACGCGTCCCTTGCCGTCGGGGAAGCACTCGTTGTCCTGAAAATGGACATTTGCTTTGAGCGTAAAATGCCAAGTGGTGCCATTGTCGGAGGTTGTGGGCATCTCGGAGAGCAGCAAGGGCTCCATCTCCATGGGATTGGTGTATTTGCTCGTCAGGAGTGTTTCGTAGAACTGGGCACACGCCATGTTGTCATAAGTAGTTGAGCCTTCGACCGGATCAAGGCTCTTTGGTCCATCGGTTCGGATGGGGAGCTGCATGACCTTGAGGGCATCTTCTTTGGGGGCTTGGCGCCCTGCGGAAAGAGCCGAGGAGGTCAATATCGCGGTAGTGGCGGTTGCCAGAACGAGATTTCTACGAGTACGGGTCCAGATCGACATTGATGTTCTCCTCATGGCTCTATAAATAGGCCTTTATATCCAACCCGAGTTTCTGTGAAGATGCACTCGAAGCCAAGTAGTCTAGGAACAGACCTGGCATGTCTCAACTTGGAGTACCACACAGGATTCCTGACTAAATACGCGCCTTTGGCGCCCGACCTGACGATAATTGTTCCATATGCCAAATATTCCCTCTGATTTTTGTACCGCGACGACCATCCGACGAGGATCGGTCGAGTTCTTGTCCTTTGGTGGGTGCAACTATGCCGGGCTTGCTCATCACCCTGATGTGATCCGAGCGGTTCAAGATGCTGTGTCTATCTACGGGCTGTCGAGTTCTGCGAGCCGAGAGACAACGGGCAACGCACGCCCGCACGCGATGCTCGAATCGCAGCTCACCGAGTTCTGTAATCATCAAGCAGGCTTGCTTGTCCCCGATGGCTACACCGCAAACCTGGCGGCACTACAAGGGCTCGAAGTGTTTGGGATCAGACATGCACTCATCGACGAGCGTGCCCATGCGAGCCTCAAGGATGCAGCGGTGCTTGGGAAGATGGAGATTCATCTGTTCGATCATCTCGATGCGGAACATGCAAGAACACTTCTTCACCAACTCAACGCCCCCGCTGTCATCCTCACCGATTCCGTCTTCACAACCAACGGCGACCTTGCTCCGGCACACGAACTCAACGATGCACTGCGAGCCAACGACTGGCTGCTGCTCGATGATTGTCATGGGTTCGGGGTGCTCGGAGATCATGGACGAGGAACAGCGAATGAACTCGGGTTGAGATCCGATCAGCTCATCGTCACAACGACACTTGCAAAGGGGCTTGGGTGCGCGGGTGGGATTGTCATGGGTGCGTCGGCTGCGGTTGAGTCTGCTCGCGATCATTCGATCGCGTATCGGTGCACGACACCAGCCGCGCCGCCATTAGTTGCTGCTGGGATTGAGGCACTGAGAGTTTTACAAACAGAAGATTCGCTCCACGCGCAGTTGCATGCCAACATCGACCATGTGCGTGAAGTGTTACGCTCGTTTGAGATATCGACCCACGATCTACAGACCTCTATCTTTGCGTTCACCATCGGCGACGAATCGAATATGAAGCGTCTAGAGCAGGGTTTGCTCGATTGCGAGATCATACTGCCTTTGATGGAGTATCCCAATGGACCGGCCCCGTTGTACTTTCGACTCGCGGTCAATGCTTCGCACACACACGAGCAGCTCGAGGGGCTCCGGGCGGGGCTTGGGCGGGTATTGAATATGAAAGCGAAAGCGAGTGTGATTGCATGAGTGACGATCTTCAACAGCGTTTGGACTTTGCAGTCGCAGCGACTCAACGATCCGCCAAGCTCACGCTTGAATACTTTGGCGCATCTGATCTGGATCAATCAACCAAACACGACGGCACGCCCGTCACCGTCGCCGATCGTGCATGCGAAACAGACCTACGAAAACAAATCAGCGACGCCTATCCCGAGGACTCGATCCTTGGCGAAGAGTTCGAACGCAAGGTTGGCACTTCGGAATATGAATGGATTATCGATCCAATCGACGGCACGATTTCATTCGTCCAAGGCGTGCCTCTGTTCGGGACCATGTTCGCGTGTATGAAGAATGGACACCCGGTGCTTGGCGTGATCACCATGCCCGCCCTGGATGAAACGATATATGCAGCGGAGGGATTGGGGTGCTGGCACACAACCCAAGGTGCAATGCCAAAGCGTGCCCAGGTCTCAACTGTTGACCAGTTGGATCAATCCTTGATCAATACCACTTCGATGAGCTACTTCAGGACACCTGCTCATCGCAGGTTGTATGAACAACTCGATGCACACGCAAAGCACACACGCGGGTGGAGCGATTGTTATGGGTGGGCTTTGCTCGCGACGGGACGGGTCGATGCGATGGTTGAGCCGGTGTTGAGCATTTGGGACTTTGCAGCCGCCATCCCGATCATTAACGAAGCGGGCGGGCGATGTACGGATTTGAGCGGGATCGAGACATTCGAATCGTGCGAGTTGGTTGCGTCCAATGGCGTGCTCCATGACCAGTTGTTGGTGCTCATCAAGTCGCAAGTCGGGCCCAAATCATAAACATTCCTGACTCATGATCTAACCGAAACCTGAATTTTGGGGTTCAGGGGGTTTTATGTGGATTATCTGAGGGCATATTCCATATTTTTTCCTGTTTCTGTGCATATTTCTGGTCTAGACTAGTCTGCTTCGCCATGCGGCGTTGCAGTCGACGAAGAAGATGCCCGGCTCTCTCTCTCGATACTGACTTGACTCACGGGCTTTTGGAAAACAGCAATGTTGAACTTGTATGTAGGGAATCTCCCGTACTCGATGAACGACCAGGAACTTAACGATCTCTTTTCGCAGATTGGCGATGTCCAGTCGGCACGCGTGATGAGCGACAGGGAAACCGGCCGCTCACGTGGATTTGGTTTCGTTGAAATGGCTGACAACGATGCAGGCCACGAAGCAATCGAAAAACTGAACGGCAACGATATTGATGGCCGTGCACTCGTTGTAAACGAAGCACGCCCACGCGAAGAACGCCCACGCGGCGGAGGCTTCGGTGGCGGCGGCGG
>CAJXXI010000187.1 GCA_913062615.1 uncultured bacterium | reverse complement strand
AGAAAACCTCCAAGCCGATCGAACCAATCTCAGCACGATTCGCTGATCAACCCGTGGTCTCGGCGATGATCCCAACGCCCAAACCCAAAGCCGCTCCCTCACCACGGGTTCACAAGCAATCTTCGACAACCAAGTCAAACGACGAACTGCGATCCCAGATTGATTCGCTCCAGAAGATGATGGGGCAGGTGCTCGAATCGACCCGCAAGACCGCCGTCGCAGTCGAGACGGGCACAGGACAAGACGCACTCCCCAATGGCGAGATGCCCGCGCCATTGTTCGAACTCTACGCCAAAATGCTCGATAACGATGTCCCCGTTGAGATGGCAGACAAGCTCGTCGGGTCAGTCCGCGATCGGCTCGATGCCCTCGAACTCAAAGACGCATTGATCGTCCGCCAAACCCTGCTCCGCGCGATCGAGTCAACAATCGAGATCCGTTCAGAGTCCTTGCTCACGATCGACCATTCCTCGTCCAATGGTCGTCCACGGGTCATCGCGTTGGTCGGGCCAACCGGGGTCGGCAAAACTACCACTGTCGCAAAGCTCGCAGCCACCTACAAGCTGCGCCACGGCAAAAATGTGGGGCTCATCACCTCGGACACCTACCGAATCGCCGCTGTCGAACAACTCCGGACCTACGCTGGGATTATTGGATTGCCTCTCAAGGTCGCCAACTCACCCGAGGAACTCGCCCAAGCAGTCGAAGAACTCGCAGAATGCGATATTGTGGTGATTGATACCGCTGGGCGCTCACAAAACAACGCCCGCAGGCTCGAAGAGCTCGCCGAGTTCACCAATGCAGCCAACCCAGACGAGACCCATCTGGTGTTATCCACAACGGTTGGGGATAACGTTTTGAGGAAGACTGCCCAAAGATTCAGGGCTTTGGGCCCTGACCGGTGTATCCTTACCAAGCTTGATGAAGCGGTGACCACCGGCCCGATTGCGGGGCTCTCCGACCGGATTGGCCTGCCACTCAGCTTTATCACCGTCGGCCAGGAAGTGCCCGACGATTTAGAGCCCGCCCGCGCCGATCGTTTGGCGCGTTGTGTGCTCGACGGCCCGGAAGCCGTGGTAGGGAGATGGAACGAGGATAACGGATGAGCCAAGTAGTTTCGGCACACAACCCCAACCCGCATGATGGTCCAGGAGGATCAAATCAAGCGGGACACGCTCGTGTTGACGACCAAGCGTCTCGGCTGCGAGAGCTTGTGAGTTCATTGGGTCAACCCAGCGCAGAAGAGTTCGCACAGGACACCAGCAAACTCACGCCTCCGGTTCGTAGAATCCCGATCGTCGCGATCGCATCAGGCAAAGGCGGCGTCGGCAAAACAAACACCTCGGTCAACCTCTCCATCGCACTCGCCAAACACAACCGAAGAGCCATGCTCCTCGACGCCGATATTGGGCTCGCCAACGCAGATGTCCTCTGCGGCTTGATGCCCAAAGCAAGGCTCGAGTCGGCAGTCGGTGATGCAGCAGCCTTCTCTCTCGAAGATCTCGCGATCGACGCACCCGGTGGTTTCCGGTTGATCCCCGGGTCGGTCGGGATCGGGCGTGTTGGCGAACTCGACGATGCCGAGCGCGGCGTATTGCTCAATCGACTCAACGATCTCCAAGCGCACAACGATGTCATCATGATCGACACCAGTGCAGGGCTCGGCCCATCCGTCACAGCGTTCATCGACGCCGCCGATGCGTGCCTGATGGTCGTCACCCCAGAACCCACCAGCATCGCCGATGCTTACGCATTGATCAAGGTGCTCGTTGCTCAAAGTTCAGATCAGCCTGGACACAAGTTGCCGACATTGGCATTGATTGTGAACCAAGCGGTGAATGAAAAAGAAGCCCAAGCAGTGCACACCCGGATATCGGGGGTCTGCGATCGGTTCCTCGGGTATCAACTCCCGATGATCGGGTACATCCGGCGCGACAAGAAGGTCATCAAAGCGATCAAGGCCCGGACGCCATACATGATCGATTCGCCAAAGTGCTCCGCATCCCGGGATATGGCCGAGTTGGCCGCCTCATTGATCGACTGGCTCGGGATTGAAGGACGCGCCAGTGCTGCTCCTCGTCGCCGATTCTTTGGTCGAGGCTAAACCATTCAATAATCCATATGTAAACGCAATCTGCGTTGACAGAGCGCTCCTTTGGCGTGTGCTTTGCGTGGTCATATTTGAGGTCTGTATGTTTGCGCAGAATATGCGCTGGCTGCCCCGTTGGGATGATCTCAGTCTGGTTTCTAGCCGATAGATTGCCGATGGAGCATGAGATAAATGGATGACTATTCGGACATTGAGATTGTCGATGACACCCCGTTGGCGGATCCGAGCGAATACCTCGCGGATATCCCTACGAATCTAACTTCCGGGGTGCTCGGGCTGATGGGTTTTATGACCGCAGCGGTTGTGGGGCTGATGGCGGGCAATCCCGGATTGGTGGTTTTGACTCGTGCATTGGTCGCGATGTTCATCTGCACCGTTGTTGGGCGGATCCTCGGCGCGGCCGGCGAGATGTGCGTGCGTGAGTTTGTGAACCGGTACAAGTCAGACCATCCAGAGCCGTCCAAGCCTCAGGCACTCGTCAACATTGATATGGAACACCAAGCCCATGACAACATGGTCAAGAACATGAAAAAAGCAGCATAAAAAGACTATGTTTGCTACCACATTGGGCAAGTTGATTTGATATACTCATGTCAGCCCAAGCAAGGACCGCTTTGGTAGACATTTAACGCGTTCTGTGAGTGGATTTTTCACACTATCGGACGGATAAGCCTGATTGATTATGATTTGATCGATCCGCCCACCCGCTCACGAAACGCAGCCTGTGTCAAGGGTCAAGGAGACGACCAATGACTGCGATGAGATCAAAGTTTTCAGCACGCAACTCAGCACAACACGCCGTGTCAAGTGGTTTACCCACGCGCTACGACGAGATGGAGATGCGCGATGTGTGGGTGATGTACCAAGCCGGCTCAACAGATGAGCTACGCAACTTCCTGATGGAGAAGTTCCTCCATCTTGTGCGGTACAACGCCGAACGAATTTACCAACGATTGCCAGACGAGGTCGATCTCGAGGACTTAATGTCCGCGGGGCTCTTTGGGTTGATGGATGCCATCGATGCCTACGACCTTGAGCGAGGCGTGAAGTTCGAGACCTACTGCGCCCCGCGTATCCGTGGTGCGATCCTTGACGAGCTGCGTTCGATGGACTGGGTGCCCCGTTTGGTGCGCCACCGGACATCGAAGGTCGAAGCCGCCAAGCAACAGATCCAGATGGAGCTCGGGCGCAAGGCCACCGATGTAGAAATCTCGGGTCGGCTCGAAATTGACGACAACGAATATATCAAGTACAAGCGAGACTCAAGCGCCGTCTCGGTGACAAGCATCACCCGCAAGTGCTACCAATCAGAAGGCTCACGCGAGCTCCGCGAGATCGATGTCATCAAGGACGAGCACCAGACCTCCCCGGTCAAGCTCATCCAGCGTCGCGATCTCAAGGACCTGATGACCAAAGGCTTGACCAGAGCCGAGCGATTGATTGTCGTGCTCTACTACTACGAAGGCATGACGATGAAGGAGATCGGCACCACGCTTGATCTCTCCGAGTCACGCGTCTCACAGATGCACTCATCGATCTTGGCCAGGCTCAAAGCCCAAATGCAGCATCGCATGCGTGAGCTCGAACCGATGAAAGCGAACTGAGTCAGCAAGGCTCATCCTCGATACTCTCTCTTGACCGATCGCCTATGTGTGCGATCGGTTTTTTCATGTGTTTACTTCCGAGAGATTGCGGCCTTCACTTGTGTATGGGTATTGACGCATATATCGCGATGGGGAGTAATCTGGGTGATCGCAGCGCGAACATCCGGGCGGGGCTCGATGCGATCGCGCACCTGCCAACAACCACCATTATCAATTGCTCAACGATCATCGAAACCGACCCGGTTGGCCCTGGCGAACAAAGCTGCTATCTCAACGGCGTGGTGCATATCCAGACCCGACTCGAGCCCGGGGTATTGCTCGATGCGTTGCTCAAGATC
>CAJXXI010000186.1 GCA_913062615.1 uncultured bacterium | reverse complement strand
GAGCTTGAAGCCGCCGCCAGATCAGGCGAGCCCGGGCACGCCCGATTAGCCCTCGCGATCGTCGGCGAAATCCGCGACTTCGATGTGTCAGCCGATCCGATGAACCTTCCAAACACGCACACAAGCACACAAACATCGGGAGCCGTGCTCACATTCCGAGATATCACCGAACTCTCACGGGCGATGACGCTCAAGGCGGACTTTGTCGCCAACGCGAGCCATGAACTCCGCACCCCGATCGCGTCGATCAAGGGCGCAACCGAGACCTTGGCCGGGCCGGCCAAGGACGACGAGCGGATGTCGGCCAGGCTCGTCGAGATGATCGCCACCAACGCCAATCGGCTCGAGCTGCTCGCGACGGACTTGCTGGATTTGTCCAAGCTCGAAGCCGAGGATCAGCCCCCCACTCTTGAGACGGTTTCGACCAGCGCTGTTTTTGACAAAGTGCTCTCCGAGCTCTTGTCGCCCGCCGAGCACCGGGGGCTCATGCTTGTGCCTGAGATCGAAGACGGGCTTGATGAACTGCTCACCGATCGCTCGATGCTGGCGTTGATGCTTCGTAATCTGGTAGGCAACGCGATCAAGTTTGCTCATCAAGAGACCGCTATTCGCATCGTCGCCAAGCGGGCATCCGTTGCGGTTGATCGCACAGCACCGATCCCTGATGGTCTCGATCGGCCCGATGGCGTGGTCATCGAGGTGATCGACAAGGGCATCGGCATCCCGCTATCGCATCAACAGCGGGTCTTTGAGCGGTTTTATCAGGTCGATGATGCACGGAGCGGGACGGGCGCCAAGCGTGGCACCGGATTAGGGCTTGCGATTGTCAAGCACGCCGCCAAACGGCTTGGCGGGTCGGTGCAACTCGAGAGTGTCCACCAAGAAGGCACCACGATCACGATCCAGCTCCCCCGATGCGTGGATTGATTCTGGATAGATTGGCCGATTGATCGGTTGGTTGATTGGTTGGTCAATCTGCGGGGCCCTTTTCTTGCCATACGCGATTTTGGAGCAATAACGCGGATTGGACGCGTGTTATCTTGAAAATCGGGCGTTGATTCGGGCGATCTCGTTCATCGTCCGATTTGATCGGGTCGATCTGAGAATATGAAAGCTTTGCTCCCTTTGATGGTATCTCTGATATCATTCCCGGCGAAGTTTCAGCACATCACCCCCCTCGGCGAACGCATACTTATGGGCAAAGACGGCTCCAAACCAAATACCAAGCCCGCGACCCGAAACGGAAACAAGAACGGGAACAAGATCGGGAACAAAGCCGCCACTAAATCGGCTCGGCGATCGGTTGTACAGATCAAGGGCAAATCGGTCAAGCAGCAGCTCGCCGACCTGATCGCCAACCCGACGCTCTTCTGGGGTGCGCTCGCTTACTTACTCTTTGTGATCACCGTCGGCACCACCATGCTCTGGGCACGCAGCCAGCCCAAGGTTGATGTCGGACAGATCATGCGCCAGACCCGAACCTCCCGTGTTGAGTTCAATACCGAGGATGTCCAGCAGACCGCGATGCAACGCGAGGCGGCCAAGCTCAATGTGCCTCGGGTCTATTCGGCTGATTTGCCCGCGCTCGAAGAGATCCGTGCCGATCTAATCAACCTGCCCAAAACACTCGGCGGCGTCGGTTCGCTCGACGAGGTCTCTGACGATATCCGTGTGAGATTCGGACTCAAAGAAGTATCGTTTATCGCATTGGGACAAATTGCATCCGATGATGCGATGTTCGAAGTATGGATGACGCAGATCGGCACGCTCAACGACATCCTTCGTCGTCGCCCGATGCTCAATCGTCAATCTTGGCAGAACGCGACCCAAGAAGGGCTCAACACCCAGATCGAGCTACGGTATCCTTTGCCGATCCAATCCTCGCAAAGCCAAGACGAACTCGCAGGCCCAGCCGCCCGCCAGCTCATCAGCCGAGACGACGCGATAAATATTAACAAAGAGGATCAGCTCGCAACCGAGATCTCGCGGATCGTGCGCATCGCTGGTTTTAGCAGCCCAACCAACGAGATCGTCCGCAACCGATTGCTCAAGAAGCCTCGCCCGACCTTTGCCTATGACGACACCACGACCGCCCGCGAGATGGAAAAAGCGTCGCGGCTGATTCAGCCAGTACGACGGACGGTGACGATCGGTCAGCGGATTTATTCGCGGGGTGATGTGCTCGAACAACCCGCCTACGCACTCGCCAATCGGGAGAATCAAGAATACAAAGCCAACGGCGCGAGCATCATCCGAAAATGGCTCGGGGTGCTCTCGGTCTTTGGCATGGTGGGCGCAATGGGTCTATTGCTCGGCGGGTACATCACACGATATTGCCCCAAGATCGCGTCAAAGCCCGGACGCATCGGATGGATGACTGGGCTGGTGATCCTCGCGATCGTCACCGCATCAATCATGGGTGTTGTTGATCCACGCTATATCTGGCTGGGCACGATTACTCCGATTGTGCTCATCGCGGTGCTGATCTCGATCGCGTATGACCAACGCACCGGATTGGCCATCACCGGGATCGCAGCGTTGCTTGTTGCGATGTCGCTGCAGGTTCATACGGGGCTTTTGGCGATCATGCTCATCGGGATCGCGGGCGCGATTGCCCAACTCGGCGAGCTGCGCGAACGCCGAACGCTGATCCGGATGTCGATCGTGATCGCATTCGCACTCTCGATCGCTGCAATGTTCGACCAGCTCATCAACCTGCCCACCATAGGCGCGGGCGGTGCAACGATCACCTCAGCGATCCTCGGCGCGGGGGCGCAATCGTTTATGGCCGGACTCTTGGTCGGCGGGATCGCGTTGTTTATCTTGCCGTTTATCGAGCGGGTTTTCGACATCACAACGGGCATGACCCTCATCGAGCTGCGCGATCCCAAGCAGCCGATTTTACGAGAACTCCAACAACGCGCACCGGGCACCTACAACCATTCGCTCAATGTCGCGTCGATCGCCGAGAGCGCCGCCGAGAGCATCGGGGCCGATGCGTTGTTGACCTATGTTGGATGTTTGTATCACGACATTGGCAAGATGAACAAGCCGATGTACTTTATCGAGAATCAATCGGGCGGCCCAAACAAGCACGACAAGCTCACCCCGGCGATGTCGCTATTGGTGATCGTCGGGCATGTCAAGGATGGCTCTGAGATGGCCCGCGAGCATGGGCTGCCCAAATCATTGCGTCACTTTATTGAGGCACATCACGGGACGACCTTGGTCGAGTATTTCTATCGCCGGGCCCGTGAGCAGGCATCGCAGATAGACGAAGAACGCAGCGCGGAACAGATTTTGCAAGAGGCTGCCGAGCAGTTGCCTGATGAGGTGGACTACCGCTATCCCGGCCCGCGCCCTGCAACCAAAGAAGTCGCGATCACGATGTTGTCTGATGCTGTCGAAAGCGCAACACGGACGCTGACCGACCCGACCCCTGCCCGCATCGACGCGCTGGTGCGCTCATTAGCGAACAAGCGGCTGATGGATGGGCAGTTCGACGAGTGCGATCTGACCTTCCGCGAGCTGAGCACGATCTGCGAATCGATCTCCAAGACCGTCGCGAGTATTTATCATGGGCGGATTCGGTATTCGAGCGATGAGGACGAGAAGAAAACCGATGACAAGCCAGAGGCGAAGACGGATCCCGCTCGCTCGGCCTAAGTCACTGTTTATTTTTTTCGATTCTTGTGCTGCTTCTTGGTGCTCTTCATGGCGCCGGTTTTATGCTTGGTACCCAGCTCGGTGAGCATCGCGATGCCAACGATGATGGTGGCGATTACGATGAGAATCAGAATAACGAGTGGCATCCAAGATGGCATAATGGGCTCCTTTAATTGACTCCAGCATAGCAGATTTGATCAGAAGTGCAACTGCTTATTCACCCATGAGCTCATTGTTGAATGCCTTGGTCGTGCCGGGGGCGATGGTGAACCACTTCCAGTTATCGGTGCCTACGAGCTGACGGGCGATGATGTTGATCTGGCCGACATGGAAGCTCAGGTGATCGATCTGGCGAATGACGGCTGCGTTCACGGTGTGCTCGACAGTACGGATCGTGATCACCTTGCTCAGATCAGCAGGCGTGAGTTCGTCGAGGGCTGCG
>CAJXXI010000185.1 GCA_913062615.1 uncultured bacterium | reverse complement strand
GAGCGAGACCAAAGAGGACCATTCTCATGGCCAAGTCCACCCCGGTTGCAGATTCAGGCGCATCAAAGAGCGCGACCACGAAAAAAACAACCAAGAAAAAGAGCACCACGAAAAAGGCGCCTGCCAAGAAGACCAGCACGGTTGCTGAGTCAAAGCCAGAGTCCAAAGCGATGGCCAAACTGCGTGCCAAGGCAGAGGGCAAGGGCGTGTCGAGCAAGCCTTCGCCCAAGAAGCTTGTGTCGAAGTCTTCGAGTGTGCATGTGCCCGAGGGGAAGGGCGAGTCCAAACGGTCAGGGCCCAAGCCAGCGCCCAAACCAGAGCCCAAGACCGAATCGGCGCCCAAGCCAGAAGCGTCGGAATCTGTGCGTGAGGGTCGGAGTGACTCTAGGCGTGATCGATCAGAGGGCGGCTCGGACGGGCAATCGCGTCATCGTAATCGTGATGGCGGCGGCTCAAGCAACAGCAATAACAGTAATGATGGCGGCGATGGCGATGGCGGTCGCCGTCGGAACCGGAACAAGAAACGGCGAGGGGCGCCGAGCGGTGGGCAGAACCAGGGCGGCGGGAATCGCAATAATAAGCGTTCGCGTGTATCGGCCGCGTATCCCGCGGGCACCTTGCCATCTGACGAGCAGCTCGAGCGTGAAGCCGAGGAACTCGAACGCATCGTGGCGGCAGCGGGCGGCAAGATCGAGGACGACGGGCTGACGATCGCCGACTTCCAGCGGATGGATCATGACGAGCTGATGGAGGTCGCCGATAAGGAGGGGCTCGAAGAGTTCCACCAGCTGCCAAAGCAGGATCTGATCTTCAAGATTCTCAAAGCGCGTGCAGCCAAGCTTGGCATTATGTTTGGCGAGGGCACGCTTCAGATTATGTCTGATGGTTTCGGGTTCTTGCGGAGCGCAGAGCTGAGTTATCTTGCGGGTCCAGATGATATCTATGTTTCGCCGAGCCAGATTCGTCGGTTTGGGCTTCGGCGCGGGATGGTGGTTCGTGGGGCGGTTCGTCCGCCAAAGGAATCCGAGCGGTACTTTGCGTTGCTCCGTGTTGAGAAGATCAATGGCAGAGACCCAAGCGTAACTCATGATCTGGTGAACTTCGAGGACATGATCCCGATGCACCCTGACAAGCGGTTGTTCCTTGAGACTGCCCCAGAGAATATCGAGATGCGGATCATGGATCTGGTTTCACCGATTGGCATGGGTCAGCGGGCGCTGATTGTTGCGCCGCCTCGCACTGGTAAGACGGTGTTGATGCAGAAGATCACGGCGGCGATCAATACGAACTATCCAGAAATGAAGATATTTGTGCTTCTCGTTGACGAACGCCCCGAAGAAGTGACGGACTTCAAACGTAATGTGGGCAAGGATGTCGAGGTGGTGGCGAGTACCTTTGATGAGCAGTCGGGCCGACATGTGGCGGTTGCCGAGATGGTGATCGAGAAAGCGCGTCGGATGGTCGAGTTTGGCGATGATGTGGTCATCTTGCTCGATTCAATCACGCGATTGGCACGGGCGTACAACAACGACATCCCGCATTCGGGCAAGATCATGACCGGCGGCTTGGATTCCAATGCGCTCCAGCGCCCGAAGAAGTTCTTCGGGTCGGCTCGTGCGATCGAACGCGGCGGCTCATTGACCATCGTCGGCACCGCGTTGACCGACACGGGATCGAAGATGGATGAGGTGATCTTCGAAGAGTTCAAGGGGACGGGCAACTCGGAGCTGCATCTTGACCGTCGATTGGTCGAGAAGCGGATTTATCCGGCGATTGATGTCGCGGCGTCGGGCACCCGGCGTGAAGAGCTGCTGATGGATCCCAAGGAGCTTGAGCTGGTGTACCGCCTGCGCAAGGTCCTGGCGGACATGAATGTGGTCGAGGCGATGGAGCTGCTCAAGAGCCGATTGGGCAAGCACAAGACCAATGCCGAGTTCTTGATGGCGATGGCGTTGGGTTAAAACTGGCCGAGTCGAACAGTTTGTAGTGATTTTCGAGGATCATGGTTAGATATCTTTTCGAGATTTTAACCATGGCACCAGATATCGGTGTACATATTGTGTGTGGGCACGCTCTGAACACTCTATAATGCATCGTGTAGATCAGATTTGTACAAACAGGCTCGGAGAAATCGTGTGTCCACGCAGAGATGGTTGAGTGTGTCATTGGTGGTGCTGGCCTCGTTGCCTTGGAGCTTATCGCTCGCGGTATTGGGGTTGTGGCTGATCGGCGAGCCTCACGCGGGGATGCTCGAATCGCGGGCGGTTTCGATAAGCGCGGGGATCGCAGCGTTGTGCGCTGGGCAGATTGTGTTTTTATTCTGTATCGCCGATCGGGTTTTCCCAAGTGCGCATCTGGTGATGGCTCGGATGATCGAAGGGGTGCTTGGGGTGATCTTTTTGGGATCGTCTGGCGTACTTGCTGTATCGTCCATCGTCGGATGGAGCGCGGCATGAGTAGCCCGATGTGCACAAATCACAGAGTAGACTTTGATGGCGAGCCAGACAACAAGCCAGAGAACAAGCGAGAAGAGGAACAGTTCCAACGATGATGTCCATTCAGACCCACCCCATTCGATTTTTGACCAAGCCGATCTGCTTTGCGGTTGGTATTTTTGTTGTGAGCACGAGTATCGCCCAGAGCGAGCCTCAATCCCTTGGGAATGATCCGGTGCTCGCATCGCATTTGGCACGCTACACGGTGCTCGATCTTGGATTGCGTCAGGTGCCCTCGCCGAGTGATTATCAACTCGCTACGACGCTGCTTTCGATCGCTTCGGATTTAGACCCGATGAATGCCGAGCTGGCACGTTGGGTTGTCGAGGCGGCATGGTCGGCGGGTGACTTTCAAGCGATGATGGTTGCGACGCGCCGGGTGATCAAGGCGGATCCGCGTGATACGGTTGCCCAGCTTCGGCTGGTGAGTTCGGTCATTAATCAACAACAGACAGTCGAAGGGCGATTGAAACTGTACGATCGGTTCTTGGGCAGTGCGGGCAAGTCGCTCGATGTCTCAGTCCGGTCTCGGCTTGCGCTTGATGCGGCGTTGCTCGAGCGAGAATCGGGCAATGTGCAAGGATTTGCCGAGCGATTATTGCTGGCGACGAAGCTTGATGTTTCAAACAAACCCGCAGCACTATTGGCGGCTCAGTTTTATAGCGATGCGACGAGCGACCCAGTGGTGCTCCTTGAATATCAGTTCAAGCTGCTCTTCGCAGACCCGCTCGATGCCAATGTGCACTTGACGATTGCCAGAATTTTGGCACGCGAAGGGGCCTATGAGTCTTCGCGCCGGTTCCTTGAAAACTCGCTCGCTTTGTACAAGATCGAATCCGGGCGAGCACCAGCGATGGTCGAAGAGATTCGGCTTGCGCTCAACTGGCAGATCGACGGGGCCCAGCGGGTGCTTGACGACCTGAATCCGATTCTTGATGATCGCCGAGCAGAAGCGCAGGCGTTGATCGATTCGTACATCGAGCTTGAACTGCCTACGGATGATCTGCTTCTGCCCGAAGAGATTCTTTACGAACTCGGTGTAGATAAGCTTCGGCTTCTCGCTTCGTACCATCTCGGAAATCAGGAGCTCACCCAGCGGGTGCTCGATGATATCCAATCAACCGTGAATATCGAGATCAATACGATCGGTTCGATCATGGGAGACCGCGGGGTCAATCAGAACATGCTGTTGATGAAGCTGGTGAACTCGTTTGCAGATTTCCAGGTGATGCGTGCCATCTCGGAGCTTGATGTCGATGAGATCCGTGGAGATATCAAACAGCTTGTCGAAACAGTGCCCGCGATCGCGCCGTATTTTAAACTAATCGAACCGATGGCGTTGTACGCTGAGGGAAAGTATACCGAATCCATCGAGTTGGCGTTGGAGTATCCTGCTTCGCCGATGCTTGAGTTGATCAAAGGCTTAGCAAACGAAAAGTTGGGCAATCAAGAAGAGGCGATCCGCATCTATACCGGCGTCGTGCGGGTGTATGCCCTCGAAGCGTACGGCGCATTCGCGAACTCAAGATTGGGAGCACTCGGTGTTGGAGATCAAACACTGACCCGCGCGGGCAAAGAGATGATCCGGATCGTGGATTCGATCCCGAGTTGGATCGATCAGATGAACTCGCGCCCGTCTTACTTTATGTATTTGCACATGGGGATCTCGTCGAACAAGTTCGGAGCGTTGGATTCTGCGATGGTGACCGTTCGGCTTAAGAATATCTCGCCGATACC
>CAJXXI010000184.1 GCA_913062615.1 uncultured bacterium | reverse complement strand
CGGACAAAGACTATCCACTCATGCGCGTCGAACGCTCAATCGAACTCGGGCTCGACGGCATCGAGATGCGCCTCACCGCACAAAGAGGCGACGACGGGGTCACCATCATCGCAGTCCATGTCACCAACAAACTCGAGATCGCACAAGACTTCGAAGTCATCGCCATCCCGCCAAACGAATCCCGTCTGCGCAGATCAATCAGCGGCATCGCCCCGGGCGAACAGGTCACCCGCGAGTTCGCATTTACCAAAACAAACGCTGGCGACGAAGTCATCGTCGCGCTGATCCTCAGAGAATCATCCGTCAGGCTCAACAAATCGGTGACGGTTCCGTAATTGATTCTCGGTCCTCTCGACCCGCACTTTACCCGTAAATCTAAGCCAAAGCAGTCCTATCTACACGCGTCTTCTTGGCATCAAACCAAAGAGACTGAATAAATCCATTTCCTTTGGCGTGTATCATACAGAAGAGATTTACATATGCCCAGACCAAAGTCATTCGATCCCGATACCGTCCTCGCCGAGGCGATGGGTGTCTTTTGGGAAAAAGGCTACGACGCTGCAAGCATCTCAGACCTCACCGCGGCCATGGGGATCAACCGCTTCTCGCTCTACGACACCTTCGGCGACAAGCACGAACTCTACCTCAAAGCCCTCGACTCATACCACGAACGAATCGTCGAGCCGCACCTCGCGAAGATCGACGCCATTGATTCACTCGACGCTTTGGAGGGCTATTTCTCGATGATTATCGAGTATCAGCACTCGGACGAGCACTCCAAGTGCTGCATGATGCACATGGCGGCAACCTCGCTGATCGGCGCTGATGCCGCTGCGAAAGAGAAAATATCCGCCGTCTGCAATCAAGCCCACCATGCATTCTGTGGCGTGTTTCAACGCATCAAAGACAAGGGTGAACTCCGCGAGGGGATCAATATCGAAGCCGCCGCTTGGATCGTCAAGATCGCCCAGACCGGGCTCGTCAGCTTCTCCGCTGCCCCGATCCCCGAAGTCCAAGCAAAGGCGGCTTTTAAGCTCCTCGTTGGACAGTTTCGGGCGTAATTGGGACCATTTTTAGATAACTAACCAAATAGTTTGATATTTTTCGATAGTTTCGGAACAATCGGTTGGCTAGCGACGTTCACCTCTTCGAACACGACCCACATTCGGAGAGAACACCAATGTCCCATGCACACCGAACACGAACAATCAATGTATCCCACGACCGCGTCTGGCCTTTGATCGAAGACTTCGGCGGGGTTCATCGGTTCAATCCGTTTATCAGAAAGACCACGGCAACGAGCACGCCGGGAACCTGTGCCGTCGGTGATACCCGCCGATGTGAGTTCTACAACGACAAAGCATTCGTCGAAGAAGAGCTCACCAGCATCGATCCCGGGCGATCAATCACCATCGAGCTCACCGCGGGCACCATGCCGTTTAGCTCGGCGACGGCTGTGATCGAAGCGATACCAGTCGATAGAGAAATCACGAAGATCCGCATGGACATGAGTTACAAAGCCAAGGGCGGCGTTCTCTCTCCGATCGTGGGGTTGGCGATGAAGCCAGTGATGTTCTTCATGCTCGGGAAGATGCTCAAATCGTTTGAGCAGCATCTTGAGACCGGACAGCTCATCGGCAAGAACGGCAAGCTCATCGCCGCATAACACAGTAAAACCACAATCACAACCACAACCACTGACAAGACAGATCAACACCGGCATGTCGCCGGGCGCGATCGGTCGGCACACACTGATCAAACTTCTTTAGGAGATCAAAATGAAACTGGCAAAAGCAGGAATACTCGCAGCATCGGCAACCGCACTCATCGCAATTGGCGCTGGTGCAGGGTTAGCAACCAATGCAATGACAGCACCCGCCTGGACAAGCACGGGATTCGCGGTCCACACCGTCGAGTCGGCACCTCTTGCCGTCGCAAACGAGATGGGATTCTATACAGAGAACTTCGGTTTCATCCCCAACCTCGCCGGCGTCATGGCCGACTCGCCCGCGCTGCTCAAGTCGTACATCACGACCTACCAAAACCTCAGCGAGCACGGATCGCTCTCGGGGACAGAGATTAATGTTGTTGCCCTTGCAATTTCCAGAGCCAACGAGTGCACCTACTGCATCGCGGGGCACACCATGGTGGGCAAGACCATTCTCCCGACGCCTGACGATGTCCTCGAGTCGCTCCGCAACGATGAAAAAATCGCTGACGACAAGCTCGAAGCGCTCCGTCAGTTCTCCATTGACATTTATCAAGCCCACGGGCAGGTCTCGCCGGTCACACTCAAGCGATTCCTCGAAGCCGGCTACGACCGTCAGCAGGCGCTCGATGTCGTCGCTGTCATTGGGTGGAAGATCATGAGCAACATCGCCGGCGACATCGCCGAGGTCCAGCTCGACGAGTTCGCCAAGCCATTCGAATGGTCGAAGAAGTAATCAGAACCACCATCCATGCGGGCTCGAAAGGGCCTCCGTGGGATTCGCAATCAGGAACCGCCCCACGGGGCATGAAAGGAAATACAAAATGATCAACGGCTACACACTTATCGATCCCGCAACCGCCACGGGCGATGCGCGCAAGCTCTTTGAGCGAGCTGAAAAAGGCATGGGCTTTGTTCCCAACCTCATCAACACGTTCGCCGAATCCCCGATCACCGGTGAAACGCTTCTTGACCTTTATGGCATTACCTCGAAGACCGGATTCACTCCCCTTCAAGTCCATGTTGTCTTTCAGGCAGCAAGCGTGCTCAACCAATGCGCATACTGTGTCCCCGCACATTCCACCGGCGGACGAAAAGGCGGCGTCCCGGATCAACTCGATGATGCGCTCCGGGCGAGTGAGCCACTCGAAGATCCCAAGCTCGAAGCGCTCCGTGTATTCACCGAGATCACCGTCTCGAGCAGGGGTAGAGCAACCGCCCAAGAGTTTAATGATTTCATCGCCGCGGGTTGGAGCAGGAAGGCCGCCCTCGAAGTCGTCCTCCTCGTCTCCATCAAGACCCTCACCAACTACGCCAATCACATGATCGAAGCAGACATCGATGAGGTCTTCGAGCCGCTTGGATGGACTCCCTCAGAGCCGGCACTCGCTTGATTTCTCTCGAAAACAACCACAGCCACACACTCGTGCACAACGCACAGAACAGGAACTGATAAAATGACACAAGCACTCGAAAACAAAGTAGCAATCATCACTGGTGCATCCTCAGGCATCGGCGAAACCACCGCCATCGCATTCGCAAAGGCCGGCGCATCCGTCGTCCTGGGCGCCCGTCGCCAAGAGCAAGGCGAAGCCATCGCACAACGCATCCGCGACAACGGCGGCAAGGCGGTCTTCCTCAAGACCGATGTCACCGACCAAGCCCAAGCGCAAGCACTCGTCGACCTCGCGGTTTCTGAGTTTGGTGGGCTCGACATCGCGTTCAATAACGCCGGCACCGATGGTCAATCCGGGCCAATCACCGATGTCGATGACTCCTCATACGACACCATCTTTGACACCAATGTGCGTGGTGTGTGGAACGCGCTGCGTGCACAGATCCCCGCGCTCCGCAAACGCGGCGGCGGGTCAATCATCAATACATCTTCTGTCTTGGGAACCCGTGGCGTCGCCAACATGAGCACCTATGTCGCTTCTAAGTTCGCTGTCGAAGGGCTCACTAAATCCATTGCACTCGAGGTCGCTAAGGACAACATCAGGGTCAATGCCGTAGCGCCCGGGCCGATCGTAACGCCCATGCTCGAAAGCGCCACCGGCGGCAACACGGATGGATTCAACGGAATCATCCCGCAAGGACGACCCGGGACAACCGATGAGGTTGCACCGTCGGTTATCTTCCTTGCGTCCGAACAGTCCAGCTACATCACCGGGCACTCTATCGCCGTCGGCGGTGGAGCGACGGCGGGATTCGTCACCGGCTAATCATTAATCCCTCTACGCCTTGCCGGGTGCGAACATCCGGCTGTTGATTCCCTCTTCAACACCATCGCTCCGGCAAGGCGTTTGCACAATACATCCGTTTCCCTTTGAACCGCTCGGGTGCGTTACCCGGGCGGTTCTTTTTTGCACACAGCTTCTATTCCCTCCTGAGCCTTCACTTCTTTCTCCGCACCTAGGCCTTCTTTGGGAGTGGCATGCGAAGCATGACGGGGGGGAGCTCTTCGTATCTTCTCTTCCTCATTCCCCCACGAAATCTGATACACTGCCCCAAACAACAGGAGCCATCATGC
>CAJXXI010000183.1 GCA_913062615.1 uncultured bacterium | reverse complement strand
TGCTCTCAGACGACTTTGGGATTATCCCGGCGGTCGCCGAGTCTTGGGAGGTCTCGCCCGATGGCACCGTCTACACCTTCCATCTCCGCCACAACGCCAAATGGTCCAACGGCGAGCCCGTCACCGCCCAAGACTTCCGGTACTCATGGCGGCGGGCGATGCTCCCGGATTTGGTCTCTGACTATGTCAACATGTTCATGAACATTAAGGGTGCATCCGAGCTCTATGAGTGGCGCCAGCAACAACTCGAAGAGTTCCCCGATCGGGCGTTCGACTCGGCTGGTGATCGTCAGCAGGGCGCCTACGAGCTTTGGAACGAGACCAAAGCCAAGTTCGACGAGCTTGTCGCGATGAACGCTCCTGATCCCCACACGCTGATCATCACGCTCGATCATCCGGTGCCTTATTTTTTAGAGCTGTGCGCGTTTGCGGTGTTTTCGCCGGTGTATGAGCCTTTGGTTTCGCAGTATGAACGCCCCGACCCGGTGACGGCCAGGCTCATCCGCAAACCCGGCTGGACCAAGCCCAAGGTGCTGATCTCCAATGGGCGATTCGTCCTCACCGTATGGCGCAGGAAACGCGATATGCGGATGGAGAAGAACGAGCACTATTGGAACAAAGATGAGATCGCGATCAACTCGATATTGATGCCTTCGATAACCGATCCCAACGCGGGGGTGCTGGCGTACCAAACCGGCGCACTTGACTGGATCGCCGATGTGACAGCACCCTATCGCGGCGATATGGTCGCCCAGAAGCTCGAGTTCCTCGAAGAACACAAAGAAGAAGTCCAACGCTATCGCGATCAAGAGCTCGATCAGTTCACAATTGATCGGCTCTTGCCTGCTGATCCTCGCGCCCACACGCATGCGGTGTCGTCGTTTGGGACTTATTTTTATAACTTCAACTGCAAGCCCAAGCTGCCCGATGGGCAGGCGAATCCGTTTTTCAATCCGCGCGTCCGCAGGGCGTTTGCGATGTGTGTTGATAAACGATCGGTCGCCGACGAGGTCCGCAGGCTCGGCGAACCCACGGCATCAACACTCATCCCGCCGGGCTCGATCGGGGGATATACCTCGCCCACAGGGTTGCCAAACATCGGCGATGCCAAGAACCAAGCCGAGCGTGATGCGATTATTGCCCAAGCTCGCGGGCTGCTGGCAGCGGCCAACTTCCCCGATGATTTCATCGTCGAGATGGCGTTTAACAAAGATTCCGGGCATGACCTGATCGCCCAAGCGATCGCCAAGAGCTGGCAGCAGCACCTTGGGGTCAAGACCAAGCTCGAACAGAACGAGATTAAAATCTTCCGCGAAGACCTGAAAAACAAGGATTACATGACCGCCCGCGCCGGTTGGTTTGGCGACTATGGCGACCCCACCACTTTTCTGGACATCAACTATTCAACCGACGGCAACAACGACCGCGCCTACAACAACCCCGCCTACGACGCGTTGCTCGACCAAGCGGCATACGAGCTTGACCCGGTTAAGCGGATGGAGTTGTTGAGCGAAGCCGAGCGGGTACTTGTTGAGGAAGACTTGCCTTTGATCCCGATTTTTCACTATGCGACGATCTATATGTTCGATCCGCACAAGGTGACCGGGCTCTCGACGCATCCACGCACCAAGCAGAACGCCTATCTGGTTGACATCATGGACGACGAGCGGGGCACCAACGAACCCAAGCCCATGAACGGCCTGCACTCGGCGGAGGGCGCATCGCCATGATGACCCTCATCGTTCGCCGACTCATCGCGTTGCCATTTATCCTGATTGTGATCTACACGATCACGCTCACCCTCGCGTGGGCGGTGCCTGGCAACCCGCTTGAGAATCCAGAAAAACGACCCAAGCCTGAAGTCATCGAACAGATGAACAAGCAATACAACCTCGATTCATTCCCGAAGTTCTATGTGTCGTATCTGACCAGCGCGACCGGGATCAAATACGCAACGGATCTATTCTCCGGGCGGATCGAGCGTGAACGCGTATTGGCCCAATCCGAAGGCGTTCCGATGCCCGCTCGCCCGATCTTCGACTTTGGTCCTTCGCTCAAGTACGACGATAAAACGGTCAATGAACTCATCGCTGACACGTTCCCCGTTTCAGTGACGCTGGGCGCATCAGCGATTCTCATCGCGCTGTTCATCGGCATCGGGGCGGGGGTCATCGGCGCGGTCAAGCCCAACTCGTTTGCGGATCTGGCGACGCTTTCAATCTCGATGATCGGCATCTCGTTGCCCAGCTTTGTCATTGGCACGGTGCTTCTGTTGGTCTTCTCGCTCTGGCTCGGATGGTTCCCGATCGCTCAATGGGGTACGCCATCAAGCATTATCTTGCCCGCGTTCGCGCTCTCGTTGCCCTTCGCGGCGTACATCGCGCGATTGACCCGCATGGGCATGATCGACGCGCTCGGGGCAGACTACATCCGCACCGCCCGCGCCAAGGGCGCACCCGAATATTCGGTCTTGCTCAAGCACGCCCTGAAAAATGCGTTCTTGCCTGTGCTCAGTTTTCTCGGCCCTGCGACCGCGATGGCGATGACCGGGTCGTTCGTGATCGAACGGGTCTTCACGGTGCCGGGCATGGGCGAGCACTTCGTCAACGCGGTCCAGAACAAGGACCTGTTCTTGATCATCGGGGTGGTTTTGGTATTCGCGACGATGCTGATTGTGTTTAACTTGATCGTCGATGTGCTCTACAAGTGGATCGATCCGCGGATCGAGTGATCAGATCTCCATGCATCCCGTGTTCGCGAGTTCGATGAAGAAGAGCTGGTCGAAGATATCGATGATGCCGTTGCCTGTCAGGTCTGCAGCCAGATCGCCCTCAAGAAACGCTTGGGCATAGAGCACAATATCACGCGCGTCGACTACCCCGTCATCATTGAAATCACCCAAGCAGTGCTGAGCGAGCATGAGCACCACGATCCCAGAACTGTTCCTGAGCGTATTGGTCATAAAAATATCTGTGGGATCGTAGTTTTCGATCGGATACCCGGCAAGAGCGAACGCATCCCATCCGGGTGTTCCAACTTTGAGCACTTCACGCATTGAATAGATACCGCCATCGGGAAACGAGATATACATCCAAGGCTCGACATACATCTCGGCGCCATCGCTCTGTGCGTTGTCGTTGGCGGTTCCATCGGCGGTATCAGTAGACTCATTGGCAAGAGCACTCGAGAGCCCCAGCCCAATGAGCAACAACAAGAAGAACGCTGGTTTTTTCAAATCGTACATGTTGGTCTCCACCAATGACAAGTTGGCGGATAGTACGGACAAACATCATCGATCATGAACAAAGCCTCGCATTGCGGGAAGTTTGAGCCAAACTACCCAGCCCCCCAAATCCCCCCCCTTGTTTAAGGTATTAAGGCTCTGATTGCTCATCACATTTACGCGCAGAAGCTCGGCGCTTTCCAATCGGGATTGTTCGCAACATGAGCAAGCATCAGTACATACATATCCGGGTTCATCCGTTTTGACATGATCAATACCTCGCATCGGCATGCGTACAGAGGACGGGCTGATATCACCACAGATTTCGCCGGGCTTTGCGAATGCAAAGATGCCTCGGTGACGATCCGAGGACAGCGTGCAACCAAGTCGTCGCAGCTTACTGCGCACCAATACAATGAAAATCTGGAGCCCTCGTCATCCCGGCTTGGTCGCTCATTTTTGAATCGAGAAACTCGCACCGGGCATGACATCGCACGCGACAAAGTCTGCATCGGCAAACTGCTTTGCCTCTTGCCCTGGTGCGGTCATTGTGAGCACCACCGGTGCTCCTGCATCCATCACCAGCACATTGGCGACTGGGTCAATGCCGACCACCGTGCCCATTACTCGGCGGGGCGCCCCAAAGCATGGATCGATTCGTCGCCCGCCCGCCTGAGGCTGATCAACCCGGCGGGCTTTGGCGAATATCCGTCCCATGACCATCTCCCCGAGATGCGAGCGAAGCATCTCAATATCATCACTCGTTTCGAGTGCGGTCTTGTAGCTGTTGTTTGGAAAACTCAGCACGAGCTGCGCGGGCGTGTTGGCGGTCGCATCGCGGACCTCGATGATGGTGCCTCGGGCGAGTGTGGGGTCGATCTTGGTGGTTGGCTCTGGGTGAATCATGCCTGCATCATAAGAAGGCGGCGGAGAAAAAGCAGCTAATCAGAGAAGAATGAAATCGATCACCTACTGAGCACCGTGTATTTTGTCGTATTTGCTGCTTTGTTGTTCTAGCGCTTTGCAGCTAACTCTTTTCCCATCGCCAAGAAGTTGGCGAGCATGGTCG
>CAJXXI010000182.1 GCA_913062615.1 uncultured bacterium | reverse complement strand
CAAGCCTTCATCGGAACCAGTTCCTCCAACAGAGACAGAAGAGAAGATGGTAATGGTTGAGTTGAAGTTTTCTGGTTTGAAAATCAAGCTGGATTTGGATTGGAATGATGTTGTCTATGACATCTCAACAGGGGGTGTTCAGGACATAGCGACTGAAGGAGACGGCAATGCCTAATAACAAGAATATCCATATCACTTATGATGCCGATGACGGCAAGTGGAAAGGTAAGCGTGAAGGTGCTTCGCGTTCATCTGCGGTTGGCGACACAAAAGCAGATGCAATTAAGAAGGTGACTGAAATTGCCAAAAAGCATGGCGATGAAGTTGTGATTCACAAAAAAGATGGAGTGATTCAGGATAGACGAAGCCACGGGAACGACCCTAAAAACCGTCCCGGATGATTCTTTGATTGTCTTTCATATTTGCAGTTATATTTATTTACACATTTACTAAACAGGTTTGTCGCTCATGAAAATTACTCGTCGATTCACCACGGAAGGTCAAGACCCGTTCGCAGCCACACAATGGACTACGCGATCGAGTCGAATCTCAAACCCAGATGGTTCGGTTGTCTTTGAGATGCCCGATGCCGAGGTCCCTGTTGGGTTCTCCCAGCTGGCCACCGACATCATGGTGTCCAAATACTTCCGTAAGGCCGGGGTGCCTCAGCTCGCAGAGCAGTACGCGCTGCCGGGCGATTCGGATGTATTGACCAACGACGACGGCTCGACCAAAACCGGTCCAGAGCGTTCCGCCCGCCAGGTGATCCATCGCCTCGCTGGTTGCTGGAAGCACTGGGGCGAGAAGCACGAGTACTTCGACACCGCCGAGGACGCGACCGCGTTCTACGACGAGCTGGTCTACATGCTGGTGCACCAGATGTGTGCGCCCAACTCGCCGCAGTGGTTCAACACGGGTTTGAACTTCGCCTACGGCATCAGCGGCCCGGCACAGGGTCACTGGATCGTCGATCCAGATTCGGGCGAACCAGAACTGGCCACCGATGCGTACTCGAATCCCCAGCCGCACGCTTGTTTTATCCAGTCTGTAGATGACTCGCTCGTCAACGAGGGCGGGATCATGGATCTCTGGCAGCGCGAAGCTCGGCTTTTTAAGTATGGTTCCGGCACCGGCACCAACTTCTCGAACCTCCGCGCCTCCAACGAACTGCTCTCAGGTGGCGGCAACTCATCGGGCTTGATGTCCTGGCTCAAAATCGGCGATCGCGCCGCCGGTGCGATCAAGAGCGGCGGCACCACTCGCCGAGCTGCCAAGATGGTCTGCTTGGATATGGATCACCCAGATATCCACGAGTTCGTCAACTGGAAGGTCCGCGAAGAGATCAAGGTCGCGGCGCTCGTCGAAGGCATGAAGGTCATCGCGGATCAGAAGGCATCGGAACTCGATACCGAAACCGTGGGCGAGACCGCCGAACGCTTGGGGCTCAAGCTCGACTTTGATTTCAACGGCGAAGCCTACGGCACCGTCGCGGGTCAGAACTCGAACAACTCCGTCCGCATCCCCGATTCGTTCTTTGATGCCGTCGATGCGGGTGCACAGTGGGAGACCACCTTCCGCACGACCGGCGAGGTTGCTGGCACCATCGACGCGAACGAACTTTGGAACGATGTCGCCTACGCCGCCTGGCGCTGTGCCGATCCGGGCGTGCAGTACGATTCGACCATCAACGATTGGCACACCTGCCCAAGCGCCGGTCGTATCAACGCAAGCAACCCATGCAGCGAGTACATGTTCCTCGACAACACGGCGTGCAACCTCGCGTCGTTGAATGTCCTCAAGTTCTACGATTCCGAGTCCCGCGAGTTTGACATCGATGGGTTCGAGCACGGCGTCGATCTCTGGACGATGGTTCTTGAGATCAGCGTCCTGATGGCTGCATTCCCATCACGCGAGATCGCGGAACTGAGCTTTAACTATCGCACCATCGGCCTTGGCTACGCCAACCTCGGTGCGATGCTGATGCAGGCCGGTATCCCTTATGATTCCGAGCAAGGCACCGCGATCTGTGGGTGCTTGTCCGCGATCATGACCGGGCGTTCCTATAGCATGAGCGCCAAAATGGCCGGCGAGCACGGCGCATTCGCCGGATACGAAGTTGAGAAGGACTCGATGCTCCGTGTGATCCGCAACCATCGCCGAGCAGCGATGGGGGTCGCCCGCGACAGCGGCGAGTACGAAGATATCCGCATCGCACCCGTCCCCATCAATCATGAACTCATCCGCGATCACAAGGTGCCCTTGGGCAATGCGATGGACCTGCTCCTTCACGCGACCACCGCATGGGACGAAGCCCTCGAACTTGGTGAAGAGTTCGGATACCGCAACGCCCAGACCACCGTCATCGCGCCAACGGGCACCATCGGTCTGCTGATGGACTGTGATACGACCGGAGTGGAACCAGACTTCGCGCTTGTGAAGTTTAAGAAACTCGCCGGCGGCGGCTACTTCAAGATCGCCAACGCGTCGATCGATCCGGCGCTCAAGGCATTGGGATACGACGAGGACCAACGTCGATTGATGACGCAATATATCCTCGGCACGCTCAATCTACATGTCCCAATGCCCAAGTCTGTCTCCGACAGCGCCGGTGTATCGCTCGCGGCATGGCTTACTGAGCAGGGTATGAACGAGGATGATCTTCAAGCGATCACCGATCAGCTCCCGGGCGCGTTCGAGCTGGGCATGGCATTCAGTGCGTGGGGGCTCGGCGACGACACCCTTACCCGCATTGGGATCGGTCCAGATGTTGCCAAGGCTGATCCTGCGTTCAACGCACTCAAGTTCCTTGGGTTGACCGGTGCACAGATCGCAGAGCTCAACGAGTTGGTCTGCGGCACCCAAACCATCGAAGGTGCGCCGCACCTCAAAGATGAGCATCTCCCTGTGTTCGATTGCGCCAGCACCTGCGGCAACACCGGCACACGGTTGATCTCCGCTGGCGGGCACATCCGTATGATGGCCGGTGCCCAGCCTTTCATCTCCGGTGCGATCTCCAAGACCATCAATCTTCCCAATGATGCAACTCTTGATGATATTAAGAATGCGTATCGCGAGAGTTGGGAACTCGGCCTCAAGGCCAACGCGTTGTACCGAGACGGGTGCAAGCTCAGTCAACCTTTGAACTCGAAGAGTGATACCGAGAATAAACTCGATGTCGATGAGGTGGTCGACGATCTCGAACTCGCATCCGCACTCGATGAGGTTGCCCATGATGTGGTCGAGCTCGCCGAAGCAGCAGGCAACGAGAATGTTCGTATTGTGATCAAAAAGGAAGTTCAGATCGTGCATCGTCCGATGCGTCGTCGCCTTCCAGACACCCGTCGTTCGATCACCCACAAGTTCAATGTCGCCGGTCACGAGGGCTACCTCACCTGTGGCATTTATGAAGACGGCATGCCTGGCGAGCTCTTTATCACCATGGCCAAAGAAGGCTCGACTATTGGTGGATTGATGGACTCACTTGGCACCTCGACTTCGGTCGCGCTGCAATACGGCGTGCCGCTCGAAAGCCTCGTCAAGAAGTTTACTCATCAACGCTTCGAGCCATCGGGCATGACCACCAACCGGGATATCCCGTTTGCGAAGTCATTGGTCGATTACATCTTCCGCTGGCTCGGTATGGAGTTCATCGAAGGGTACCGCGAAGCCAACGCGCCCAAGCGACCCGAGAGCTCGAGCGTTCCAAGCGATACCACCTTGGTGACTCGGCGGATCACCACTGCCGAACCCGACGCGAGCGATCGTGTGATCGAGGTGAAGGATTCGGTTGTTTCTGAGACCCATATCTCCCAGACCGCAATCGAGACTGGAAAACACACCAAGGTGACCACGATTGATACACACACGCAACGATCTGCGAGTGCAACACTCTCGATGGCGTTGGAATCTTCGGGCGATTCACCGCCTTGCGATGTTTGCGGAACGATCACGGTTCGATCCGGGACATGCTACAAGTGTCTCAACTGTGGCAACTCGCTGGGATGCAGCTAAGAAACAATAGAATGAATGATAGATAGATTCAGAAAGGAAAATACTCACAAACCACCACGGCAGCGGCACGAAGCATCTCGCTTGGCGTGCCTAATGAAAGCACCCGCAGGGGACGGTCAGCAAACAAACGGAATGAAAGCTGCCGGTCATGGGGTCATGGATTGATCCCGCCGGTGAACCGGTTCGGAAGATTGCATGCAGGGCGCTTGTCGCCAAGGAGCCATGCAAGAAACGAACACTCCGGGGTGTGCACAACGAGAAGATGGGGCAGGCTGCTGCCGGGTTTGTGAGTTTTCGATGAGACGAGTTTGATATTGATGGGGATGAAACAGCCCACTCATAAGTCCCACCTC
>CAJXXI010000181.1 GCA_913062615.1 uncultured bacterium | reverse complement strand
CCGCCGATGGCTCAGTGATATGCACGACGAAGTGACCAAAGAAGAACGCCAAGCCATGGTGCGCCTCGCATGAATGATTCCCTTCGTACAAAGCATTATCTTGATCTCGCAGCCAGGTGTGCACTGCGCGGGTTCGGGCATGTCGAACCCAACCCAATGGTCGGGGCGGTGATCGTCAAGAATGATCAAGTCATTGCCATCGGGCACCACGCAAGGTTCGGTGCTCTCCACGCCGAGCGTGTTGCACTCGCCAACGCCAAAGCACAGGGGAACGATCCGCGAGGGGCGACGCTCTATTGCACACTCGAGCCCTGTTCGCACACGGGCAAGCAGCCGCCGTGTACTCAAGCCGTGATCCAAGCCGGGATCGCACGCGTCGTCATCGCACAGATAGACCCCGCCGATGTATCGTGTGGCGGTATCCAAATCCTCCAGGAAGCGGGCGTCGAGGTCGAACTCATTGACATCAGCCCAAACGCGACGCATCTGAGCGATCCGTTTATCCATCGCGTCGAGACCGGGCAGCCTTGGGTCATTGCCAAATGGGCCCAAACACTCGATGGGCGAATCGCCACACGCTCTGGCGAGAGCCAATGGATTTCTAATCCACGCTGTCGATCGCGGGTCCATCGTCTGCGTGCCAAGGTCGATGCGATCATGATCGGGATCGGCACCGCGATCGCAGACGACCCGATGCTCACCGCCCGCGATTGTCGATCTATCCGCAAGGTCGCCAAGCGTGTCATCCTCGACACCCACGGCCAAATCGATCCGAACGCAAAGCTGATTCAATCGGCGAACGAAGTTCCGACGATTGTCTGCACCGCCGATCCATCAAAACTCAGCAATACCAAATGTTCAATCATTCAAGCACCCATCGTCGCGGGTGGTCTTGATATCAAAGCTGTCTTGGCCAAACTCGCCACCGAGCATGACATCACCACATTGATGGTCGAAGCCGGGCCGAGGGTTCTTGGATCGTTGGTCGAGCACAACCTGATCAACGAAGCAATCGTGCACCTTGCGCCTGGGATCATGGGCGACGACCAAGCCAAGGCGGTCGCAGTTGGGCGCGATGCCCCAAAGCTCATCGACATGCGCCGCTTTGATCTTGTCCGAACAAAGCAGATCGACAACGACATCGAGCTGCACTATCGCAAGCGGTAGAACTATCCGTGTGCGTCGGGCTTGGCCCAGAACACAAGTGATTCCTGCACAGTACAAGGCACCAGTTTGCCCTCGGCACTGACAATAAGCTTTGTGCCGGGTTTCATGCACGAGGCCTTGACCATCGCAAAGCAGATCGGCACCGCGCCAAGCATCGGCGAGATCGTCGAACTCGTCACATTCCCGATCGGTGTTTCGCCTTCTTTTCCGGGCTCAAAGATCTGCGAGCCGCCGTTGGGTTGATGGATTTCTTGCTGGTCGGTGGTGACCTGCTCGCCTTCGACCTTCAAGGCGATAATTTTTTTATTGCACGCCTTGCGAGCGTGCATCCGTGCGACAACTTCTTGCCCAAGGTAGCACCCCTTGGTAAAGCTCACCCGGTCTTCAATAATCCCCGATTCCACAGGCAGGTTTGTCTCCGTAAAATCAATATTGAACATCGGATGCCCGGCTTCGATCCGCGCCGCATTGATTGCAAGCCATCCGGTCTCGCGGGCTTTGAGTTCAGGGTGTTGCTCGGCAACTTCAAGCAATCGTTCATACACCTTGGCAGCGTCATCGCGTGCCATACAGAGCTCAAGCCCGATCTCCCCGGTCAAGTCTTCGCGATCTACAAACACATCCACACTCGCGATGGTCACTTGTGCATTCGTATATTCTGTTAGCGACTCGACGATCGAATCGGTATCACCAGCAGCCAGCGTAACCAACCTGCCCGCGGTCGGTCCATGAACACCCACCCGATACATCCGGTCGCTCGCATCCACAAGTTCTACATCTTCCGCAAATACGAACGAATCGAGTGTCTCGGCGGTCGCCTTGCACAGATGACGATCGAGCGAAAAGAACATGCGATCTTCGAGCTGTGCAACCCGAATATCCGCATCAATCCGCCCCTTGCGATTGAGCCAGAACGCTCGCTTGCTCATTCCAGCTTTGAGATCATCGACCTTCTCGGTGAGCATGTTGTTGAGGAAGTTGCCGCGTTCGTCGCCCGTCAGTTCGATTGTCCCAATATGGGGCAGATCAAAGATCACGCACCCTTTGCGGATCGCGGCGTATTCCATGTCGAGATCGCCAAAGGTTTCAACTACATGGCTTGGGTGGTCTGGCGCACCGTAAGGCAAAAAGAACGCATCGCGTTCAGTGTGATTTTCGAGCATCGGCGATTGGTGGGGCATATCAGGCATAGGATCAAGATACTAGGACATCATTCTCTCCAAAATCGAGATTGTGCAACCTAGTATCTGTTCAACAGTAGTACGAAAACTGAACAATCGGTCTCATACATACATCGACAAGGAGTCACCCGTGAATATTGATCTTCTCAAACGCCTCTGTGAAATGCCCGGCGTCCCAGGTCGCGAAGAACGCGTCCGCGAACTCATCGAATCCGAAATTGGCGGGCTTTTCGATTCCGTCGAAACAGACGCGATGGGCTCGCTCATCTGCAGGCGCAAAGCCCGCACCGCCAAAGGCGTGATCCGCAAGGGCGATTCAAAGACCATCATGCTCCTGTGTCACATGGACGAAATCGGGTTCTATGTCTCAAGCATCGACGACAAGGGGTTCCTCTGGGTGAATCCTGCAGGCGGGTTCGACCCACGCAACCTGTTCTCGCGCCGAGTCCTCGTGTGCTCAGAAAACGGCGATTTCAAAGCAATCATGAACCCCGGCGGGCGTCCGCTGCACATCTCGGGTCCTGAAGATCGCAACAAGATCCCTGCCGTCAAAGAGTTCTTCATCGACACCGGCATGTCCGCAGCTCAGGTCAACAAAAACTTCCAGATTGGCGATTACATCGTCATGGATGAGCCGTTCCTCGAACTCGGCACCAAGTGTGTCTCCAAGGCACTCGACAACCGCGTCGCGTGTTGGCTCGGGATAGAAGCCGTCCGCCAGCTTATCAAGAAGAAAACCGGGCACGCCTGCGAGATCGTTGTTGCGTTTACAACCCAAGAAGAAGTCGGGCTTCGTGGAGCCAAGACCGCATCATTCGCCGTCCAGCCAGATTATGGCTTCGGCATCGATGTCACGCTCGCCTGCGACACCCCAGGTGTCCCCGCAGCAGAAACCGTCACCAACCACGGCAAGGGCTTTGCCCTCCACATCAAGGACGGCAGCTTCATCTCCGACTACGACATGGTGCAAACCGTAGAAAAGATCGCCAAAAAGAACCGTATCCCATACCAACGGTCAATCTTGGCCGCCGGCGGGCAAGACGGTGCAGCCGCCCAACAGGCCGCCGCCGGAGCCAAAGCCATCGGCATCACCGTCGGCACCCGGTACATCCATACTGTGACCGAGATGATCGACAAGAAAGATCTCAAAGCCGCCTGCGACATCCTCGCAGCTTCGATGGGCGAGTTGAAGTAATCGACGCGTACAATATGTGCATTACAAGTCCCAAATGGGACTTTTTTTCATGGAACCAGTTGTTCGTGGTGGCGTATGTTTGATTGGAATGATTATAATATTCGCATTTAAGGAGTTGGAATATGTTGGTAAAAAAAATGAGATGGATGAATATCTATTTGATATTGGGCGGGATTACCGCGGCTTCCGCATACGGTCAACCTTGCGAATATCAAGAGGTGGCAAAGTTAGAGCCCGCCGAAGTGTCTTCTTCCAGTCAGTATGGCGGATCCATCGCACAGTGGGGAGATGTTGTTATCGTCGGAGCACAATCGGATGATGTGCTCGCGAACAACTCTGGCTCAGCATTTTTATTCGATGCTGAGACGGGGGTGGAACTTGCGAGATTGCTTGCTTTGGATGGGCATAACCTTCTCGGATTTGGGGGCTCTGTAGCGATCAACTCGACCCGTGCGATCGTAGGGAATGGTTGGAATCCCGCAGATAGCAGCGACGAAGGCGTGTATTTGTTTGATTTGGAATCAGGGCAACAAGTGTTCAGACTTTCTCTCGAAGGCAGTTCTCAGTACACATCCTTCGGATCAAGGTTGGCCGCAAACGATCAATATATTCTTGCGAGTGCAATTCTCGATAACGACGCTGCGGATCATGCAGGGGCAGTGTATGTGTACGATGCGCAAACTTTAGAACAGTTGTGGAAGCTGAAACTCGCAGATGGGGTTGAGGATGATCTCTTTGGGTACTCCATAGGAATTCACGGGTCAAAGGCAATCATCACAACAAGGGTATTGAACTTTGATCATCGAGAACGCGAAGGCCTTGTGTATGTATTTGACTTAGTCACTGGGCAACAAATCGCGAGATTTGCTCCCCAGCAACCAGGATCGAGCACATATTTCGGGAGTTCAGTCG
>CAJXXI010000180.1 GCA_913062615.1 uncultured bacterium | reverse complement strand
GGGGGAGCCTGAGGAGTTGACCGATTGAGATCGAATCAATCGAGCGCATTGTGTCGCGGTTGGATTCGAAGATGAACTGTGCGTAGCGAGAGGAGCCGTAGATTCGGAGGGAGATTCTCGACAGGGAATCGCCAGATTGGACAATATATTCGATGACCTTTGATCCATCGTTGGTGTGCGGGGTGATCACACCGGGCTCGACATCTTCGCCAACGAGTTTCCCTTGAATATTGGTTTTGTCCTTGGGAATCCGGAGCACCATGCCGGGCTTGAGCTTGCGCGGATCGATCTTTGGATTGGCCTTGGCGATGATCGTCCAGTCGTCGATTGATCCGAAGTATTGCTTGGCGATGGTTTGCATGAGTTCGTCGGGCCCGACGATGTGGTCGGTGAACTCTGGTGGGATCAGGCGTGGTGCGGGTTTGATGACCGATTGGCGAATCGGTTCTGGTTCTGGATCAGCGATTGGCTCTTGTGCTGATTCGCTCTGCGAGTCCGGTTTTGGCGCCTCGGTTTCATCAACCGGTTGGATAGCGAAGGTGATGACCGGCTCTTGCTCACGCGCTGGCTGCCACATCCAGTAGACACCAATCCATACAAGCACAAGCATGCAAAGACCAAAGAATATTCTTGATGATCGTTCGTCCATAACCAAATCCTCGGAGAGTTTGGGTCTCCATTGATTCTACTGGATATGTCGGCCCGATGTTCGTGAATCAGCCATCAATAACAGTGAGTGTTTCGGCCTCTTCGGCTGCCTTACGCATCGAGATGTCCTTCTTGCGGGACCAAACCAAAGGCGAAGCAACCGCGATCGAGGAATAGGTACCGATAAGGATGCCAACAAGCAACGCGAAACTGAACGCATGGACACCCTGTCCGCCTCTGGTATAGAGGAGGAATACCGCGAGGAGCGTGGTGCCCGAGGTGATCAACGTACGCGAGATTGTTTCATTGACCGACCGGTTAATGACAGCCCTCGATGCGTAGGAGAGCTTCCCACGGTTTTCACGGATACGGTCCATAATCACGATCGTATCGTTGAGCGAATAACCAATAATGGTCAGCAACGCAGCGACGAGATTGAGGTCGATCTTGAATGGCTCGATCATTAAGAACCTGGTGATCCCTGCGAAGGCAGGATTCTCGTAGATGATCTCGGCCAGAGCAAGGAAACCGATGACACACAACACATCGTGTGTCAGGGCGACGATTGCTGCTGCCGAATAGCGAACCGAACCGAAGCGGACCCAGATATAGATCAGGATCAACAACAACGAGAGCAGCACGGCTGCGAACGCGGTCGCACGGAAGTTCTCAGCGATCGCTGGCGAGAAGGTCTGGACACTCAACTGGTCCGATGAGTTGGCCAACGAAGCGCGGACCAAGTCCCATTCACGACCGGCAACCTCTGAACGCCATGCGTCGGCGTTGGAGAAGAAGTCGAGCCCGGAATCAAGCACGACGATCACGAATGATTCGACCGCATCTGGCGAGCCTTCGGTGATAATCAGGTTGGTCTTGCGTCCAACGATATCGGTGAAGTCATCCTTCTGGCGGGTGATGCTCAGACGGCTTTCGAGCTGTTCGAGCGATTGTGCCGGCGCGAGGTGTTCGATATAGATTGCTACGCCGCCGGAGAATGCGGAGACATCGTTGCGGATATCCGGGCGTCCGATGTTGACCCCGAGCCGATCTTCGAGAATCGGATAGACCGGAGCATCGCTCGCTTGTTCGACCGCAGAATCAACAAAGGTCAATGGCGGCGGAACATCGAGGTAATCGATGAACGAGGCCGAGATCGACGCGCCGATTTGATCGCGATCGGTTGCGATCGTTTTGATGATGAATGTATCAGAGGTGATGCCGTCGTCTTGTGGGTTGACCGGGATCACTTCTGCGGTGCGGAGTGCTTCGAGCGATGGTGCATCATCGCTGAGTGCATGGATTTTTTCCTGTACTTCTGCACGGGTCATGGTCATGCGAGCGTCAGAATCCCCATCGATGTGCTTGAAGGTGAGTGTCACCTTTGTGCCGCCGCGGAACTCGGTATCGAGCATCTCGGCGCCTTGTGTGAAGATCATGACCAGCCCGAGCGAAACCACGCCCAGCGAGATGAACGAGGTGATCCAACGCAGCCCGATCCAGTTTACATTTGGATGGAGCAAGCGTTCGAGCGGCTTGACCGCCATCGGGAGCATGGACATCTTGCGGATTTTGAGCTTGTCAACGAGTGTTGACATGATCAGGTGATTGATGAACAACGCACTGATCATGGTACAAACAACACCGATTCCCAAAGTAATCGCAAACCCTCGGATTTCTTGCGTGCCGACATTGGCGAGCACGAGACACACGATGAGGTTGGTCACATTGCCGTCGACGATGGAGCTGAGTGCTTTGGCGTATCCGATTTTGACTGCTTGACGCAGATCAAGCCCACCGTTGATCTCTTCACGGATGCGTTCATAGATAAGAACATTGGCATCGACCGCCATACCAAAGGTAAGGATGATGCCCGCGATACCTGGGAGCGTCAGTGATGCTCGCGAGAGCGCGAGTGCACCGAGGATGAGCAGGGCGTTGGCCGCGAGACAGAGCACCGCGACGACACCAAACCCGAAGTAGTAGCAGACCATGAACCCGGAGACGATCATCAACGCGAGGATACCGGCACCGATACCCGCGTCGAGATTGTCTTGGCCGAGTTCAGGTGCGATGGTGTTTTCTGAGAGTGGTTCTGGCGAGAGCTTGGCTTGGAGCGAACCGGCACCGAGGACGCGGATCACATAGTTGATCTCTTCCATCGTAAACTCACCCTCGATGATCCCCTGGTTGGTGATCCGAGCGTTGAGTGTTGGTGCGGTAAAGACTTCGTCATCGAGGAGCACAGCCATGTGTGCACCGACATTATCGCCGGTGAGTGCCCCCATGCGTGATGCGCCCGATGGGTCCATCTGGAATCCGATTGCGGGACGACCGAGCTGGTCGGCAGCCTGGTATGCGCGAGACACCTTCCAGCGTCCGTCTTGCTGCGTCATACGCAATCCGCGAGAATCCCAGCACAGCATGTAGTAGTCGCCGTTGAACTCTTCGACGACATAGCCTGAGCCGCCGTAGTTGTAGAAGTAGCTCGATGGATTGGCCATCATGGCCTGATAAGACGAAACGGAGCTGTACCACGAATCTTGCTTATTGATTTTGAACCAGCGTGCATCGCGGGTGCCGGCTTGTTTGGGACCTTTTTCATTGAAAAGGTCACGCAATCGGCTTTCTTCAGGGTGAGTGAATCCGGTGTTGCCGCGACCTGATGGATCGACGGAGATACGGAAGCTGAGCACGCCCGATGCTTGAACGAGCCGCTTGAGGTCCGCGGTGTCGTCGAGCGAGTTACGGTTTTCAGAGTAGACGTCGTACGCTTCGATCACCAGATCGAGTTGATCATTGATGTTTGGGTACTGATCACGAATACGCGTGAGTGCTCGCTCGCGGGCGCTGGGGATGTTGATGTACTCATCGCCATCCTTGAGGGTCTTGATCGCAGACGACTGTTCGAGCGCACGCTTGATGGTCTCGGGCGAGATCGCGGTGGCGAGTGCTTCGTCACGGGCAAGTTCGTAGTCGATTTCAGCTTGTGCTGCTTGATCCGCGATCTGATCAAGGATCGATTCGTCGATGTCCGGTGTGCTGGACATGAGATCGAGCTGGGAGCGGAGTTCTTGGGCGGTATCGAATGCTGCAGCTGCAGTCGTGATCGATTCGAGCACGCTTGCGCTCGCAGAACCGATCTCTGTGAGCCTCCGGGCTCGCCCATCGGCCATACGCATGATCTGCTCGAACTCATCTGGTTCGATTGAAGTCACCGAGAGCTTGGCGAGTTCGGCGATGAATGCCTGCTTGAGCTCTTTGACATGATCGCTTGGCAGAGGCATCGTGATTTCGATGCGGTCTTGGCCTTGGCGTACAATCTCAATTTCGAATAGCCCGTTGGGGTCGATACGCTTCTTGAGCACCTCGATCACTTGCGGAATCACCACGCCGGCAGATTCAGATGAACTGATATCAACCGCATAGATCAGTGAAGCACCGCCCCGGAGGTCTTTACCAAGCCCGATCTTCTGGGAAGGCGGGCTGGAAACAACAAAGGCGAGAATCAGCATCGCGATGGCGATGATCATATTTCGGACATAGTGACGCATGCGTATAAACCTCTCCGCTATGGAGTGTGTGAGCAAATATGGAATAAGTTAAGCAGAAACCGTTTCAATATCTGAAGCCGAGTAATCGCTTGGTCTGTTTGATGAATCGAGGACGGACGAGACTGAGCCTCGTGCCAACCAAAGACGGGTATGCGATGACTTGTCGGTTTCGATAAGCACTTCGTCGTCTTTGACTTCGATGATGGTGCCGATGATCCCGCCCGCGGTGCGGACCTTGTCGCGCTTGGTGAGCGTTGAGAGCATGGCTGCCCGTTTTTTCTTCTCTTTGCGCCCCGACATCGACATGATGAGGAACATCCCGACCATCATAATAATGGCGAAGAAGAAGATGTTGTTGCTTGGTGGTGGTTTCTGTTGGCCGCCGGCGGGTCCACCTGTGGATCCATCTGCCTGG
>CAJXXI010000179.1 GCA_913062615.1 uncultured bacterium | reverse complement strand
CTGAGTATCTTGTCAACGCCGCCAGTTCTTCCAGTACGACGCATGATTATTTCTTGGTTCTGTCTCTGTGCTGCACCCATATCTGTGCTCTCGTTGCGTATTCTGCCATCGGGCATGACGTAGGACTCGCCGGCACGCCATGTGTAGGTATAGATCCGATCTTTGTTGTCTGCTGCGTATTGATCGCGGGCTTGCCCGATCTGCATCAGGTTCGCGGTGCTGCCCGCAGTTCGGGCGTCGGATCGGATCTGGGCCAAGCTCGGCGTGATCGCGCCGACGAGCACGACCATGATGACGAGCGTGGCGCAGAGTTCAATGAGGGAGAACCCCAAAGGCGATGTCTTTGTGTGTGTCTGTGGTGTGTTTATAATCTTCATTTGAGCCCTCATGCAATATATTTGATCATGTACCAGCAAAGCATACACGAAAGATCGGTTTGCTCAACCAGGAATTATCAAAATCAGGGTTCAAAGCACGATCTGGCGGGTTGTGCTACCATACAATACGCGAACGCCAACGATTATTGACGATCGCTGACAATCTCTTTGGCGTTTTTCAAACGGGGATACTTCACTATGCGCATCAACCCAGCCCACATGATACTTACTGCCATCGCCTTTACGATTCTGAGCGCACCGATGCTCACAATGAGCGGGTGTTCGGTCTGGCGGGATCGCCCACGATTGCGCAAGCAGGAGATCAGCATGAACGAGCCTGTGGATCAGGTGCCTCCGGTTCTCCTTGATGCACTCAATGAACACCACATGCTCGTGATGCAAGCCCCGCATTCGGGGTGGTCGATCGCGATTGATCGCGACGAAAGGATCGCGATCGGCACCCGGCTCTTCATCACTGTTCGCCGACCTGACGCATCGTTTATGTATCCACAAGCGATCGTCGAGAAGAACCTCTTGACCGATATCCCTTCGGGCACGACGCTCGAGGTCTTCGTTCGCTTGCTCGATGCGCACGAGAAAACCGAAGGCAAAGGATATGGCCTGCTCACGCCTGTCGATCGCTTTGAAGATTGATCGTGGATGATGAACAGGCCCAATCAGATTCTCCCCCACCACCCCGGCTGCTGACGATACCTCAGCCGGGCGATTGTTCCAAGCATGCCCGCTCGCTGCTTGCCCTCACGATGGTGCCCGGGCTTGGTCCAGTGCGGATATCGAACTTGATTCGTGCGATCGGATCGGCGACGGGTGTGCTCAACGCCACCGCATCGCAGTTTGCACGGGTCAAAGGGATCGGCAGCACGACCGCGACGAATATCGCCGAGCACCTGCATGTCGCGGTTGGGCGGGTTGATGAAGAACTCGAAAAGATCGCCAAAGTCGGCGCCCATGTGATGTCGATTGGTGATCCGCACTATCCGCCGATGCTGGCGATGATCCCGAGTGCGCCGCCGATCTTGATGATCCGCGGGCGGTTTGATCATATAACGCATAACAAATACACCGTTTCGATCGTCGGGTCCCGATCCTGCAGCGTCTATGGCAGCGAACAGGCCTCCCGATTCGCGGGGGCGTTTGCCAACGCCGGGCTGACTGTTGTTTCGGGTGGTGCGCGCGGGATTGATACCGCTGCTCATCGCGGTGCGCTGGGCGCGGGCGGTACGACGGTTGTGGTGCTGGGTTGCGGGATCGGGCAGGTGTACCCGCCCGAGAATGCGGCACTCTTTGACGAGATCGTGCAATCGGGCGGCGCCATTATGTCAGAGCTGCCTGTCGATACCATCCCCGATGCCAAGAACTTCCCCAGCCGAAACCGGATCATCTCTGGATTATCACTCGGCGTGGTCGTGATCGAAGCTGGGCTCAAATCGGGATCATTGATCACCGCTCGCCAAGCGATCGAGGATCATGGGCGCGAGGTGATGGGCGTGCCCGGGCGGGTCGATTCGCCCGCGAGCGCGGGGACGCACCAACTGCTCAAATCTGGCGCCCACCTTGTGACGGCCCCGAGCGATGTGATCTCGATTCTCGAGCGTGACGCCTTCCATTTATATACAGGATCGCACGCTGCCAAAACCGCGGACCCAACGCGGGCGACGAGCGACGAGCCTTTGTTTGAATCACGACCAAAGCCACAAGCACCTGACCCGATCGGCGATGTCGATGATGACACGCGGGCGATTCTTGTAGCCCTGGCAGAGCCTCGCACCGGGGACGAACTCGCCGAGATCATGGCGACCGATACGGGTGCGATCCGCGCGAAACTGACCATGCTCGAGATCCAAGGCAGGGTCCGGCGGGTGGGCAACCGGTTCGAACGCGTCCGATAAAGTCCTGTTCGGGTTCATTGGCCAAGATTGCGCATGGATTTTGTATGGGTTTTCTGGCTCAATATTGGGGTTCGTGCGGTGTAAATTGCTGAAATCACTGTGTTTCCCTTGCCGTCCGGCCTGTGATTGGCTATCTTATACCAAACAGATACAAGGGAAAGGCTCATTTTTTTACGCCTCGATACCCGATCAAACCAAAGACAACGCTCGATTTGGGCATTGGAAAGATCAGGAATCAGCGCATGAGACACAACCAGTTCAAGACCAATCTACACGCGACTTCGACACTCTTACAACTCGGGCCCGGCGGCGATTTCGTTTCGGAATACACCGACAACACCGCTGGATCAGGACGACTGACACGACGAGACGCGACGAGAAAAGACAATCGCCCACTGGGACGAACCGAGATCATCGGATTGTTGATGGTGGCGCAGAAACGGATCAGTACACAGTGTGATCGAATCGCAACGGCGCAGCGATCACTTGGACAACTCATAGGGACGACTTCGACAATCGCTCGAACAGAGATCAGCCTCGAGGCTGGTCGATACCAAACCGCTCGAAAGGATGGGCAACATGAACCTCACACCCAAACAGCTCCGCATTCTTCAGTTAATCCGCGATTCTCGTATTCGCCGTGGCTATTCCCCGACGATGCAGGAGCTCGCCGACGAGATTGGCGTGAGCAAGGTGACCGTGTTCGAACATGTCGAAGCGCTCATCAAAAAGGGAGCGCTCGTCCGCGAAGCGAACAAGGCTCGCTCTTTATCGATCGCTGAGGGCATTGCGGTCCCCGACGAATCACGCCCACTCAAGTTCCCGCTTGTGGGCAAGATCGCTGCGGGGTATCCGATCGAGAAGGTCGCCGATGCCGACGAGATCGATCTGGTTGAGTTCCTCTCGACCGTGGACGGGACAGGATCAACCTTCGCGTTGATCGTCGATGGCGAATCGATGCGTGATGAGGGCATCCTCGATGGAGATCTCGTTCTGCTCGAACGCGCCCAGGTCGCCAACAACGGCGACCGGGTCGTCGCGCTGCTCGAAGACGGCTCGACCACGCTCAAAACCTTCTTTAAAGAGGACGATCACATCCGCCTTCAGCCCGCGAATCCGGACTTTGAGCCGATCCGCGTGAAGTTCTGTCAGATCCAGGGGATCGTCAAGGGTGTCGTGCGTCGGTACTGATTCTCAAGAACAATCTATAATCAACAGCCGCCGATGGAACTCCATCGGCGGCTGTTTTAATTGATCGTGTTCAATCAAGCGTGCGAATCTCGTTATGGGCAGCCTGCGTTGAACGCAGTGAGGAAGGCAGAAACATCAAAGAAGTTCCAGTTTCCATCACTTGTGAAATCAGCTGCTGAATCTTGAGCACTAAACGCGGCTAGAAAGATGGAGACATCGAAGAAGTTCAATACGCCGTCTTCAACGAAGTCCGCAGGGCAATCATCGGGATCGAATGGGGCGTACTGCACATTGTCGATCGTCGACTGTCCCTGGAGGGCTGAGTTTACATCACCACCATCAAATACGGTGATCGAGTTGAATGAATCGATTGCTGGGTCCCACTGTGCGTAGGTATGTGAAACGGTATTGAGCAGATCACCAGTGACCGCATCAAGTACCTTTGCCTCGAATCGTCCCGTAGCCACATTAACATCCAAAGTCAGTGTGTACCATCGACCAACAGTAAACTGTGGGCCATTCACACGCAGATCAACCGCAGGTCGACCATCACCGGGTGCAATAAACAGATTCCAGACTCGACCTGTCCAAACATAAATAACCGCATGTGGATTCGCGTTGACATCATCTTCACCAGAGTACCGAGAATACCCCATTCCAGCCGGCCAACCAGCATTGGCTGAGTGCATGGAATCAACACGGACATTCATGCTCAGGTGATGAAATGATGTCTCTGTTGATACTTCCTGATAAAGCCCGTTGGTTCCTGGCTCTTGGTTCGTCTGGACCGCGATCGTTGGATTTCCTTGGGCATCGGTTGTCTCGATGACGGCCATGGAGGGCGATTGAGCCGGGCTTCCTACGGTGCGATCGGTGATATCGTGCCAACCTTGTGCGGGGAAGGATCCGACTTGATGTGCTTCAAAGTTGTCGGTAATAGATTGAGCGTGAAGGGTTGAGCCAACAATGGCGGACCCGATCACGCATGCGATGCGTGTGGTGTTCATATATACTCCTTGATTTGTTGCGGGCGAAGTTCGTGGGTGCCCGTGAATCGAGTGTACACAGATATTTTGCATTTGCAACTGTTTGCAAACTATTTTCATGACTATTCTTTACTTATGACATTTAACCGCCCCCCAGACGACCAAACCATTGATTGCCCCGAGCAGATTCGTGCGCTGTGCTCACCGATGCGCCACGAAATTCACCAG
>CAJXXI010000178.1 GCA_913062615.1 uncultured bacterium | reverse complement strand
GCGGAAATCTCGATCATCGTCAAGCGCGATGATGTTTAAAGGCACAACCCGTTGCGAATCAGTATGATTACTCAATGCTGGCATATTACCTAGATTGTAGACCCTTCACACGCAACAAACAAGATATGGTCATCCGTTTATGTGGGTTCTGCCGATCGCTGTATAGGCAAGATAACTTCGAACAAAGCACCGGTTTGTTTAGAATCCGTTGGTCGATTCGTCGCAATGAGCACGCCGCCGTGCTCGCTGATGATGCCATTAGCAACAGCTAATCCAAGACCGGTACCATGCGAATCGAGCCTTGACGAGACAAAAGGTTCAAACAAACGATCAATAATCACAGAATCGATACCCGGGCCGTTGTCTTGAACACGCACGACCAGCCAAGGCATCTCATCGCGGATCTCTGTGTCGGCGAATATCTCTATGCGACCATCAAATTGCTTTGCATTTACAATCGCATCGACCGCATTTCGGATGAGGTTCACAAAGACCTGCACAAGCCGATCTGGATCACACGAAAGCATAGTCTTGGGGTTGACTCGGTTGCCTATCTCAATAGCGAACGGCTCAATCTGCTCTTGGCGATCGATGATGACCAGCGTACATGCTTCGTCGATCAACTTGCCAAAATCGGCATCGATCGTGCTCGGGGGACGGACGCGTGCAAAGTCCAAAAGCCCATCGGAGAGTTTTTCCAGACGCCCCACTACCCTTGCCAACAGAGCGATCTCTGTGACCGAGAGTTCTTTGTTTATATTGAGTTTATCGACAAGCCCCTTCACCACCGCCAAAGGGGTATTGAGCTCATGGGCGATCCCCGCGCTCATCATCCCCAACGACGCAAGCCGATCGGCGCCTTCGAGGTTTTTGCGTGCGGTCTCGAGTAGATGGTTCTTCTTGTGCAGATCCGCTGCGGTATATTCAAGTCTTTCAAGTGCTCGCGCAAGGTCTTTCTCCTTTGTCCGCAAGGCCTCGATCGATTCATTGCGTGAACGCATAATCGAACCAATTTCATCCGCCGGGATTACATTTTCGGGGATGATCTCACCGCTAAGATCGCCATCACGGACCGCTTGATCTGCTCCAAGGATTACACCGAGCGGGCGATAGACATGCTCTGGAAGCACAAAGACCTCAAGGGCAACCGCGACGAGGGTATATCCGGCGATGAGCGTCACGATCACCAGAATATAGACAAGCTGAATCATTTTCCGAGCGCGATTCGAGCGGGCGCGAACGAGGATGTATGTATCAGATGCCCGGACCCACCGGACGACCCCGCCTGCGAACCCGTCGGACGGGACAGAAGCCGAGATATCAGTATTTTGTTTCGCTTCGTGGGCTATTGATTCGGAAATGCCGACAGCACCACGATCGCCCGAGAGCACCATGGCATGCTCAAGGAGGCCAAACGAATCTTGATCGAGTGAATCTGGGGCCTCGATGAGCAGTACAACGAGTTGTTCAGAGAGGTCCTGTTCGGCACCAAAGATCACCTTGGACATCGCTGGGCGGATCGCGATCAGCAACAGCACACCCAGGCTGACCGAGAAGAGCGTGTGGAGAAAGATGAGTTTCTTGCGAATCCGCATACCCGCGAGGATGCCTCGCGAGGATAATCTCTTGGATGTCTGATTCGATTCTGTCATTCACACTCCAGATCACAAGATCAATCTGACAACCCGACCTAGCCTTGCACGATGCCAAGAACGACCACAAACGCTATTACCGATCCCAGAGATGCAGCATACCGCCATATTGCCCGTCAGGCAGATCGTATGCCCGATCTGGGGCTCTTTGATCTCCATACCGGATCAATGGATGCCAGAGATGCATCTTTGGCCCATGCGATAGTCGAGGGGGCCATTACCCGTTGGCTGACACTCGATTACATCATCTCCACCCTGAGCGAACGACAACTCCGAGATCAGGAACCCCGGATGCAAGCGGTGCTCCTCGGCGGGGCTGCCCAGTTATTGTTGATGGACCGTGTGCCTCCCCATGCGGTCATTGACGAATCGGTGGAATGGGCAAAGCAAAATATCCGCCCTGGAGCAGGTGGGATGGTCAACGCGATCCTCCGCAAGGTCGCCCGAGCCAAAGGCGGACGGATCGAATCATGGAATCACCACCTCGATGCCATCCCGCGCTCGGACGGGACAGGACTGAAACTCTTTGGGCTCGAACTCCCGACCTCTGGGCAGCATCGGGTGAGTGTTGCTTGCTCGATCTCGTCGCAGCTGATCCAACGCTGGGAGAACGAGTTTGGCGATCCAACCGTGCCCGCTATGCACACGCTGTGCAAGGCACCAACGGTGATCTATGTCGCCCATGCCCAAACACCGATTGATGATCTTAATCTCGAGCCTCACAACTCGCCGAACCACCGGATTTTCACCGGCAAACGGGTTGACCTCGTCGAGTTATTGGCATCGCGTTCGGATATCTGGGTGCAGGACTCTGCGAGTTCACATGTGATCGATAGCCTGGAGTTTGACAAAGCTCCCGCCTTAATCATCGACCTGTGCGCCGGCAAAGGCACCAAGACCCGCCAGCTTCGGGCCAAGTTCCCCGATGCCCAGATTATCGCCGCCGATGTCAGTGAAACCCAACTCGATGCCCTCAAAATAATCTTTGATGGCGACGATCATGTCCATGCGATGTCGGTCGAGACGCTGATGAACACCGAACTGGGCAAGGCGGACTTTGTGCTCGCTGATGTGCCCTGCTCGAACTCTGGCGTGCTTGCCCGCCGACGCGAAGCCCGGTATCGCCCGATGAAAAAGCAACTCGCCCGGATCATCCCGATCCAGCACGAGATCGCCCGCAATGCCCACGCCCTGCTCAAGCCCGGCGGCACGCTGGTCTATTCGACCTGCAGCCTCGAGAGCGATGAGAACGAAGACCAGGCACAATGGATCGCATCGAAGCTCGAAATGAACTTGATTGACCAGGCACGGATCGATCCCATCGGGCAACCCGGAGTGGTACCAGCAACTTATAGAGACGGCTCGTTCTCGGCACAACTCACAAAGTAGCAGCATGCAGCTCACATTGAGCAAATCAATCTGAAATTGGGTGTGCGATGGCGGAATTGGTCGTACACTTACCATCTGATCGTGCAAAGGCACTGGTCACCAAGGACGGCAATATGAACTTGATCGATATTCTCAATCCCCAATGTATCTGCTCGCCGTTGCAATCGGTCGAAAAGCAGGATGTGATCAATGAACTTGTCGATGCGCTGGTCGCGTCCGGGCAGGTGTCAGATTCAGACTCGCTCAAGATGGCTGTCTGGACGCGTGAGCAGACCCGGACCACCGGGATTGGGCACGGCTTGGCGATCCCCCACGGCAAATGCGCAAGCATGAAGGGGTTGGCCATCGCGATAGGTAAACCCGCCGAGCCGATCGACTTTGAGGCGATTGATTCACAACCAGTGCAGTTGATTGTCCTGCTCGCTTCGCCACCAGACAAGACAAGCGACCATATCCAGGCGTTGGCACACATCAGCCGAATGATGAATGATTCTGGTTTCCGAGAAGAGATCTACAACACATCTTCCCCTGAGACCATCTACGAGATCATCAAAGACCAATCGAGCTGATTACTTTTTAGAATCTGAATGTTCAGCAATGACACCGGCAAGGGTTTCGAGCCTGCCGAGTGATCGTTCTGCGCGTGCTTTGAAGTACACATGCGGGAAGAGTGTCACGAGCGCAATGGTCAATCCGAAGGCGGTCGTGTAAAGGGCTTCTGCGATTCCACCCGCGACAACCGAAGGGTCAGACACAGCAGCGGCATCGCCGAGCAAGTCAAAGCTCCGGATGATACCGGTGACAGTGCCCAAGATACCGAGCAATGGAGCCGCTGCGATGATGGCGCCGAGGATATGGGCAAAGCGTTCGATCGAAGGGCGGAGTGATTCGATATGCCCGATCAAGATGGCTTCGTTGATCGTGGTTGTGCTCGCCGACAGGCGGACAAGTTCGCCTTCGAGTGTGGCGTCATTTCCGATTTCATCACTTGATTGTCCAAAGCCCCCCGAATCAAAGAGTGCGATATAGCGAGCGAGTCGCTTTGGGCCTTGGCTTTGCGCAGAGAACACCCAGAAGACCAACCGTTCGAAGATCAGGGTCAATGAGAGCAGGCTCATAAGCAGCAGCGGGTACATCACCCATCCGCCGGCAAGAAAAAACTGGATCACTCGTTCAATCATTGGGCAAATCCTAGGTCATCATTTCTCTCTCAGCGAGCCGCGAGCGTGAGGGAGTATTATTTGCAGTAATACCAATGAACTCAAGCCTGCTCCTTCTCGCCCGGGGCTCATTGGGAAATGCACTGCTACCATTGCCTGTGACCCAATCGACACACCAAAACAAAGAGAATCTTGGCGAAGTCATCGCGATCGTTGATCAGCAGATCGAGACATTCGTCGCGTCTAAAGGCTTTCCCGAGAATCTCCACAATGCGATCAACTACGCGGTTCTAGGTGGGGGCAAGAGACTCCGCCCGGCCTTGGCGTGGTTTTCGTCGCTCGCCTGTGCTGGCACCGGCGCTGATTCGATCTGTGCCGGGATCGCTGTAGAACTCATCCATGCCTTTAGCCTTGTCCACGACGATCTTCCCGCATTGGATGACGACGAGCTTCGCAGAGGCCGCCCGACGCTTCACATCCACGCCAACGAGCCGATGGCCATTTTGGCTGGCGATGCCATGCTCTCGCTGGCGTATGAAGCGGTGCAAGGGTGTGCGGATATCTCAATCGCCCAACGCTTAGCCGCCGAACTCGCCAAAG
>CAJXXI010000177.1 GCA_913062615.1 uncultured bacterium | reverse complement strand
CATTGAACCTGGCTTGTTCAGCTTTTCCATATCGCTTGTAAAATCGTCAAGGATTGGTTCAACGATTCGCTTATTCATCACCGCATGTACATATGACATTTGCTCATCAGTCAGCCAATTGTCATTATCTGATGTGCCGCAATACGGACAGTGTACAATTTCTGGCGTCTCCCCTTCTTCGCTGACGGAAACTTTAAATCTCTGTTCGCAGGTATCGCACTGCTTACTGATAAAGCCGTCTGAGTCGGTTTTAAAATTGACTGCCATTTCCATATCGAACTCCTTGTTCAATCAACCTTCGGCAGCGTTAGGCCGCCTTGATCTTGGTACTTACCGGCTTTGTCCGCGTAACTCTGTGCACACACTTGATCACCCTTCATGAAGATGAACTGGGCGAGGCCTTCGTTGGCGTAGACCTTGGCTGGCAATGGCGTGGTGTTACTGATTTCGAGGGTGACTTTGCCTCGCCATTCTGGTTCGAGGGGGGTGACATTGACGATCAAGCCGCAACGGGCGTAGGTTGATTTGCCGACGCAGAGAACGAGGATGTCTCTGGGGATATCGAACCACTCGATGGTTTCGCAGAGTGCGAATGAGTTGGGCGGGATGATGACATGATCCATCCCGGTCTTGGCGGTGTCGACGGTGACCATGAGGTCATCGGTGAAGGCTTTGGGATCGACGACGGCGATGCCTCCGGTTGGAGGGGTCGGGGTGAAGATCTTGAAGACTGTTCCTACGCGGACATCGTATCCATAGGAGGAAACGCCATAGGAGATGGTTCCATCGCGTTTGATGGCCTTCTCGAATGGTTTGATGTCAACGAGTTGTTCGATTTGAGTATCACAAAGAACTGGCACGGCTTGCTCCATCTGCTGACGAACTCTTGGAATGAGAGTCGGCCAACGAAAACTAATCGAGGCGTCCGATGCCCCTGTGTGTCTCTCCCGCTCCTGTCGCCACGCCCACGCGGCTATGCAGAAGCACTCCCAAACTAAACAAATCGGCACCGATACCCCATAGGGTGTGTGGATAAACCACAACCCCTGCTGGTTGACGGAATCGCTTTGTTGTGCCAACCATACTGACTGGCGGTCCCCGCCCGATAGCTGCCAATTGAAGACAACACATCGAACATTTCGATTCTGCCCACTTTTCTGCCCTCTGTGTGACTCACGCCGAGAGGGCCCGGTGAGGATCTCCTGAGGAGATCGATCAGCCGAACGAGAAAACCAGAATCGAACGAACACCGAACTGTTGTCACAGGTCATGCTCAAGTTGACGAAAAATCGAATCGGTTCAGACTGGGCAGTGGAAGTGTTTGGCAGGCCGGTATGTGGACAACCTGTCGGTTGATTCCAAACCCTGTATTGCCAATGACTTCTCCTGTATCCCGAACCGTCATTTTTCGTCCCACACCACCATATCTCGATATGTGACGGGCCTTGAGCATATCAGGCACAATCTGTTGTGTGTAGACTTTCATTGATTTTTTCGACAAATTTCCGTTGTTGGGAGGATTACCTGCTGGCGGCTCATCGATGCAAACCTGAACAGTTTTCGGTGCAATTGCTACCAACTCAAGCAATAGCAAGTGGTTTCCGATGGTGAGGGCAAACGATCGCTCGTTTGTTGCTCAATCAAACCCCCACCCAGACCCGAACATGGAGACAGGCGGTAGACCAATGTTTTCCACACTTGTGCACACCGTTGTGCGTGTTGGACATCGGAAGTGCGCGTCAACTTTTGATTCGATGCACAACATGTTCTTGAAGCATGTTCTTGAAGATACATGGATACGACACGCTCGGGCGTGCGTACCGAACTACGATCACGCTCAGAAGAGCGTGTGGGGATGTCGCTCAAGTACGAACGGACAACCCAACGGACAACGCAACCAAATCAATCGGCCAACCCTCGGAGGCCAGACCCGTGAAGACCCCTTTGAAACTAGGCTTATCTATGCCCGACACCACTGCGCAACCAACAAGTCATAAAACGAGTCATAAGATGATCGTGAACCTGTTGCTCGGTGCGATTCTTGTTTCTTCATTGTCAATCGGTGGTTGCGGCGAGAACTGGAGGCGGTTTAGGGACCGGAAAAAAGAGGTTCCCAAGCAGCAGATCAACTCCTCCACCCTCACACGCGATATCCCGAGCTCACTCCGTGGGACTATCGGCGCAGAAGCACGGATCACCGGGACCGAGCAAACACTGGTCTCAGGCATCGGGTTCGTCGTTGGACTCAATGGCACCGGTGGGCTGACGATCCCCGAACAATACGCTGCCCATCTCGAACGATTGATGGGGCTCAATGGCGTGACGGTCGCCAATGACCAGAGGAACTCGAAAATTGCTCGCAAAAGCCCGCGTGAGTTGTTGCGTGATCGCAATACCGCTGCGGTGATTGTGCAAGCGGCGGTGCCATCGGGCGCACGCGAGGGCGAGAGCTTTGATATTTATGTGCGTGCGATCAATGCGACGAGCCTTGAGGGCGGCCGGCTTTGGACGACCGAGATGCGGATCGGGCCTCCGAGCGCGTTTGGCGATCCGCAAGCCCGGATCATCGCCAAAGCCAACGGCCCGATCTTCTTGAACCCGTTTGCCGAACCCGGTGGGCAGTTCGATGGGATCACCCGCGATGTTGGACGCATCCTTGATGGCGGGGTGGTCACCTTCCCGACACAGATCGAGATTATTCTTGATAACCCATCGCATCAGCGTGCTCGCCAGATCGCCAGCGCGGTCAACTCTGCATTCCCGGCCTCTCGAACTGACAAGGGGATCACCGCGCGAGGCAGGGACGAGACATTGATCCTTGTACAGATTCCTCGGCGGTACCTAGATCGGCGTGCCGAGTTTATTGACCTACTCTCTCACATCACGATCGATCAGGCGTATCCAGAGGTTTATGCCCGTAAATATGCGCTCACGATGAGCTCTGAGCCTTACCTTGCGGGCGATATGTCGTTCTGTCTTGAAGCCTTGGGCGAACGAGCCTTACCGTTTATCTCGGATCAGTATACCAATGCCGATGCTGCCCCTCGTCTCGCTGCGCTCCGGGCGGGCGCTGCGATGGGTGACTCGCGGGTTGTCAAGCACCTACGCGAGATTGCGATCGATACCAACTCGCGATACCGCACCGATGCGATGAGCCTGATGAGCACGATTGACGAATCGTTACTGGTCGATACAACCTTGCGAGACTTGCTCAGCTCGCCCGAGCTGGCGATCCGGATCGAAGCGTATGAGAGCTTGATGGAGCGTGCCCAACGATCACGCAAGGCACAGCTCCGCAGACGGGTTCAAACGAACGCTGATGGGCGGGGTGTGAGTGAAACCCAAATTGATATGCTCTCACGCGTATGGGTGCCGATGGACCCGCTTCGCGGCGTAGGGCGTGAGCTTATTGAGGGTAAGTTTTTCCTTGACATCGTGCCTTATGGCGAGCCTTTGATTTATATCACCCAGCAGAACGAGCCTCGGATCGTGCTCTTTGGCGAGGGGCTTGCGCTCAAGAAGCCATTGCTCGCTTCGGCCTGGTCAGATCGGTTGATGCTGGTCGCAGAAGATGTGAACACCCCGATTCGGTTGTATTTTCGTGACGATCAGAACCACACAACACTGACAATCAATGAGGTGCCCGAGTCTCTCCCTAAGCTCATCAAGTTGATGGCCCATACCCCCACGCCTGAAGACCCGCGTGCCGGGTTAAGTATGTCATACTCGATGGTCGTTGGTGCGCTCTACAGCATCTATAACGACAAGGGCGTGCTCGCGGCGTTCACCACCGAAGAAGATCGCTTGCTCGCCGACCTGCTTACATCCGCTAGGACCGAAGATGTGACGATGCGACCTGAAACGAGCGCAGACCAAGCTGTGCTGGTGCCTGTCGATGATCCCTCTGCACCAGTGCGAGGCGAGAACGAAGCGGTGCGTCGTGTTCGCCGAACACTTTTGGTGCCTGTGAATCCGGTCGCTACAGAACCTGCCGTACCAGAATCTGAGACTGGTTCGACGGGTGGTCGCAAAGAGTAAGCTCACCATCGAAAGTACAGCGAACATATTGCCATTTGGTTGAATGAGGGCTTCGCAGCAGAAAAAATGCCGCTTCAGTCGCGCTGCGCGTGCTCTCACATCCCCATAGGTGCGGCAATGGCGTATGAGAAGCAGGTTCTATCGGTGGGATTGGGCTTGGGTAGCAAGGATTTGGACACGATCAGCAAGCGTGGCGATGGCATGGTCGGTGCCCTCGGCGAGCAGCTCGTCGGAGTCGATCGGATCGCCAAAGCAGACAACGATGCGTCTGGTGAAGAGCCTAGGGAATTTTTTGGTACGAGGCCAGACATCGAATGCGCCCGCGATGCCCACCGGGACAATCTTGCAATCTGCTCGTTTGATAAGCACCGCGATCCCGCGTTGGAACTCGAGCATCTGCCCGTCGGATGTACGCGAGCCTTCTGGGAAAACGACCATCATTTTCCCGGCGTTGAGTTTGGCGATCGTCACCTTCATCGCGCCGGCGTCGCCTGCGCCTTGTTTGATGGGCATGGCGTGGAGATTCTTTATAAACCACCCGAAGGGCTTGAAGTTGAAGAGTCCGCCTCGCGCAAGGAAGTCGGCCTGTCGATGACGAATCCCAACCGCAATAGCCGGCGGATCGAGGAACGACTGGTGATTGGCGACCATCAACACCCCGCCTTGGGCAGGAACATTGTGGACATCAACACGCTTGAGCCTATAGAACAAGACCAACACAAACAATGCTCCCTCTCGGAATACATCAAAGAAGATCAGCTGGGCAATGTTTGAGCCGGGATGTCGTTGGCGATAGCGTGCGAGCATTGATAGAGTGTAGG
>CAJXXI010000176.1 GCA_913062615.1 uncultured bacterium | reverse complement strand
CGGATACCTCCTGATCCCCGCCGATCCTGAAAACCCTCAATCCCTCCGCGTGGGCATCATTCAACCCAATGTCGCTCAGGACAACCGGACTGATTGGACCGTCCGTCAACGATTGCGTGATTGGCACACGCTCCGGGATTTAACCAAAGCTGCTGCCAGTGATCCACGCAACCCAGACCCGCTCGATGTGATTATTTGGCCTGAAGGATTCGTGCCAGGATGGACATTCGATCCTGTCTCACTCAATACAGAACACGATGCAAATCTCGCTTGGAGCATGGTCCCTCGAACGACAGACGATGTCCCCGAGTTAACCAATCAGCCCTCAAAGATCAGCGCGACGACGATTGTCGATGAGCTTCTGATCCTCCAGAAAGCACTCGATATCCCGATGGTGGTGGGGTCGGTTGCCTATGACAATCTCCAGATCGTCGATACTGATGCCGGGATCGAATACCAACGCGATGCGATGTACAACAGCGCCTTTGTGATACTCGACGGTCAGCCTCAACGGGTCTGGTATGACAAACTCCACCTGACCCCGTTCGGCGAGGTCATGCCCTATATCTCCACATGGCAATGGCTCGAAAGCAAGCTCCTCTCGGTCGGCGCCAACGGCATGGAGTTCGCCCTGAGTGAGGGAAAAGAGCCCAGAGTATTGCTCATTCCTTACAAACGAGATGGTGTCACCACGACCGCATCTCTGGCAACCCCGATCTGCTTCGAAGCGACTATTTCGAGTGTCTGTCGCAAACTGGTCTTCCGCAACGGCAAGCGACAGGCAGCAATCTTGGTCAATATGACCAACGACGGGTGGTTTGGGACATCCGTTGCCGGCCGGACATCGCACATGCTCGGAGCCCGTTGGCGGTGCGTCGAACTCAATACCCCGATGATCCGGTGTGCCAATACAGGCATTTCATGTGTCATAGACCGCCGAGGGCAAGTAGAAACCCGATCGATTGTCCAGTTGAGGTTCGCTGACCAACAAGAAGGGCATCTGATCAGCGATGTGACACTCGCCCAAGGGTCCACAGTATTCGCATCAATAGGTGATCTCTTCGGGTGGGTGTGCTTTGTGTTGGGCTCTCTCTTGGTTTTTCGTATGATCTTTCGTCGATCATCGAGCGTACAACCAGCCGATGAATGAGATCAGCGTGTATGATCGAATGAATCTCACGCGAGGAGCACCGCCAATGATCAAACCAAATATCAAACCAAATAAGATCGACATCAACCCACTCACCAAGTCCATCGTTCTCTGTGTTTCGTCAGTTGCCCTGCTCTCTGGGTGCGGCGCCGAGATCCGACCAGACGGACCAAAACGGGTCATCTTTACTCAGCCCGATGGATCGCGGCGCATTGTAGAAGTGACACCCTCCGCCGAGCTGCGAAAGCTCGCGATCGATCGACTGATGGCGCTCACATCTGATCCATCCCCAGAGATACGGGCCAATGCAATCGAAGCACTTGCCCCGGTGAAGTCACAGGTCGAACCGATCGTGGCATTGGCATTAACTGATTCAAATCAAGGCGTGCGATCGGTCGCTCTTATGGTCGCTGGGCGATCGCACCTGAGTTCACTCACGCCAACCATCCGAGGCATGCTCAACGACACCTCGCCATATGTTCGATCCGCAGCTTTATACGCGCTGGGATCGTTTGGCGAAGATGTTGATCTCTCCGAGCTCTCGATGCTATTGCTCGAACATTCTCATGCCGGCGTTCGATCGCAAGCGGCGTTTATACTCGGTGAAATGGGCGAATCGTCCGCAATTCCGATGCTCCAGCAAGCCTCATCTGATCCGTTGCCTCAAGCGTCTGTCATTGAGAAAAAGCTATTTCGGCTTCAGGTTGCCGAAGCGCTGATCAAGCTCGGATATGGAAAAAGCATCGACACCGTCCGATCCGCGTTGTATCCATCGCGTCCAGAAGAACTCGAAGCGACCGCCCTTGCGGTCCAGATCATCGGCGAGATCAAAGACGAAGGATCGATCGATCAGCTGATCTATCTCTCGGCTTCCGATGCCGACATCCCGATGCCCGCCGAGGTCCGTCTTGGGGTCGCCAGCGCGCTCGCGGGGATGGGTCATCGTGAAGGTTCCTTTATAGCGGATGAGTATATAGATAGTCAGATTGACACAATTCGTGCTCAATCCGCGGCGGTGTATGGTCAAACCCGAGCCCAAGGCAATCTGGGCAAACTTGAGATCATGATGCTCAACGATCCATCGCCGTTGACTCAGGTGGCTGCTGCGGGGGCAATTGTGGATTACACCCATTGAGATCGATCACAATCCGCAAGTATTGAACGAGATTTGACACAAAAACTCATCGCCCATTCGACTCTAATTCGCATCCGTTCAAGCGTTTGGGCCGTATCGGGCAACCGACCCGTGTGACGGGTTGATTTGAAGCATCAAATTGAGATTGCCCAAACCCCATTCTTTGGGCACAAATGATGCTACACTAGATACCCCATTCGCATGGATGTCGCGTTTGGGACAGAATTCTGAACAGGTAATCTCTCCAGCTTGGACTAGAGGAGCGGATCGTGCACATATTGACTAAGGTTTTCGTACTCTTTGCATCAGTGCTCAGCATTGTAATGGCTGCGCTTGCAATCTCGTATTCCGTAAATGCGGATAGAATCACCGCGGACTACCGCGATTCCCGCGCGGTGGCAACGACAGCGATTGCTGATCTTGCTGCGGTAAAAGCGGCGCATGGGCAAGAGGGAGCTGCTCTCCAAGAAGACCTTGATGGTCTTCAGAACGAGCTCGCATCAAGAGATGCTGATACACGCAGGCTCGAAGCATCAAACTCAGAGTTGCGAATCGCACTGCGTCAGGCAGAAGCCGGTCGCGAGTCCATCACCTCGAAGATCGCGCAGCTCGGTGTGACCACCGAAACCCAAGCTCGAATCATCGATGAGTACAAGTCCGAAATGAATCGGCTCCGCGAAGCCGAACTCTCGTGGCGCAACGACAAGATCGATCTTGAGAAATCACTCTCTGATCTCGAAAGTCAGGTCATCGTCTACGAACAAGTCAAGCGTGCACTCATCGAGCAAATCGCAGAGCTGCAAGGCGCATCAACTGGTTCGAGCATTGGCTCAACCGCTTCATCGCCAACCACTCCAAGAGAAATCGCGGGTCCATTGATCCGAGGCACAATCGACGAAGTCCGCAATGACCCCGCATCGGGCGACACGATCGTGAAGATCAATCTCGGTTCGAGCGATCGTATCAGCGAGAACTCACGCTTGTACATTCACCGTGGCAACAATGTTTACCTCGGCGAACTCGTTATCTTTAAGGTTGATCTCAACCATGCTATCGGGCGCGTCGCGTATGTCGCAAAGGACCAACTCATCCGTGCGGGTGATCAGGTCATGAGCAAAATCGGTGGCTAATCACAGACGATCACTCGAAAGGAGCACTCCATGAGTCAGTTTGGAATGCAGATGCCAGGCGGTCGTCAGAAATCGGGTTCAGCACCTGATGTGTACACCGCGTTAATGTTCCTCGGCGTAGTCTCTATGGGTGTTGCCGTTGCGATGCTCTGGATCGCAGGCACCAAAGTCGCGCCCGATGGCAATCCACTCAAGATACAAGAACCACACAAGATTATTCTTTCAGATTGATCACTTACTCGAAGTTGATCGGACTTTCACAAGGTCCAAATATCCACAATCACGCAAAGATGTGGCATCAAATAATGAATCCGTTCATTTCAATGGGCACATTACTTGACAATCTCAGACGATGGAATATCATCGTCTCGCAAGTGAGCAAACACGATATCGTGTTCGTCCAAATGGGGCGGTAGCTCAATTGGTTAGAGCCCCGGACTGTCGATCCGGAGGTTGCGGGTTCGATTCCCGTCCGCCTCGCTTGTTAAAAGCCCTCGTGAAAACGAGGGCTTTTTTCGTGTCCGTAGAACAAGATGTTCTTGTCAGTAATTGCCCGTCAACATGTCCGAACAGTGCGCTTTATGCGATTCTGAGGTGTAAAATGTTCGTCCAACCCAAGGCTGGTTTCAAGCAGGAAATGGTCAGTTTTATGGGCTCGCAGGAGGCTTTGCATGAAGCGTCAGCAATCTGATTCAAAACTTACCACCAAGCCTTTGCTTGGCATCGTGCTGATGGGATGTGCTCAAATAGCAATCCTTTCGGGATGTGATCGCACCGAGATCCACTCCTATCGTGTTGAGCGAGAGTTCAACGGCACAACCGCGGCCGCCCCGCAGGATCAACAAACAGAGCCGCAGCAACTCCATGTCATCTGGGATGTGCCATCCTCATGGAAAGAGGTCGAAACGACCAGTTCCATGCGAATCGCGACATTCTTGGCCGACAATGGGCAAGAAATCGCGGTGACGGCATTCCCCGGCGATGTCGGCGGGCTGATCGCTAATGTCAATCGTTGGCGTGGGCAAGTCGGGCTCGATTCAACTGATCAAGCGGGCGTCGAAGGGGTGATCAAACGCCTCGATGGCATTGATGTCATCATCGTTGATGTTGCTGGCTCAGAGACAAGACTTGTTGGGTCGATCATCGATGTCGGTGATGGACAAACCTGGTTCGCCAAGGCAATCGGGCCAACTGAAAAAGTCGATCAAGTCAAAGCCGATCTCGTTGTGTTCTCAGCGACCTTCCGTATCCATGAACACGATCATGCGGGTGCAGATACTCAAGAAGAGCTCGCTGAGCCAACAATCCCGCCATCATCATCTGGGTGGGAACAACCGACACAATGGAAAGTGGAACAAAATGCTTCGCCAATTTTGATGGCTGCGTTTATTGCTGATGGTGGTGCCCGCATCACGCTGACCTCACTCGTCGGCCAAGGCGGCGGCATGCTCGACAACATCAACCGCTGGCGAGGCCAACTCGGGCTCGACCAGGTGCCCAC
>CAJXXI010000175.1 GCA_913062615.1 uncultured bacterium | reverse complement strand
ATGTTGGTGACACCGAATGTGTCGCCAGCGCCAACGGTCAGGTTGACCGCGTCGCTGAAGCCCATGACGGCTTCGTTGGCCCAACTCGCGCCGATGGTGGTGAGGTTGACATCCCAACCGATACCAGTGACAACGCTGTAACGGCCAATAAATACGGACATAATTTGGTTGAGAGGCGAGCCTTGTGCATCGTTAAACTGCCAGCCGCTGACATCGAGAACAATGGAGGACGTGGAAATTCCTTCGGTATCGATGGCGTATTCCGTGAGTCCTGTTGAGAGGACCGGATTGGCGGTAGCAAGCCCTGAGGCGGCGGCGATGATGACGAATGGGAAAGTTTTCATTGTGTGCTCTCTTTCTCAGTGAATATTCTCTTTATCGACGACGGCGAGCTGTGAAGAGGCCTCCGAGCCCGAAGATGGCGAGGGCTCCTGGTGTGGGCACATTGGTGATGGTGATCGTGCTGCCGGGTTCGAAGAATGCATCGCCGGTGCCTCCGTTGTCGACGAATGATTCATAGAACTCGATATCGAGCACGCCATCAGGACCGACCACTATGTCGGGGAGTCCTGAGTCGGCGAGGAACACGAAGCCGTTGGAGCTGTAGTTCATGTTGCTGACGGGGTTTGGATCGTCTGCTACGGCGAGAACAATCTGCCCTTCAAAGTTCAAAGTGGCTTCTGAAGCCCAGCTTGCGCCGATTGTGGTGAGGTTGACATCCCATGCGATGCCTCCGACTACTTGGCCTTGACCGATGAAAATCGAGAGGACATGATTGAGCGCCGAGCCTGGCGCGTCATTAAACTGCATCCCGCTGACATCGATCGTGATCTCATGGGGCCATATGATCCCTTCTGAAGTTGATGCGGAATAGTCCATTTCGTTGCGTGACGAGAAGATGTCTGCGTTTGATAGGCAGGCAGAAGTTGCGATTGCAGCGAATGCGATGGTTTTCATGGTTTCTCTCTTGAATATACGGGAAGTCCCTCTTGGTGGAGGTTACATGAATGGGGCTGGTATTACAAGAGATGGAATGTGGTTATTGGATAATTACACATAATGGATGTAATAAAAAACACACCTGAGCGTGGCTCGGGTGTGCTTTGAGATTTCGATTGGCATTCAGGGTGTCTTCGCCCGTTGGGTTTATAGACAGGATGAACTTAGATGGTCTGGAGCTTGCGGCCGGTGCGGCGACGCTTGTTGAGAAGCTTGCGGCCACTCTTTGTCTTCATGCGTGCGCGAAAACCGAATGAGCGACGGCGCTTTACGTTACTCTTGCGTCGTGGGTAGTGCATTGCCATAGTGGTCGCTCCTGTCTGAGAGGTCTATTGAGAAGACCTGATCTGAATCTTTTGGGTCCCTCATCGTTGAGGGCGGCTACTCTAGTCGCCAATGCCCCATCCGTCCAGTGACAATCGTGCTTGCAAACGCAAATTCATTGGACTCTTACCCTTATCGAGCGGATAATAGGAATGTCGTCGTGGTGGAGTTTGCAATTCGATCGACTTCGCGGCCCATTGTTCGGTGTTTGTATGTGATTCTGGCCTCAGAATCGTGCAGTATAAACATTCAGCAACCGATCGCGGATCATACGCATCGTTCCACCACATCTATCAAGTGACCGTTTTCGATGATTTCCTGTCTGGGGATCGATCGTGGGCGGAGTCACAGCTTTGTGCCTGGGGTCTCGGCTTCTGGGAGCAGTCTTCGGTGACTGGGGAGTGGTCATGATGAATGATGAGATCCGTGCGAAGGCACAAAAAATCCTTGGGCACCAGTTCAACGATATCGGTTTGCTCGATCTGGCATTACGCCATGCATCGATATCTGATTCACGATTAGATTCCAATGAACGCTTAGAGTTTCTCGGCGATGCCATCTTGGGGATGATCGCGTGCGAACGGATCTTTGTGAAATACCCTGAATACCTCGAAGGCGAGATGACCAAGATCAAATCGCTCGCGGTGTCGCGCAAGATCTGTGCCCAGATCGCGATCGAGACCGGGCTGGATCAGCTGATTGTGGTGGGCAAGGGGATGAAGACCCACGCCGAGCTGCCTTCGTCTTTGGCGGCGGCGGTGCTCGAATCGGTGATCGCGGCGTTGTATATAGATGGTGAGATGGGCGCGGTTCGGCGGTTCTTAGAGCCCTTGCTCGATCCGATGCTCGAAGAAGCGGTGGAATCTGGGCATCAGCATAACTTTAAGAGTGTATTACAACAGCACGCTCAAAAAGCGTTGGGGGTGTCGCCGAACTATCGGATCATCGATGAAAAAGGCCCGGATCATGCCAAGGTATTTCATATCGCGGTGGAGCTCGATGGGACCCGGTACGACCCGTGCTGGGGGCAATCGAAGAAGGCGGCCGAGCAGTCGGCAGCGATGTGTGCGCTCCAGGCGATGGGGTTGATTGATTTGGAAGATGAGTTTGAAGAAGAGTGAGTTCTTACTCAGCGTTTACCAGATCGATCACGATCGGGAGATGATCTGACGCTTTGGAATCGTCGGCTTGTAGGCCCATCGCTTTGAGTGACGCCGGCGAGAGTGCGCGGGTATCGAGGATGAATGCGTTGGCCGCGTTGCTCATGGATTCGTCGATGAGCATCCAGTCGAGTCGACCCGGGCTGAATCGGCTCTTTTCATTGTTCCAAGTGATTGTCGAGGCATCGCCGAGCTGTGTGGCGTCGATGGTTGAGAGGTCTTCGCCGTTGATTCCCAGCGAGTTGACCATGGTGTCCATGGGGATGTATGACCCGACGAGGTTAAAGTCTCCAGCGATGACGACCTTGGCGTTGGGGTGTTCTTTGTATACTGCTCGGACAAACCCGTTGATTGATTGTGCTTGTTTGATGCGTTTGTTGTCTTCGTCTGAGCCTGCTGAGCCGCAGCATTTGAGATGGATTGAGATGGCGAGGAGTTCGCCCGCATTTGTTTTGATGAGCGCTGCGACTGCGCGTGCTGGTCTGCCCTTGCCTGATGGCGGGATGACTGATTCGTAGGTTTTGATGATCTCGTTGCGTGTTGCGATGGCGACGCCGGCTTGGGCGTCGGGCATGTGGACATTCCAACCGGTGCCGGCGTGGGTGTTGAGCCAGCTTTGGACATCGGCGACGGGTGTTTTGAACCATTCTTGGTAGAGGATGACATCGGGCTCGATGGCTGCGAGCACACGGGCGAAGGCTTTGGGTTCGGTGAGTGGCGATGAGAAGAGCACATTGGAACTCATTACGCGGACGCTGTTCGTTGGTTTGGTCGGGATGCTCGCATCGGTGTGGATGGTGTCGGCGATCTTTGGCAGGTCGAGAATTATGGTGGTGGACCAGAGGAACCGGTTGTTTTCGTCGACCTGGTCGATGACGATGTCGATCATTCCTGTTTTTTGGAGCATGCTTGCGCCGGGTGCAAGGCGGTCAATGCGGAGTTCGTATTGGGATGAGCCGAAGGTTGGGAGGAACATGAATCCGAGCTCAGCGTGCCCGATTGATTTCCCGCTGCCATCTTCGGAATAGCGTGTGACGGCCGAGCCGATCCCTACGGTACCGAGTTCGTTCTTTGGCGAGAGTTCCATGAGCAGGTCGACGCCTTGAGGCTGTTGCATGGATGCTTCGAGGCTCATCCATTGCATCGGTCGTCCGGTGCGTGGGTTTTGGTCGACATCGATACGGATGCGTGTGGTGTAGGGAGCTGCTTGGATGGCGGTGGGGGTGTCGGCATCGGCTTTGGGTGAGAAGTGGATATAGATGTATCGTCCGTCGGCTTGTCCGATGTTGGTTGTGGCCCAATCGGTGAAGTTGCCGTCGAGTAGGTGTTCGGCGGGGGTAGATGGTGCCTTTGCGGCGGGTTGGGTGCTTTGGCATCCTGATGTGTAGAGGGTGGTCGAGCAGAGCAGGGCGGTGGCGAGGAGTGTGTTCATAGAAGAAGGATAGCAGATTGAGGGGGTGGGGTGGTAACTGGATAGGCGGGTGGTGATTGCCGATTGTTTGTTTTAACAAATAAAATGAAAAGATATGGAATATGCTCCGGGTCTCGTGTGTTGATCATGTATACTGGTGCTCATTGCGCCAAAGCCGATACGTAGACACGCCGATACGGGAAGAAATAAACAAAGGAACTCATTGTGAAGCACGCATTTAAGTCATCAATTGTCGCCGTTGCCATGATCGCAGCTGCAGGAACACTCGCAGGCTGGAACTCGGTGAACGAAACAGTCATTACCGATATCAGCAATGAGTCATCGCTCATCGCGAAGACTTACGATGTCGATCCGACCCACTCTGGGGTGATGTTCAAGCTACGCCATCGCGGGGTATCGAGTTTTTATGGCCAGTTCAGCGCCATCCAAGGGACGATTGAGTTTGACAAGTTGCATATCGAGCGTTCGACGATGGAACTCGTTGTGCCGATCAAGTCGATCTTGACCGGCGATCGGACGCGCGATGGGCATATCAAGGGCGCTGATTTTCTGAATATGCGTCAGTATCCCGAGGCGAGCTTTGTTTCGAGCGAGATCAAAGAGCTCTCCGAGGGTGTGTACACCGTCACGGGCGACTTTACACTCGGGGGCAAGACGGCTGTGGTGGTTGCTCGATTGAGCGATGTGCAGAGCGCGTTGGTCAATGGATCAAAGCTGATGGGATTCGAAGCGAGTTTTTCGATCAAGCGATCAGACTTTGGGATCACCAAGTATGTCGACCCCAAAGACCCCGAAGGCGGGAGCCTGGGCGAAACGGTCGAGTTGACGGTGTTCATTGAAGCGGTTGGTCGATAAGCGAACTCGACATATAAAGGAATGCACATGGACCCTGAGTTACAAGAACGCCTGGTGATCTACGGCGGGTTTATCCCCGGCGCGATATCGCTGATCCTGCTGATCGGCGTGTGGTATATCCATGCGTTCAAAAAATCGCGGATCGATCATCTAGAAGATATTGAGGATGATAACGGGGGCGAAGAACGCGACGCCCAAGCGGTGTCGGATGGTCCTCGATGGATGCTGGCTTTGATGCTCTTGGTCGGGTTCGCGGGCGCGGATTTCGCGGCCAACAAGGTGTTCCACCTTTGGCCAGACTCGAACAACTATCGGTACACACACGCCTTCGCGTTGATCGCGTTGGTGGGGATGCTCGAAGGGTTTGTTCGATTG
>CAJXXI010000174.1 GCA_913062615.1 uncultured bacterium | reverse complement strand
AAATAACATCAACCGCCGGCGGCGTAAAAAGTGTTGTTGGGACAGCATCTTGCATCTTAGAAACCGGTCCCCGCTGATTCGTTCATCGCATGGAGATGCGACTGGGTGGCGAGTTGGAGATCGGCGCCGATCCGATGGATACACCGCTGTGCCCGCGATTGAATCCGTGGGTCTTGATTCCCTGATGCCATCGATTCAATCTCCGATACCAGAGGCTTCCAGGTCACTCCCATCACTTCTCGGCGTGATCCTGTCAGCGTCCGCTGGGCTGCCCAGGTGCCAGCGAGCCGATGCATCGGACGATCGTCGTGGAGCATCTCAAGAAGTGCATGACCGGCATTGCGGATCTGCCCAATCTGTGATGTCCCCGATTCACGGATCACCCGACGGATCGCGTTGGCGCGGACACGATGGTTCGTATCGGATTTGAGTTCGAGGATCTGATCGGGCGTGCTCACGATTACCTCGCACGCATTGGCACGGATCCGATCGTCGGCGTCGCTGATGGATTCACTGAGCATATAGCGAGCAGCGTTCGAATCGACGCTGCCGAGCGCCATCACCGCGGTTGCGCGGGCCTTGGCATCGCTGGTCTCGCTCTGCACGATCGAGATTAGATCAAGCTCGAAACGATGCTCGATCCCCATGATCCGGATCAGCATCAACGCATCGCATCGGGCGGCCGGATCGGCGAGATGATCGCGGATGCTTCGCACAAACCCGGCAGGGTCGTTGGCGTAGTTTTTTCTCGCCTGCGAACGCGATGCGGGCGATTGCGGGCGAACCATTACGAGCCGATCTGATTCTTCTTGTGCGAGCCGACGGACCCACGCGTGAGGCGAACGGTCGTTGATTTTGGCAATCTTCGCGCGATGCATCCCTGCTGGCGACGATGGTCGCGGCGGGGTGTTGCCCACAGATGACCAACTCATCGCGGCATGACGAGCGATGCCCGGATCGACATCATACATAAAATCTGGCAGATCGATCGACGAGCTCGCATCGCACGCGATGAGCCGAATGTGTGTGCTCGGATCGGCGAGGGCGGGCTCGCGCAGATCACGCTTGACCTGATCGTCGATCGCGATGAGCGACGACATACGAATCAACCCTGCTCGTGCATCCTTCCCGATTTGATGATATTGATCCCGTGTCGGGAGCGGGCCTTCTGGGGCGAGTTCGAGCCGACCATTCGTTTGTTGGGTGGTGTGGCGGAGCGATGCCAAGCGTGCGCCACGCTTGGGGCGAAGCCCAAGGTGTGCTTTACGTAAAACAATCTCGTGCTCATCGAGCGACTCGGCGATCGCCAAACGGTCAATCGCAGCAGTGCTGATCGGCGCGATCGTCAGCCACCGCAACGAGCGTTCACGCAGGATCGGGCATGGCGTTCGTCGAAGCACTGTCCGCATCGGCGAATGGCTCGGATGGTTTCGCTCGCTTAACAACCGACGCATACGAGCCGAGATTTGGCGTTCCATCGGCGTCTCGACCGCACGATCCATCACCAACAACGCGGCCAACAATGGGGATCGGCACCGATGCGATGCGAACGACCACGCCGAATCTGCGATCGCCCCAAGCAAGGTACATCGTTCGAGCACGAGCACAGCAGGGTCGACCGGCAGCACGATTCGGGGCGTCGAGGCTACTTTGGCGAGGTCTGCGCCGAGCAGGTGCACGGGCAGGTGATCGAGCATCACCATCGTCAAACGCATCAACGCTTTGTCCGCAGCTTTGCGCACAGATTGGTGCTCATCAGCCAAAAGCAGGGCGACGATCTTTGCGAACCCAGGATCGGCGGTATCGTGCGCGATCGACACCGCAGCCAAACGCGCGCGTTGGTCTGGTTCTCTCGAGAGCGTCCGAGCAGCCTCGAGCCAACGATCGCGCCCAAGCCCGGCGCCGAGTTCTTTCATTGGTGTCGAGAGCACGTTCCATGATCGAGCGATCGCGAGCATCGCATCACTGGCGTGTCGCTCACGCCATTTGCCCGGAAGTCGGGTGATGAGTTCGATCGGGCTGGCGGCCGAGTCGACACCCAAGGTGTCGTGCTTGTGCCCCAGCGTGGTCTGTACGCTTGCCAGTTCGATGAGCATCATCGCAACTTCGTCGCGTGAGCCTGCCGGAACGACCAAAATGGCATCGCCGAGGGCTGCTATGCGTTGTCGCATTGGTAGCTTGGCAGCGTGCTGCAATGGGTGGTTGGATTGTGTGCCGATATTGGACAAGTTTGCACCTTGTTTGGAAGTGATCACAGGCGACGATTATATCTTAAAGCATGCTACCCGTTGTGGAATAGGTGTGCACAAATGGATTATGTTGTGGATGAAGTGAATTGAAACAGGTATTTTGCCCTCTTTTCCACTTTGGGCTTGGGAAAATGCTTTCCGTCCTATAAACTCCTTCCTTTGATCGACTCGATCGCTTTTTTAGCGAGAGAATCAGATCGAAAACTGTTGATGAGGTTTCACACGCCTCTGAGGGACTGACTTTCACCACTCGGCATGGGAAGGAATCCATGACCACATGACGCACACTACCCAGACAAAATCCACACACGCATTACCGTCTTGTCTCCAGTCGTATCAGACAATCCTCTACTCCCGCCCTTTACATCCAGAGCATTTCACGATTCATGACCACAAGGAGATCCGTTTCGGGCCTTACCAGTTCGAGGCGTGGATCATGGAAGGTCGGCACCTGTGCCGATTTGAAATATCGGGCGCGTGCGCCTGCGAGATTGTTTCCCCGACCTCTGCTGGTCTTCCTGACACGGGGATTGTCGAATCGATCTTGTGCGCTGGCGAACGCGAGTTCGAGCACCGGTTCGCGCGATCTGATCTCAACTACATGACCTCGGTGCAGACCGAGCAGTTGAGTTCAAACATCTACTTATCCACATTCGAAGAACTCGACGAGTTCGCACGCGAAGAAGATTCGCTGGTGTACCGGTGGGATGACGAGATGGGCCCGTGCATGAGCATCTTGGCGGTCCAGAGGCTGGCCAAAGAAATCCATGTCCAAAGCTTCCACCTCATCGCCCGCGAGGGATTGGTGCTCCGGACACAATCACTCTTCGAGCATCTCTAAATCGAGCCCACAAACTCATTTGACCCGGATTCGTCCGGGTTTTTTGATGGTTTGGGTGCGTTCTGGGCTTGGATTGGACGATGAATTGGCTATGCTTATCGCCATGAACGCCCTTACTTCCAAGATGATTCGAATATCCATCCGAATTATGCTGCCCCGTTGAGGGCACGGGTGTTGCTCACCCACTCTTCTCGGGGCGAATGTTGATCGTCGAAATACGACTCGATCAGCACGATTCGCGTTCAAAAACACAAACCAAAGCCATACGATGAAAGCTGTTGCTCATATGAGACCGCAGCCTGGAGACTGACCCGATATGTCCGATGCACAAACTGAAAATAAACCGAACTACAAAAAGACCCTGAATCTGCCCAAGACCAGCTTTCCGATGAAGGCAAACCTTGTACAGAACGAGCCGGCGTCGCTCAAGCGATGGAACCAGCTCGACAACAAGCAGGGCTTGTACCAAGCGATGCGCGAGAAGGCGAAGGGCTTTGATAAGAAGTTCGTCTTCCATGACGGCCCGCCCTACGCCAACGGCTCGATCCATCTGGGTCACCTGATGAACAAGTGCCTCAAGGACTTTGTCGTCCGCTCGAAGTTCATGGATGGCTACAACACTCCCTATGTACCAGGTTGGGATTGTCATGGCTTGCCCATCGAGCACAAGGTGATGACGGATCTTGTCGAGTCGGGCAAGTTCAAAAAGCTCGAAGGGCTTGATGACGACACCCGGCGCATGGCGGTCCGCAAAGAGTGCAAGACTTATGCCTCCAAGCAGGTGAAGCTGCAGACCGGGCAGATGGAACGCTTGTTGACCTGCGCCGATTACAAGAATCCGTATTTGACGATGGTGCCCAAGTACGAGGGCGCGGTGCTTGATGTGCTCTCGGGTTTGTGCGCACAAGGCTTGGTCTATAAGGCGCTCAAGCCTGTGCATTGGTCGATCGCCAATGAGACTGCGCTCGCAGATGCGGAGCTTGAGTATCAGGATCGCGAAGACTTGTCCGTGTATGTTGATTTCGAAGCAGCCGACGGCGATGCTGTGTATGAAGCGTTTGGGCTCAATGAGGACGATCGCCCGGGCGCCAAGCCAAGCTTGATGATCTGGACGACGACGCCTTGGACTCTGCCGGCCAACTTGGCGATCGCGGTCCATGAACGGTTTGAATATTCGCTCGTGCGTGTCGATGGCAACATCACAGTGATGGCGAGCGAGCTTGTCGAGAAGGTCTGCGCCAAAGCCAAGGCAGAGGATGTCGAAACGCTGGCGACCTGCAAGGGCGAACAGCTCTTGGGATTGCGGTATATCCATCCGCTCCGCGACAGCGCCCCCACGCCTTCGGGCGAACCAGACGCTGACACGAGCAGCTGCTACAGCGTGGTGCACGCCGACTATGTGACGCTCGAAGATGGCTCGGGACTCGTCCACACCGCGCCGGGGCATGGTGCGGACGACTACCTGACTGGACTCCGAGTCGGGCTCCCGGTCTATTGCCCGGTCAAAGGCGACGGCACCTACGACGAGACCGTCCCCGAATGGATCACCGGCATGTCGATCTGGGACGCGAACGACCTGATCGCCCAACGGCTCACCGAGTCCGGGCACATGTTCTTCTCTTACAAGTTCATGCATAGCTATCCACATGATTGGCGATCAAAGACCCCGGTCATCTTCCGCTGCACCGAGCAGTGGTTCGTCGATGTCAACAAGCCCACCAAGCGTGAGAATAAAGGCCTCCGCGAGATGGCACTCGCCGCCACTCAGGACGGCGGGTCCGTGAACTTCGTACCGGCATGGGGGCAGAACCGCATGCGGGGCATGCTCGATTCGCGCCCGGACTGGTGCATCTCGCGCCAACGCGCGTGGGGCTTGCCTATCCCGGCGTTTACGATGCCCGACGACAGCGCGTTCATGACCGAGATGTCCTCGAAGGTTGTTGCGGATCTCGTCCGCACCAGAGGCTCGGATGCGTGGTTCAGCGATACACCCGAGACCTTGCTCGAAGCGTACGACCCGAGCACCGACCCCGATGCACCGAGCGAACTCAAGGACGGCTCGGTCAAGATCAGCGATCTG
>CAJXXI010000173.1 GCA_913062615.1 uncultured bacterium | reverse complement strand
GATCCACCGATTACGGCGATCATCGCGGTGTCAGAGTTGGGGCGAGGACGAGCCATCAACACCGCCAAGTCCTCTCGCTCAGTGGTGAACGCATTCAGCGAGACATGTCCGGATGAAATCTGGATTGGGGAACTTGCAAGCAACGCCTGCCATGCAGCGTTGGATGAGGCGTTGCCGTAGAGGATGATGGAGCGGTCGGGTTCGTTCATTGGATCAAAGTCTGTGTCGCGGACGATGTCTATCGAGCCGTTGCCACGGTACCAAAATGTTTCGGCGTCATAGCGTGCCTTTGCCAGCGCCCAAGCATTCTCTTCGGGTGTGCCAGTTGTTCCAACTACGGCAAGCATGTTGTTGCGGAATGCGTCTTTGAATGGGCCACCACGGGCGGGAGATTTGTGGTCGGGGTTGACCTCGGTTGCGGCCCAGCGTTCGGCGTCAATGCGCGTGAAATGAGTTTCTACTGAATCCATATCTTGTTCAGCGATTCGAACATCGGGAAACCCGGGTTGATCCTCGGAGACGAAGACGGTGAGATCGAGCGAGAGAGTAGCGGTATTGCTCGGTTGAAGGTGGACTGTGTGATTTTCTGCGTCGTATTCTGCGATCACGCGGGAGGGCTCTCGGGCGACGACCTGCTGCTCAATCGTGACCCAGGCGCGGTTGGAAGAAATAGCGGGATCTACTGTGGTGAAGTCCACACGGTGCGGTTTGGGATCGAGTCGGGAATGCCCAAACATCGAGAAGATCGGTGGCCAGTCAACGCATTTGTTGCCCCACCAGTGTCCAGCGCCGGGCTGTTCGTAGTAGGCGAAGTTGTCGTGCGCGTTTGCGAGCAGGTCTCGTATGTGGCGAGCCTGGGAGGGCGGGACATTGTCATCGGCGTCGCCGTGCAGGATGTAGACACCCAAATCGTAATAGTTGTCTTTCATGAGGAGGGTACGCGAAGCATTTGCAGCGCGATCAAGCAGTCGCCCGATTTCGCTGTTCGTATCGAACACGCCGCCTCCGCCGTAGGACCAGAAGTCACTCCATCCGGCGCTGGGCGCGATCGCGGCGAACCGTCCGGCGTGGTAGGCCCCAACTGACCATGTGCCGTGCCCACCCATGGAGTGCCCGGAGAGATAGGTCTGTGCCGGGTCGGCGTTGAAGAGTTCGGACGCAAAGTCGAGTACTTCAATGGCATCGAGTCGTCCCCAGTCTTCCCAGTCAAAGCCGAAGGGGCGGCGATTGGTCGGTGCCACGATGTACATGCCTTCTTTGGGGGCGTAGGCGTTGGACTGCCCGCGTCCTTGGACCGAGGCGCCATGAAGGGTGAGCAGCAAGGCTTGAGGCTCGGCCGGCGATTCGAGTGTGGCAGCGGGCGGTGGAGTGACTCCGAAGTACTGGATGGAGCCATCGATTGAACTCATGAATGTGCGTGAATGCTTCTGGTTGGCGTTGCGGATCTTTAGACTAAACACGACGGGGTCATTCAGATTCGAGTCGTTCTTGAGCAGTTGGAGGCTGACCAAGGTTGTCTCGTTGTCTGTGGATGGGCAGGGGGGGAGTTGGACTGGAATTTTTTGTGTGGAGTACGGCGGAAGCATCGGGACAGCAGTTTGGACCTCTAAGCCAATGGTTGAGTCAGTGCTGACAGTGCGGATTTGATATCCTGATTGCCATTGGTCAGTAGCGTTCGTGATGATGATGCCAGCATGAACGAGTGATGGATCGGCGCGGAGGTAATCGGGGACTGTTGGGTCTCGAGTCTCGATGAACACATCAGCTGGCGGTGGGGTGAAGGCGAATGCGAGTCCGCCGCGACCGGATTTGAGCAGGAATGTGTTATCACCCTTATGGAGTCTGACAGGGATGCTCGTAATGCCGAGGTTATAAAGATCGCCTACGCGAGGCTCATTGTTGATGTACACATGCCTGTGCCCGCGTCCTTGAAAGATCCATGTGGAATCCTGCTCGACGGTCACTGTGGCGAAGGCCCACCCGCCACCGATGGGCGAGTAGTTGCCGTCCTCGTTGGGAGTGATAGCTTCCCAGTGGTGGATGGTGTCATCGGGCGCGATGACTTCGTCACCGGCTTGGGGCGGAGTGAATACACCCTGGGCCATCATGTGCTCGATGGCATCCGTGTTGACGGTAGATCGACGGCCGATGCCAACGCGATCGAGCTTGAGTACTTGGCCAATCTTCGGCATGGGCACGGGTGGCTCGGCGCGTGCGAGGAACGATGTAGCTGAGAGAATAAAGGAGGCTAGGATGATCAAGATATGGCGTGTCATGCATGGTCCTATCTATGTTTGTTTGGAAAGTATAGCAGATTGTTCATAAACCATTTGAGCAAAGCGGATGACTGATGATAGCGGGCGAGCGATTTTGAGGGTTTGATTTGAGGCAGGTGACCAATCCGTATAGGCTGTAAGTACAAAAAGATATCAAAGGAGAATCGGATGAGTGCAATGGTAGCGAAAATTGGTTTGGTGTTGATGTCGATGTTGATCACAGGTGGATGTACAGAGACGGTACATGCATCCAATACGTTGTCAACAGAGAACGAGCCGCGGCTGGTTTACCCGGCCCCAGTACGGCTTGTGGCGATCGGCGATATCCATGGTGATATCAAAGCGGCCAGAGCGGCACTCGTTCTCGCGGGCGCAATCAACGAGCACGACGAGTGGATCGGCGGCGAACTGGTGGTTGTGCAGGTTGGGGACCAACTCGATCGCGGGGATGATGAGCAGGAGATACTGGAACTGTTCGATCGTCTTCGGCACGATGCGATGCAAGCCGGTGGGGGATTCCATGCGCTCAACGGGAACCACGAACTGATGAACTGCAAGCTGGACCTGCGGTATGTGACGCCGGGCGGGTTTGCAGACTTTGAAGATGCGGTCGAGGTAGATCCTAATGACGCAGAGCTCAATGAGTATCCCCAAGAGCAGCGGGCGCGGGTGGCGGCGTTTCGACCGAGCGGACCATATGCCACCATGCTGGCGGATCAGAACACGATCGTCATCGTGGGCGACACGCTGTTTGTGCATGGGGGCGTGCATGTGAGTCATGTGGAGTACGGGCTCGATCGGATCAACCAAGAAGTACGAGCCTGGCTGCTCGGTGATGGGGATCGCCCCGAGGTGATCTCCGGCAAGGCGAGTCCGGTGTGGTGTCGGCATTACTCACTGGATGTTGTTCCCGAATCGCGTGCGATGCTCGAAGAGGTTCTCGATGTACTCGGGCTCGAACGGATGGTGGTGGCCCACACGGTGCAAGAAGATGGAATCACAAGCCATTTCGATGGGCAGGTGTGGTGTGTTGATGTCGGGATGTCTGCTCATTACGGCGGGCCGATACAGGTGCTCGAAATCATCGGCGATAAGGTGCGGGTGCTTGCTGGGGATTGAATGCTCAGGGGTTTGATGGGTGTTAAGATCCCGTGTCTCGAAACTGCCTACAGAAGTCTCTGAATCTTCACCCGAGGCACTTGAAGACCCGGAAGATACGAGCCTGAGCGTGTCGTGGCTAGGACCGGCTGGCGGCCTCTTTGTATTGGCGCATGGATCAACCTGAAAGCACTTTGAGGGAGATATTTCTCAAAATTGCATTCTTTCGCAGCCCAAAATCGGTTATATTCTGCGTATGCCAATCGCATTCTGTGAGCGATTCCAAGGAGAACCCCGTGAAATCACGATTGTTAGTGTGCGCCCTGTGTGCGTTTGTTGCATTGTCCTGCGCCACTGTTGTCGGCGAACCCTTGCCGGGGTGGACGCTGTATTCCAACATGTTCACCTCGACAGCCAAGTTGGTGGATCTTGACGGACAGACCGTGCACACATGGGAGAGTGACTACAACCCTGGGCTTTCCTTCTTCCTCCTTGAGGATGGTTCACTGCTCCGAGCAGCGCGTGATGATTCATTGCCCGGTCCCACTGGTGGAGGCATCGGCGGACGGATCCAGATCCTCGACTGGGACAGCTCGCTTGTATGGGACTACGCGGTAGCCGGCCCTGACTTCCGCCAGCACCACGATGTCCTGATGCTCCCCTCGGGCAATATTCTCACGATCATTTGGGAACGCCATACCGCTGCCGATGCCATCGCGATGGGGCGAGACCCGTCCAATGTCGGCGCCTTTGTCAACTCAGAAACCATCCTCGAGATCAAACCCACCGGCCCAACCACCGGCGATGTAGTATGGCAATGGCGTGCATGGGATCACCTCGTCCAGAACCATGACCCCATGCTTCCCAACTTCGCAAACCCTGCAGATCACCCAGAGCGAATCGACATCAACTACACGCCCCGCGGGGGCTCCGACGCGGACTGGCTCCATTTCAACGCGATCAACTACAACGAAGAACTCGATCAACTCATCATGAGCGCCAACGCATTCGATGAGTTCTTTATCATATCGCGGGCGGACGATTCGACCGGCGATCTGATCTACCGCTGGGGGAACCCGGCTGCCTATTCGATGGGCACCATCGATGACCAGACACTTTTCAACCAGCACTATCCGCATTGGATTGAGGACGGGCTTCCGGGTGCGGGGAATATCCTGATCTACAACAACGGTGTCGGTCGCCCCGAGGGGAATTATTCATCGGCCGACGAGATCGTGCTGCCGCCGATGAACAAGGACGGCTCCTACTTCCGTGAATCGGGCGAGACCTATGGCCCAGAAGCCGCAATCTGGACCTGCGATCATGTTGACGGCAAACAGTTCTTCTCCCCCATCATCTCGAGCGCCCAGCGTCTGTCCAACGGCAACACATTCATCTGCGTCGGACAACCCGGCGAAATGTTCGAGGTCAATGAAGACTGCGAAGTGCAATGGACCCACTTCGACGGCGCAATGCAGTTCCGAGCCGCGAGGATCGATGAGCGTGATGTGCGATTGCGCAATCTCCTATGGTGCGCCCCTGACCTGGCCGAGCCTTACAACGTGCTGAACTTCTTCGATGTCTCCGCATTCCTCACCGCATTTGGAATGCAGGATCCACTTGCTGATTTCACCGGCGAAGGCGATTTCGACTTCTTCGATGTCTCCGCATTCTTGGCCGCTTTCGGAGCGGGATGTCCATAAGCATCTGATTCATTTCCTGATCCATATCGAATCAGCAGCCGCCCAGCGACTTTGTGTGCTTCTATTCTCGCATTGCATTGGCTTGTAAGCGAAGGCGTGCTTTTCTCTATGCCTTCGCTGATTCTAAAGACATGAAACCCAAACGCCTCTGATAAGG
>CAJXXI010000172.1 GCA_913062615.1 uncultured bacterium | reverse complement strand
AAGCAGCCCCCCCCCCACTGATACCGTTAATCGCAGCCATCGCGGCGGCGAGTGTCTCGGCCTCTTCGGGGGTCATCTCGGCATCATCGCCGACGATATCTTCTGCATTCACTTGCTCACCATCGGGTTGCGCACCCTCTCGTTGAGATTCGGGCTGATCTTCTTCGTGTGTTGCGTTGGTTTCGTTCTCGTCAGACATTGCGGTGTTTCCATCGGTGAGCCGGCGCACAGCAACCACATCGGATGCTGACAACATGGTTATCGGCCGCGACTGTCTTGGATGTCCAACTTTTGCGCGTAACGCGCACAATCAATCTTTATGCGCAATTCTTGCGTCATCGAGCGAAGTCGTTCTGATTTAGGCGTCCGCAGGGAAGCCCTTGCACTCGGGGATGATCACTCGATCAATCAAAGGCAACCCATCGCCATCGAGACCGAATATCTCGTTGAGATAGGTCGTGAGCTGACGCGTGATGGTCTCGAGCCCTGGTTCGAGCAGGTGGCGGTGATTCGCCCGACGGAAGATCAGTGCCACACCCTCTTTAATGGTTGCGACATCGCGCTCTTGGAGGGCGACGATCTGTTTGACATTCTTGACACGCACACGCAAGAAAATTTCGACACGCCATTCCCAGACGCGTCCGGTTTGCATATTTTGGAACCGGTCTTTGACGAGTTCGATTTCGACGGGTGCTTCTTCGCCGGTGCCTTCGAGCCCTTGGAGCTCGGACGCTTCGACGGCGTTTGGGCCTCCCATCGACGAGACCAAGAAAAACACGCCCGCACCCTCAGCGATCATCATCGCAGCGACGATGATAATCATTTTGAGACTACCACCCTTTTTGGAAGACTCTTCTGAGCCCTCTTCTTGGGTTGCTTCTGGTTTGGTTTCTTCGTCGGCCATTGGTAGTCCTCAGCTGATCGCGGTTTTATCCGCCCACACCTGTAAAGTTTGGGTCCGGATGGGTTTGTTCGACGGTCCGCCCGGTTTGATATATCTGAACTCGGCGATTTGAGTCCCCGCCTTGTCCGGATGATGACCCGAGCTCGACAGGTTCGGTGTTGCCAGCCGATTCAACCCGCAGGATCGTTGAATCCACGCCGCCTTCTCGGACGAGGAAGTCCTTGACGGTCTGTGCTCGTCGGTATGCCAGTTCGTCAAAGCTCATGCCCGCGCGTTTCTCTTCGATTCCCCACGAGTGCCCGACAATGGGGCAGATGTATTTGAGCCCTCGGATTTTGGGCGCGATCTGAGTTCGGATGAGGTCTTTGTCGCGTTTGGTGAGTTCAAAGCTGCCCGCTTCGAAGATGATCGATGCACCGATCGCGTGGCGAGCGCCCTCTTGGACGATGCTTACCTCAGATTCTTTGCCGGGGACATTGGTTGATACATTTTCGTCAGTGCTTTTCTTGTGGCCGTCTCTTCGGGCCCGTTCGTCTTGATTGGTGACCATCGAGTTATCGACTCGCTCGAGGATATGGGCGATCCCCAAGCCCCCACTGGCGCCCATGGATTGGTTGATTGAATCGAGGATGTCTTGATATTCGCGAGGCTTCTTGATCTCGGAGAATGCTGCGAGCAGGATAAAGAAACACAGCAACAGCGACATCAGATCGCCAAATGTCAGTACCCATTCAGGGACTTCTGCTTTGGGTGCTTCTTTTTTCTCTGGCATCACGAATCTCCTTGCCCACTCAGATTATGACTTAGGCCGCTTGCTGTGACTCTGCCGAGGCGGCTTCGCGTTCTGAAGGTGGCAGATAGGTCAAGAGCTTGCTCTCGACCACGCGTGGGTTATCGCCGGACTGGATTGACATGACCCCGGCGATGATGACAGTCTTGAGCAAGATCTCGGCCTGGTCATTGGAATAGAGCTTGTCGGCGAGTGGGCCGGCGAATACATTGGCGATCACCGCACCATAGAGCGTAGTAATCAGAGCCACAGCCATACTTGGACCAATCGATGACGGGTCGTCCATCGAACCGAGCATAAAGATCAGCCCCATGAGTGTCCCGATCATCCCGAAGGCGGGTGCGTATTTGGCAAACTGATCGAGGATCATCTTGCCGTTCATGTGGCGTTCCATGAGCCCTTCGAGTTCGGTCTCCATGATGACGCGGATGAGTTCTGGGTCTGTGCCGTCAACTGCCATTTTGATCCCGCGAACAACAAACTCTTCATTCATGTCATCGAGATGGTTCTCGAGGCTCAGGATGCCTTCACGGCGAGCGATCTCGGCGAACTTGACGAGTTCTACAATGACCTCGCTGACATCGGATGTGTCGTTGAAGATTGATTTGAGGATTACTGTGTGTACTTTGAGAATTTTGGCAAGCGGGAAGGCACAGATCACCGCACCGGTTGCGCCGCCAAAAACAACCACAATCGAGGGGATGTTGATCAATGCAAGCGGATCGCCCCCGAGCACGATGGCGAGCGCGACCGACAGAAGCGCAATAACAAGTCCAATGACAGTAGCTAGGTCCAACGTAAATCCTCCATGTGTTGGGTTAGCATCCGAGCGACCAACACATGTCCCACATATCGTCGTGGCTGGGGATATTCTTAATCAACACCGTTGAATTGAGCGGATAACAGGGTACTCATGGGGATATTCGGACGCTGGGTTTATGCCGGCGCGCACAATCGTCTGAGCGATCGTTCGAACTCAATGACTCGTTTGACGATTTCTTTGCTGGGCTCTTTGACGATGAGGTGTTCGCCAGAGATCAATGTGATAATCGTGTCCGGACTTTCTTCGATCGTCCGGATAAGTTCTGCATTGAGCACAAACTTCTGCCCATTGATTCTTGTGACGGCGATCATCTTTGCTCCTTGCTCCCAGTCTTAATCATCACGGGTCACTTATCGGCCCAAGACGAGCAACTGCTGCATGAGTTCGTCTGCGGTTCGGATGACTCTTGATGATGCCGAATACCCGGTAGAGGTCAGGATCATGTTGGTGAACTCTTCACCGAGATCGACATTGGAGAGTTCGAGTGCACCGGAAACTAATGAGCCGAGCCCGAGCAGCCCCGGAGGCGCGACCGAAGCGGGACCAGAGTTTGGACCAGTGGAAAACAGATTGCCGCCTTCATCGATCAACCCGGCGGGGTTGGTGAAGTTGGCGAGCACGACTTGGCCCATGGTTTTGACCGCACCGTTTGAGAACCGACCAAAGATGACGCCATCTTCGCCTGCTGCGAATGATTGGAGGGTTCCTGGGGGGAGCCCGTCGATGGTCAATCCGATCATGTTCGAAGGCGATGCCGCGAGCGATGTGGTGTTGCCCTTGTCTGAGAGCAGTTTGATCGTCCAGCTCAGCAACGGATCGGCACCGGTATCGGATCGATCGATCGTGAGCGTGATTTCTGAGCTGTCCGGATCGGGCTGCCCGTTGGTGTCGAATGTCATGATGCCGTTGGTGAGCGCGAACCCAGCGCCAGAGTCATCTTCTGAGTCGATAAAGTATTTCCAGACCGGTCCGGTGTCTGGTGTTGAATCAAGGACCATCGTCACATTGACCGAGACTTCGGTGCCGAGCGAATCAAACCCGACGATGGTGGTCCGGATACTCTCGCCGTCGGCCGACGCGACCTTGTCGGTTGCAAACGGTGCGCCCAGTGAGTTGCCCGCCGAATCGAGCAGCTCCATATTGCCCGGTGCGATCACGAGATTGTTGACGGTGCCGGTATTGCTGACGATACGGATGACACCGGTCGCCGAATCAACCGTGACTCCGGGCGTGCTGCCGTCGGGATTGGCTGATCCGGTGGTCTGGATACCGATGGTTGCTGCCAAGAAGTCCATATAATCTTGGACTGTTGTTGATGCGGTGATGTCGAATGTCTCATCGGGAAGATCGGAACCGCCACGGGTTGCGCCGTTGAAGTTGATACTCTGCCCGGCGGCGAACGCTGGTGTGCCCGTGCCTGGGAGATCAGGGTCTTCGATCGCGGTCATGAGAGTTGTGGAACCAATGAACCCGCCACCGACCGCTGAGAACCCGAGGGTCTCTGTGCCCATCAGGTCGATGATCGATCCTTGAGTTGGTATGTCGCCGTCTTTGTTGAGGTTGCCGACGATCGCGATGTTGCGTGTTGCCTCTGCAATGGTCTGCTTGCCAACAGGGATGTTGATCGGGACGAGCTGACCTGTGAGGATATTAAACTCGTCGTCAACCGCATACCCGAGGAGTTTCTCGCCCGATGCGGTGGTGAGGTTATCGTTGGAGTCTTGGCGGAAGGTGCCCGCACGGGTGTAGAAGTTCACCCCAGCTCGTTGGACGAGGAAGAATCCATTGCCGTCGATCGCCATGTCGCGGAGATCACCCGTTCCGGTAAAACCTGCAGAACTGAAGTCACGCTGGATGCCCGCGATACCTACGCCATTGCCGATCTGTTTCGGATTCACGCCTCCACGGAACTCACTGGGGCTTGTTCCAAATCCTAGGTTCTGCGAGAAGAGCGATTCGAAGAGCATGCGTGAGCTCTTGAACGCGGTGGTGTTGACATTGGCGACATTGTTACCGATGATATCGAGCTTTGCCGAGTGTGCGTTGAGTCCGGACAACCCGGCGAATAAAGCGCTGGTAAGAGCCATAGAAATTCCTTCCTAAACTGATCAAATCATTTAGGTATACGCCCGGCGAGGGCATGTACCAACGATGCGTTTCGCACAACGCGTGCCGGAGTAAACACGGTGCCCTCAGGCATCTTCGATGGATCGGCTTTGCTTGTTGTATCTGCTTGCTGTGCATCGGCTTTGAGCGACACAAACCCATCGATGCCGTCGATGACTTGGTCATCGGACACCGGAAAAACATCGAGCACGACACGATTGCGCACATCGACGCGCAGTGTCCGCTGATCGTGCAGAATCAGCGCATGGTCCACCCCCGCTGCTGCGGCTCTATCGACTCCGCGGGCGATCTCTGCTTGTTGCGCTTGCTCAAACATGCCCGATACCGATGGCGCAAAGCGGACGCCAAGGGTTGTCTCTGGTTTGCCGATCAGTGCGCCCTCAAAGAGCGCATCGAAATCGAATCCGCCCTCAGGTGTTACGACGGGAGCGGCATCGAATGGTCGCACGCCGCTGGCGAGCGATTCGAGGAGTTGGACTTCGACGGGCTTCATGTCATCTCACAAACTACACATCGCTCGATACCGTCTGACGGACCGGATCGATGTCTGTATTCGGAACCGAATCGTTATTGATCACATCGGTGTCGATATTGCCCATCGGTGGCGTGACGGTGTTGCTATCACCATCGGT
>CAJXXI010000171.1 GCA_913062615.1 uncultured bacterium | reverse complement strand
CCAATACGACGCTCGCCGATTTGTGTTCCCGGGTGATCGACTTGCTGTTCGCATGCGATCGCTCGAAGCATCACTCCTGATGAGCACCCAACATCTCAACGACGACTATCGCAAGCTCGAACACCAATACGAGCGTTTGACCGCGTAGACTTGCGTATGAACTGCACCGTCAATGGCGAAACCCGCGAACTCCCCGACAACACCACCGTCGAAGGACTCATCGAGATCCTCGGGCTCGCCGGGTCGATCTGCGCTGCCGAAGTCGATAAAAAAATCGTCCCCAAGCGGGAACGATCTGAAACGATTTTGCAAGATGGTCAAACGATCGAAATCGTGACCCTCGTCGGCGGGGGGTGAGCGGTCGCTTGCTTAGCCCTCAGCAGCTTCTTCTTCGGTCTCGGTATCTGCTTCAGGTAATGGCTCAAGGTCATCCTTATCCGCGTTGAGTCGGACGAGCCCGAATCGTTCGGAAATTGCAGGATATGAGAACGGGTCTTCAAGGTCGGCTGTTGCGTCGACGAGTTCTTGTTGGGCCGCGTTGTTGACCACGCCTCGGGCGATGGTCTGGAATCGCTCAGCCGTCACCGGGCGTGGCGCGATGACCAATGAGATTGCAACCGAGCGGGCCGAAGGCAGTGCCAGCACGACCGGGATCGGATTCGCCGCGACGGCTTCTGGGCTGATCAATGGGTCGAGCCCGTTGGCAGATTCGAGCACCGCGTTGCGGAAGTCTTCGGTGTTGAGCCTTGGATCGACAAAGTTGGTCAGTACTCCGCGATCAATCGCGTCTCTGCGGACGAGAATATTGCGGATGACGCCCGGGCGGGTGACATCGGTTTGATCGCTCGCCATCGCGAGTGCGAGATCGACCGCCGGTGCGAGATTGCCGTTGGATGCGATGGCCGCCTTGAACTCATCCATACGAGCGGAGTGCGACTCGAACGCCTCGACGGCTTTATAGTCGGCGAGCACGGTCTCACGGGTCACATCTGCAATGGTGTCTGCGGGGCCTTGTGTTCGCACAGCAAGCACAACCGCGTAGAACCGGTTGCCGACCGCATCGGTCGCTGCAGGATCAACCAAGGGCAACCCGACCTGGACATCAAGCCCGGTGGTGTTGGTCTCGGTGAGTTCGAAGAACTGAGGCAGGCTATAAGTCGGGAGCTGACGCGAGCCAATACGATACACCGAGTTGCCGAAGTCAGGCAGCGAAACAATCGCGTTTGCGTTGAGCCAGCGATCGCCAATCATGGTGAGTGATGGGGTCGGCAGACTGACCGAGAACTGCTCGTTGATCCGTGAAACAACGGTGCTTGAAATGGCTTCAAGGTGTGGACGCATTGCATCCCAGTCGGCCGGCAGGGTAAGGATGCCGTTGACTGATGGGAGCCCGTTAGTGACGGCCAAGACCTGGGCACGAATAATACGGTCGGCTTCGATCATCATGTCGGTCGCGAGGTCTTCGCGATACTGGCGTTCGAGGTTGATGCGCTCGAGTGCGAAGTCGCCGGGGTATTGTTCGCGGTCCTTACGCCAGATTTTGTTGAGTTCAACACGATCAACCTTGAACGCATTCATAAACACATTTTTCTCAAGCATCATCCAACCGAGCTGGATGCGGGTTGGCTGGGTGTATCCAATGCGGAAATCGTTGTCGTCGGGGCTTTGTGCTTTGTAGGTATCGAAGAATGCTTGGAGTTGTTCGTCGCTCGGTTCGGGGACTGCCGAGACTACCATGCTCGAATCAAGAATCACCGCGTTGACGGCGACGGAATCGAGTGTTTCGTGGGCAGCCTGAATCGCACCGAGATCACTATACGCAGGCATGGTCTGGATCGACGAAAGCAAGCGATAGACGCCTCGGGCTTGTGCCAAGATGCGGTAGACATCGTCCATCGTGCCACCAGCGACGCCAGCCGAACGGATGGCGTTCGTGTTCATGATCGATGCGATCTGGGCGGAGAGTTCTGCGAGGCGTTGATCTCGCTCTTGCTGTGTCTGAAATAGCCCTTGTCGGGTTTCGGTCATCACCTGAATCATGGATTCGGTCTGGGCGATGTCGAGAAGCCATGCTGCACCGTCGCCGGCTTCGCCAATCAGACCCGCTTTATCGGCTTGCTTGACGAGCAAGAGCCAGTGGAGGGCCACATTGGATTCGCTCGAGCCATCAAGCCCCATCCCACCAGCGGATCGTGGGCCCAGTGCTCGCGGGTTGACCCGTTTGAGTAAACTGATCGCCACATTCGCCTGTTGGATATCCATGCGTGTGTAGTTTGAACCATCTTCGAGCTTGGCGACCTTGGTCTTGAGCGGCGATGGCGCAATACGCGTAAGGACGGGCTGGAAGAGGAACACGACCATCAACAATGAGCCGCCGATGGCGAGGATGATGAGCTGGTATTTCCGGATTAACCTAAGCATGTTGGCTCCGAGTGTATGAAATGATTGGCTGAGTTATGAAAAACGAATCCACAGGATGTACCCGAGGATTCGCTTGGCTCATCCTCGGCGCCGCGTCCAATGGACGCGACGCGAGGTTAGATTTGGATTTAGCGGTAGAATTCGATGATCAGGTTGGTGTTCACATCGAAAGGAATCTGATCCGATGTTGGCAACGACGAGATGGTCGAGTTGAGTTCTGATGGGTTGAACGAGATCCAACCCGGAACTTCATGCCCGCCCATGGATTCCATGTTCTCGCGAGCGAGCTTCTGGATTCCGTCTTTGAGCGAGATGACATCGCCGACCTTGATGCGGTATGAAGGGATATCAACCTTCTTGCCGTTGACAAGGATGTGGCCGTGGTTGACCATCTGGCGTGATGCCCAGATCGTACGGACAACGCCCATACGACGAACAACATTGTCAAGACGGAGCTCGAGGAGCTGCATCAAGATATCGCCGGAGTTACCAGGACGACGCTTGGCTTCGTCAACGGTGCGACGGAACTGCTTTTCGAGGATGTTGTAGTGGTAGCGAAGCTTTTGCTTTTCTTGGAGACGGATGCCGTAGTCACGCAGACGACGACCGCGATGGCCGTGCATACCTGGTGCGTTGAGCATTCTCTTTGATGTGTGCTTTGGGGTGTCACAAATGGGGACACCTACGCGACGGGAGAGGCGGACTTTAGGTCCTGTGTATGTTGCCATGATGGCGTTCCTTTTATCATCCGTCCGCAATCGAACTATTCGTCGAATGCGGTGCTACCGGTATTGGTAGCGACCATGTCGGGGGGCCGAGGCTTCGGTCCGACGAGATTGGCCCGGGCACAATGCCTGGGAAGAGGGGATTGAAGCCCGATAGGGGAGATTTGTCAAGCCAGAACCGAATCAGTTTCACGGGTATTGATGAACCGGGATCGTCTGGGAAGGGGGGCTTTGTTTGGTGATTGACAATTAAAAAACCGCTCCCTGACGGTCGCGGCTCGTTGATGCTGATTGCTTCGTTCTGGTATCAGTCCGCCAGCGGGTCTGGGCGGTAGAGCTTAACGCCCAATGCCCAGTTCTTTTCGGTGAAGTTCCCGCCGAGCGAGAACTGTGCGTCGCGGTCTGGGCGAGCTGCTGACAGTGCCATGATGGTCTTGGCATCGAGGTTGTCGATGAGCGAGACCAGAACGGCTTCTGGCGATGATGGGATCTTGGCCGCACCATATTCTGGGCGTTCGTGATGCGAGATGATGATGTGCTGGAGGATGGTCAACGCGCCCGCTGGCATGCGTGTGCCGGTCTCGGCCATCATCTGCTGGGCTTTGTCGTGGAGCATAATCGCACCTTCGACAAGGTGCCCGATGAGCTCACCACGATCGGAGTAGCCGAACCCGCGATCAAAGAACAGCTCGCGGGTCTTGCCCAGGTCATGGAGGAAGAGCCCCATGAGGACGATGTCGCGGTTGATCTTGGGATACAAAGGCGTGATGGCATCGGTGATCTGCATCAGGGTCAGTGTGTGCTCGAGCAACCCGCCGAGATAGGCGTGGTGGAGCCGGACGGCTGCTGGTGCGGTGCGGAACCCGTCCATCAAGTGCTCGTCAGCGAGGTAAGTCTTGGCCAACGCTTGCATTGCAGGATGCTTGAGGGTGTCGAGCAACGCGACGACTTCGGTGAACATCTCTTTGGGATCGCGTTTGGACGATGGCAAGATGTGGCGGAGTTCGTCGGGTGTTGGCTCGTGTGGATCAATCCGGTGGATAATGATCTGGAGCTCGCCCTGGTAGGATTGGGTTTCGCCCTCGACCCAGACGAACCCGTCGGTGGGGAGTCGGCGGAAGGTTGATTCTTCGATTGACCACATCCGGCCGGCGGCCTGGAGGCTCGAATCTCCGAGCAAGCAGCGGAGGTATGGTTTGCCCTTCTGGGTGGTGCCCAGTTGGGCATTGGCGATGGAATAGATCCCATCAAGGCGTTCGGAAGGTTTCATCTCGGAAAGGGTTCGTCTGGCGGTGTGTGTACTCATAGTGTGAGCATAGTTCTGTTATGATTGATTCTCCATGTTCACCAGCATTGATCTCTGATGGTGTACACTTGTGATTCTGAGCAGATCTCAGAAAACGGGTTTCCGCAGGAAGGGTAGAAGTGTGCATGGCTGATAGAGCAGATACATTGGGCAGGCGCCAGCTTGGGATTCGGGTGATCGGTGCTTTGGCGGGCTCGATTATCGCCATTGGTGCGAGCGCGGGCGAGGCTGAGCACGCTGCGGTGCCGTCAGTGAATCAATCGCAACCATCAGCAGATCGCTCATTTGATACGGTTAACTTCCCGATCGAAGCAGTCGCTGGGCAGATCAAACTCGGTTCGCGCGCCGGGTGGATTTGGAAAGAAGGACAAACCCATCGCATTGTTCTCGATCACGATGTCGATGTGATCCTCGGCGAGCATCAGTTCTTGGCAGCCCATGCCAATCTTTGGCTCCGCAAACTCTCGTTCGAATCTGCGACCAACACGACCCGGTATCAGGTGTATGCGATCTTCGAAGATATTCGATCGGCCGACGGCACGATCACGATCAAGGCCAAGCAACTCCCGGTACGCGGCGTGATCGAGATCAGTGAACCGATCTCGATGAAACTCGATGCACGCTTTGATGGGGCGCCCGAATCCAAATCGGATATCGGGGAGTTTGTCGAGCGCACAAACGCGGTCTTTGCACAACGAGTGCTTGGCGTGTCGGGGACGCAAACAGAACAAACGACAGCGAAGGCTCTTCCTTGGTCATCGCCAATGGCTCAAGTTGCACAACTACCCGACACCACGCCGACGACGGATGCTGGTGGGCAAGGTGATACGCTCGCCGATCCGCGTGGACCGATCTTCCATCCCAACGGCGTG
>CAJXXI010000170.1 GCA_913062615.1 uncultured bacterium | reverse complement strand
CCCGCCGCGTCGGGCAACTCTCCAAAGGCTACCGCCAGCGCGTCGGACTCGCAGCAGCACTTGTCCACAATCCACAGGTTCTCATCCTCGATGAACCCACCAACGGGCTCGATCCGACCCAAATCCACGACACCCGCTCGCTCATCCGCGAGCTCTCCCAAGACCGCACCACCCTCGTGTGCTCGCACATCCTCCCAGAGGTCGAACGCACCTGCGATCGGGTGATCGTGATGGCTGGCGGGCAGGTCCGGGCAGATGGCACGCCCGCCCAACTCATCAACACATCCCCAGGACCGGTCCGATACATCGTCGAAATCCGAACCAACCCAAGTGCAGGCATCGAGCACGCCCTGCGCATGCTCGCAGCCGTCCCCGGCGTCGCCCTGAGCAAACCCGCATCCACCCAACCAGAAGACGCTGCCAAAGGCTGGTCGATCATCGAACTCGAAGCCGCCCCCGCCGAGAGCGATCTCCGCGAAGCGATCGCAGCCAAAGCAGACGACAACGGGCTGTTCATCCGCGAGCTCCGCAAAGTTGTCCCCACGCTCGAAACCATCTTCATGCAACTCGTCGATACCGCGGTGCCTCAACCGACTTCATCAGCACCTGTGCAAGGCGGTGACCAATGACCCGAACCATCACCATCGCCCAACGCGAGCTCTCCTCGATGTTTCGCGTCCCCGCAGGGTGGATCATCATCGCGCTCTTCGCATTCCTCACCGGGGTGCTTTTTGTCAACCAGACCATCATCCCCGGCCAGCCCGGCTCCCTGCGATACTTCTTTATGTACTCGGGCTGGCTTCTGATCCCAATCGCACCCGCGATCTCGATGCGCCTGATGAGTGAAGAGTTCCGATCGGGCAGCTTCGAAGCGCTCCGCACAGCGCCCGCGGGCGATTGGTCCGTCATCCTGGGCAAATACCTCGGCTCATTCGGGTTCTTAATGCTCATGCTCGTGCCAACCTTGGTCTATCCAATCGTCCTCACACTCGTTTCGAACCCGGCGCCCGATATCGGCCCGATCGTTGCAGGGTATCTGATGCTCACCCTTGTCGGGATGCTCTATCTCGGGATCGGGATGGTCGCGTCATCACTCACCGCATCCCAAACCCTCGCGTTCCTCGGCACCGTCATGACGCTCATCCTCCTGATGGTCGCCACCACCACCATCGCCAAACAAGCAAGCGTCCAGACAGCGATGCTCCTCTCGATGCTCTCGATCACACAACGCGTCAACGAACTCTCCAAGGGAATCATCGACACCGCCACCATCGCGTTCTTCATCATCGGGTCTGCATGGATGCTCGTGCTCGCATCGAGTGTGCTCGAAGTCCGCCGACTTGGCAAGTCTCGCCCGATCACCATCGCCACCGTCGCGATCTTCATCATCGTCACTGGCACCGTCGCGATCTTCGCTGGGTTCATCACCAACACCTACCACTACCGCGTCGATGTCACCTCGACGGGCTCACACAAGCTATCCGCCCGCGCCATCGGCATCGTCGATCGGCTCACCGATCCCACAGAGATCGTCCTCGCCATCGGCATGAACCGTGCCGACACACGCTCGCTCGATCTCGTCTCCGATGTACTCGATGCCTACCAACGATCGAGCGACCAACTCACCGTCCGCATCATCGATCTCGATTCCCCCGAAGGCATCGACCACACCAAGCAGCTCCTTGCAGAGCTCGCATCACGAGACCAAAGCACGATTGACACGAACATGTCGGCCCTCCAAAACAGCGCTGATATCCTCCTCGAGATCGGACCCGCACTCTCGATCATCGCGACCAGACTCGAATCGCTCCGCGATGCGATCACACCAACCACCGGGCGTGAAGCCAACAACCAAGCCGTCTTCAACCAACGCGCAGCCATCGTCCGGGTCTTTGCCCGCGACATCCTTTCTCAAGGCAAAGCGATCAACACACAGATCGAATCACAAGCTCAAAACGAAATCTTCCCATTCGACACCTTCGCCGACCCGATCGAACTTTCGCTCGCCGGGCTGATGAACCAGCTCGATGATCTGGCATCTCAGCTCACCGTCTTTGTCAACGATCTGCCCGGCGCAGAACCCAAAGCCATCGCCACGCCGATGATCCGATCGCTCGAAGCCCTCCGCGATCGCGCAGCGATCGCACACGATCGCATCACCCGCCTTGTACGCATCGACGCGCTCGCCGTGGGACGCGCCCTCGAATCCGGCGAATCGCTGCTCATCATCGGGCCTCCCGACCAGGGCGTCGCGGCGGTTGATCTTGATGCACTCCTTCCCTCCGCCGTGACACTCGAACGGGCGGGCATCTCGGCTGCCGGGGTGATCGGACCACGCGCACAAGAACTCATCGCCACCGCACTCGCCCAGCTCGTCGCGCCCGTCCAGCCCATCCTTATCTTCATCCACGGCGGCAAATCAAACGAACTGCTCGGCGAATCACAGCTCTTCACCAAAGCGGTCGAACGACTCGAAGCCAAAGGCATCGACACGCTCGAATGGGCCGCGATCGAAGATCCAACGCCACCAGATTTGGACGAACTCGATCCGCTGGGCAACCGCCCGATCGTCTTCGCACTCATCAGTGTTGATAGCTCGGCCGGCTCTGGAGACTCTGGGCTCTCGGGCGCAAAGCGAGCAACCGAAATCGGGACCGTCCTGGCTCGCCTCATCTCCGAGGGCGAATCAGTCCTTGTTTCACTGAGCCCATCGATTTTCCCAACATCAGGGCTCGACGATCCGCTCGCCAACGCCCTCGCATCCTTCGGCATCCTCCCGGACTCGGGGCGCCCACTCCTCCACGACAAAATCGCAACCATGGGACGCGTCGCCGACCCGATCACCGTGGTAGTGCCCGGCGAACCCAACGACACCCAACACCCCATCGCCAACGCATTGGCCGGGCTCACGACCGTTGTACCATGGGGAATCCCATTAGCCATCGAACCAACAACTGATGTCCAAACATTTCCAATCCTCGAACTCAACAGCGAAGATGACGTAGACGCGACATGGGCAGAGCGAGACTGGCTCACCCTCTGGCAAACCCCCGCCCAATCGCGTGCGCTCTCTCGCAATCAACCCACCTTCGATCCCGACCACGATGCACACGCCGACAGCTGGATCCTCGCAGCCGGCGCACAACGCACGCACGCGGGCACCAACCAACGCATCGTCGTCGTCGGGTCCAATGGGTGGTCAACCGACTCAATCACCGCCAACAACGAACAACTCGTTGACGGACGCATCACCACACGCTGGCCGGGCAACATGACGCTCTTCGATTCTTCGATCGTCTGGCTCGCGGGCATGGACGACCTGATCGGACCGGGCACCCAAGCCCATGCGATCGCCACGATCAAGAATCTTGATCAAGGTCAACGCTCAATGATCCGGTGGCTTCTGCTCGCTGGCATGCCCGGACTCATCCTCATCTTGGGCATGGTCGGCCGACTCATCTTCGGGTGATTCTGCATTCGCATCCGACCACGCAGCGAACCGTTTCGCGACGATGCCCGAACAGATTAGTCCAAGCGGGATCACAATGATCGTCTCGGCGATGCGGTTGATCACATCGGCACCGATCGCCATCCGCATCGTAATCGCGGCGCCTGATGATGTCATCTTCGCGGTGAATCCGACCCCCCACTCGCGGAAACCGAACCCGCTGCCGGTGATCGGGATCATCTGGGCGATCTGCGACGCTGCGGTGATCAGTGCGATTTGCACGGGCGTGATGGTGATCCCCAACATCGCAAACGCCGCGGCGTATCGGATCATCCACACCAACAGATCGCCATTGCGGAACACCAACCCGAGCATCAGATATCCAAACTTGGCGCTGTGCATAAACCCAAACCCGGAGATAATCGCAAACACACCGATCGGGATCATCAGCACCAATACCAACACGCCAAGGGGCGTATCGCTGGGCATCATCACCATCAATCCGAGCGCGATCGTGTTGGCAATCGCGGTATGAATCATCGACCAGATGCTCGCCTCGATCGTATCACGCACACGGATGTTGTTGACCTTCGCGTGGTACCCGATCCGCCCGACCAACCCAGGACGCATCGGTAGATGATTGAGCAACCAGGCGCTGCCCACCAACGCGAGCATCTCGGCGCGTCCGACCACGCCGTGCCTGCGGACCAACGCGTGGAGACACAATCCCACAAACAGCCAGTTTAGGATCGGCCCAACAAGCACCACGGCCGTCGCCCACAACGGGGCGTGGCGGATATTGCTTGCGAATGATTTGAGCTGCTCAGGATCGGCTACCAGATAGGCTGCTGCACCGGCGAGCAGGAATATCCCGACCACAAACCCGATGCGTGTACGCGAACGCTTTGGTGCTTGGTGCTCGGGATCGTTCATGGCTTTGAGCATAGATATCAGAAATTCAGGCTATCAGCTATCGTTAACACATCAATCAGAAATCAATCCGATCCTTCCGCGGATTCATCGACTCAACCCCAGGCCCAATCGTGCCCAGTGTTTTATCAAACGATTCGAGCCGAGCTTGGATGATCCCCGCGATGGTGAGCAATCTCGGATCGCTCGTTTGGTCGAGCACCTCGAAGATCGGCGAATCGACCGCGTCTGTTCGTGTGAGCAATGCGCTGGCAAATACCACGGTGTCAACACGCGAATCAATCAACGCATCGGAGAGGATCAGACTCACCACATGATCGTCAAACGCCATCATCGCGGGCACCTGATGGCGGTGAGGCAACAACAAAATCATCCGCGCCCGCTCATCGCTCTGGGCACGGGTATAGAGATCCATCAGCCCATTGACCAAGTCGGATTTTTCTAGCGTCGAGAACTCCGTCCCAGCAATCGGCAAGAGCAAACGCCCAGCGCTCGCCATCACCGCACGCCGACGGAGCAGATCATCATCGCTCAACAGCTGCGCCACGAGTTGATCGACCGTGAGCGATGTTTCTTCGAGCACCAAGCGATGAACCAACCCGGTCTCGGCGGTCAAGCCCAACGGCGAGTTGACGATTCCAAAGACCTTTGCGTCGGCATTGGGCTCAATCCGCGCGAGCACCGAATCTGGCACCCGTGGGCGTAAACCCTGCAAGAGCCTGAACCGCTGAGTAATCGATGCATTTGGCTGCATCTGAAGCAGCCATTGTGTGCCCGGAGAATCTGCAGGGATCGTCACTTCCAACTCTTCAAGCGGGTTGAGACGGAGCCGATGATTCAACCCAAGCACCTTGGGGATCGTCACGCCCTGAAAATCACTTGATTGATGATCAATGATTGATTCGAGCAAGAACCGGGAGTCAATCGGATGCGAAGGACCGATCGCC
>CAJXXI010000169.1 GCA_913062615.1 uncultured bacterium | reverse complement strand
AAATCAGCAACAAAAACACCACACCAATCATCGATGTCAAAGGCAACGCGCCCAATCGTGCCGATCTTCGTCTCGATTTTTTTCCACCGCTCGCCATTATCCGCCCCCCCCATCAACCGTCGCGAGCTTCCATCGTTGCACCCCGGTGTTTGAAAGACGCATCAAGAGCCGATCAAGATAGACAGCAGACGTGTTTCTGTCTGGACGAATTAAAACATCAAACGGATCACTGGCATCTTGCCCGACCACACCAGCACGCGCCAGCCGCTCGATCTCGATCAAACTGGTTTCGATCGACTCGACAAGGTAGGTCCCATCATTGGTCAGATCAATAATCATCGCAGGTTCATGCTGCACCACTGTATCATCGCCGGGCTGACGCGGCAGATCAATCTCTGTCCGGCGCAACTCGCCAAACTGTGAAGTGAACATGAAGAAAATGATCAGCTGAAAAACCACATCGATCATCGAAGTGAGATCAACATCAATCATGTGCCGAGATGTGGACGATCGCTTGCTCACCCGCGAGTAGCTCCTTGAGGCTTGGGGGTTTGCGAAGACGATGCCCCCTGCGCAGCTTCGAGCGGCGCGATGATTTCATCAATCCCCTCGTTGATCTCCGTCGAAAGATGATCAATCCGGTTGCGCAAGAATGTGTATGCCGCGGTCGATGGGATCGCGACGATCAAGCCCAACACCGTTGTGATCAACGCCTGCGAGATACTCCCCGCGAGCGCATCTGGGCGGGCCGGACCGTCCGAGAGCGTGATCGTATCGAACGCGCCGACCATCCCCACCACGGTGCCGAGCAATCCGAGCATCGGCGCGACCGAAGCGATCAATCCGATTCCATCCGTCAAGCGATAGAGCCGATCGACTTCGAGCTGCCCGATCTCATCAACAGATGAACGGAGTTCGAGCATCCCAAACGCTGATCGTGACGCACGCACAAGCCCACTACCCACAACGCGAGAAACATAACTGGGTGATTCTTCATCTTCGCACCGCTTGATCGATGCTTCGATATCGCCGTCGGCGAGCAGCACACGCAGGTCATCGACAAGATCAGACGGCGCGAGCCGGTCTCGGCGAATCCGAAACAACTGCGCGACAATCATCCCGATCGCAACGAATGAGATCAGGACAATAATCATCCCGATCGGCCCACCCTTTGCGATGTACTGCAGCAGCGAGCGGTTCACCTCGCCGGTGTCTTGGGCGAGTGTAAGAGTCGCCGGGCTGGCGAAAAGTGGTGTAAATAGAAACTCAATCATGAGCAATCTGCTCCTCTTTGTAAAACTGATCAATCATTCGACCAACCGGCCTGGGCTTCGAGCATAAGCTCGTTGCCCCATTGTGTTCTGTTCGTTCGGATAAAGTATTCGTTTGCGATCTGTGCCGCGAGTTCTGCTATCGGCTGGCTCAGATGTCCAAGCCGAACCACGATATGAATCAACTCGATCACCCCTTGCTCGTTGAGCTCGGCATCGTGCTCAGCGATCATCGAAGCACCGAGTGCAAGACGAGCCCAGAGTTCGATCCATGTGCCATCACTCGCGCGAACACGCCGTTCGAGCGATTTTCTCGCACTTGTCCGTTTCTCTGGGTCTGGATGTGCCTGCGCGATCACGATTTCATCGATCAACGCAAGCCCAACATCGCGCTTGCCTAACTCTCGCACAGAAGCCTGAATCTCTTTGAGAGCCGACTCCGCCTGGGGCGTCCGATGCGAATGATGATCGAGGGCGAGTGTGTAATATTCGTACAGCATACGCTGACGCCCACTGATCCGCGACGAATCTCCATCATTCCCTATCGCCATGCCGCGATCGCCCGGTCCAAAGACCGGCACAAGGGCAACGATCAGACCGTACTTGGAATCAAAGCCTTGAAATATGCTTCCGTCATTCTTGGAATCTGTGCTCCTCGCTGAGTGCGAAGCGCCCAACCAACTCAAGAACGGTACAACAGCATGCACGCGATCGTTGCGGTCGAGCCGACACCGCACCAACCCCATGCTCACATCTGCACCTTGAGCACCAACTGTCCAGAGGTATTCATCTTCAAATGCGTTATAAATAGATTCTGCACCAAAGTAATCGCCTCGGGCGAGACGAGCGTGCGCGCGCCACAAATCATGCGCAACCTGCTGATACTTTGTATAGCCCAGAACAGCCGGATGCAACTCGCGTACATCGTACCATGGGATTAGCGTTGGAATAATATCTTGACCAAATCTCAGCGAAACCCCCTGAGATGTAAGTTCATCGAACACACCAACCATCGGCTCTTCCGACGACCACAGCGTAAGGGTTGAAGACTGAGCTGCCTTGGGATCATCAGCAAGCACCAAAGCCAGCCCGATGCACATCGAAAGCGCGATCATGGTCTGCCCTCCGGGATATGCGTGAACTTGCCGCCTGAATGCTTGGCGATGGTGCTCATCATGTTCTTGGCGAGTTTGGACACCTGTAGGTCTCCCGGCTCACCAAAGAGAATGCAATGGATCGGGATATCAGCGCTCCGATTCATTTGACGCACCAACGCGGGCACATCGTTCTCGATCAACCCATCGGTCATAAAGTAGACCGCATCAGGCTCGGGTTCGAGTGAGAAGACCTGGCGAAACGCGGGGATCGGTTTGGTGCCGCCAGCTGGCGAAATCCCAAAGAGCCCGCTGCCAACGAGTCGTTTATTCGCCGGCTCGGCTCGCACCCACTGGGTCGTTCCAAAGAGCGAGATCGGGTTACTCGAATACAGTACAATATAAAAATCAGCATTCTCGTCGAGCCCGCTGATAGATCGTAAAAGCTCGGCGCGGGTGAGCTCCCACCGGGTTGATTCGCCGTCGCCAGTGAGTGCGTTCATTGAGCCCGAAATATCGACGATGTAGGCAAAGCGTCGTCCTTGGGCCTCGAGCCCAAAGAAGCTCGCGCCGTCGCCGGTGCCTGCGCCCGCGCTGCCGGTGTTGGCATCGATGCTTGTGAGCGAGCCGCCACCGGGATTCAGGCTCGGCGCGATCGAGTCCGCGAGGTCTTTGACCGATTGATCTTGCCCGATATCTGAAAGCATATCGACATCGAGCACCATCTCATTGGGCGTGATCGCAATCTCAAAGCTCTCGAACTCGATCTTGGGCGAACTCATCTGGGCGAGTTCGGCCTGGGTCAAGATCGCAAAATCGACATCCTCTGTGTTACCCCCGCCCGCATCGGCATATCCGAAGTCGATCGTGATGATCGCGGCGATGAGCATGATCAGCAGATGAACCACCAGCGAAACCCCCACCCCCATGATCGTTGCCCGCTCAATAAAGCGCCGACGCGAAGATTTTCCCTCGATCTCGGGGAGTGCGTCATCGGCATCCAAAATGGCTGGTTGGTGATCCAAGTAGCTCGTCGTCCCTTACGCCCTTGCTCCATGCGTCGGCTCTATCCATCTATCGGATAGCCCCGGCATTTGGCATCATCCTGATGCACCATATCCGGTTCGTATAAGGTACCACATCGGTTCGGATGGGTTCTATCATTGAGGCGTGTTTTGCCATCGCCGATGACTATCGTGCATCTGGCCTTTCACCCACCCTGGAGACCTCAATGCCCGAATCGACATCAACCACCAAACGCACCCCGCCCAAACGGGTGCTCCTGAAACTCAGCGGCGAATCCTTCTGTGCCCTAGGCGGGTTCGGGATCGACACGAAGGAGCTCGGAATAATCGCCAATGAGGTGCAAGACGCACTCAAAGCCGGGGCTCAGATCGCAGTCGTCGTTGGGGGGGGCAATATCATCCGTGGAGCCGAGCTCGCCAAATCAGGCGACATTCAGCAGGCCACCGCCGACTATATGGGCATGCTTGGGACCGTCATGAATGCTGCAGCTCTCAAAGAGAAGCTCGATTCCATTGGCGTTGACTCACGGGTGCTCTCAGCGCTTGATATTCGTGCAATCGCGGAACCGTTTATCCGCAATCGCGCCATCCGCCATCTCAACAAGGGGCGTGTAGTCATCCTCGCTGCTGGCACAGGCAACCCATTCTTCACAACAGACACCTGTGCTGCCCTGCGAGCAACGGAACTCGACTGTGATGTGCTCCTCAAAGCCACAAAAGTTGACGGCGTGTATTCAGCAGATCCGAACAAGGATCCAAATGCCACTCGATATGCAAACCTGACATTCACTGAAGCCATTGAAAAACAGCTCGGTGTAATGGACATGACCGCCCTCACCATGTGCCAAGAACGAAATATCCCGGTTATCGTGTTCGATTTCAAGAATCGGGGCAATATCCGCCGGGTTATCGAAGGCGAAGAAATCGGAACATTGATGAGTGGCGCGGAGTAAACTTCACCTCGCTATCCCCTTACACGCTTCTGATTCCAATCTCGACGGATACAATCGAACAAACGACGAATACTACGGAGAAATACGATGAGCACTGATCCTGATACCATTCTTTTAGAAGCTGAAGAAGCTATGACCAAATCCATTGAGTACCTGACGGGCGAGCTCTCGGGCATCCGTGCCGGACGGGCATCGACCGCGATGGTTGAATACATCAAGGTCGAATGCTATGGCTCAGAAACGGACCTCAAAAGCATTGCGGCCATCTCGATCCCCGAGCCATCCCAGATCCTCATCAAACCATTCGATCCTTCGCTGGCCAACGCGATTCGCCAAGCCATCGAGCTCGCTAACCTTGGTGTGAACCCGCAGGTCGAAGACAAGCAGGTTCGGCTCTCATTGCCAATGCTGACCACCGATCGACGCAAGCAACTCGTCGCCCAGGCCAAGAAGGTCGGCGAAGAGCAAAAGATCGTTTTCCGCAACGCTCGTCGAGATGCCAACAAGCACGCCGACTCGCTCGCTAAGCAAGACGGCACACACTACTCGGAAGACGAGATCAAAACGCTCCACACCGAGATCCAAGACCTGCTCAAAAAATACGAGGGCAAGGTCGACGACATGCTGACCAAGAAAACGACCGAGATCACCACAGTGTGAACTCGTATCAAATCAATCTAATGAAAAGACCGACCAACTGGCCGGTCTTTTTTTATGGCGTTATCCACATTTACTTCATATCAGCAAGAGCCATCAAGAGCCAAGAGGCTACTTGATGTAAATTGCTCGAGGACTTACTAAGAGCACCTTTTCATCGCGTAAGAGCGACAAAGCATTGAGCGTATCGACCACAGCAAGATACCGCTCGTCGCCAAGGATTGTTCGAAGCATGATTTCGATTTGGGATGTACCCATCGACTTGGCGGGCGATTGCAAGAACTGCCCGAATGATTCGAGGATCATGTCCTCAAAGCTCGGCGGCTGAGGATAGTGAACCAC
>CAJXXI010000168.1 GCA_913062615.1 uncultured bacterium | reverse complement strand
ACAGCGACTTTGTCGCCAAGACCGGAATCCAAACAATCTATTGGTACCTGCCAATAACGGTATTGCCCGCACCGTTCATGTGGAAGAGTTCGCTCAAGAAATCCAAAGCGAGTGCATACGAATCGGCGATTGAGACCATTGAAAAAATGGGCAAGGTGCTCGGGTCAGACGAGCTGATTAAGTAAAATCGCTTGTTATGATTTATTAACCCACTCGGCTTCGAGTTCTTCAAGCTCGACTTTGTTCGCATCGCGTCTTTCGGTGAGTCCATTGGCCCGCTCATAATCTGTCCAGACATCCGCGTCGCCAAGCTCGGCATCGACCCGCTTGACATCGATTTCAAGCTCCTTCATTCGCTCTTCGATTTTCTTGATCGACATCCACGAAAACTTGTTCTTGGATTTGGACGACATTTTGTTGACTGGCTTGGGTGCAACTTTGGCGACAGTGGGGGCGGGCTTGGTTCGCTTGGGAGCTTCGCGGACGACCGTCTTGGAGAGTTTCCATTCGGTATAGCTCCCCGCGAAGACCTCGCATCCGCCATCGCCATCAAGTACGAGCATGTGATCGCATACAGCGTCAATCAATGCGCGATCATGCGAGATCAAGATGATTGTGCCTTCGTAGTCGCCTTTGGTGATCTCGCCGGTCTTTGGGTTTTCGTATGTACGAGCGATCGCCGATTCGAGGCGTTCTGCAGCCTGGATATCAAGGTGATTCGTCGGCTCATCCAACACGAGTACATTTTTCGCGCTCGCCAACAACGCTGCGAGCACCGCACGGGCTTGTTCGCCGCCGGACATCACGCCGATTTGTTTTTCTTGATCTTTACCTGAGAACATAAACGCGCCGGCAAGATTCCGGGCATCTTGCTCGCTCATCATCACCCGATCTTCTGTCTCGCGTTTGATCGTGTCTTGGATATGACGGTACACGGTTTTATCAGGCTCAAGATCATCATGTGTCTGGGTGAAGTGCCCGACCGCGAGCTTTGATCCGAGCTTGATCGAGCCTGAATCAATTGATTGTTCGGTGAGCAAGCACCGGATAAGTGTCGATTTGCCCGCGCCATTGGGCCCGATGACACCCCAGCGTTGCCCGCGTTCGATATGAAAGGTTAAGCCGTTGAAGAGTACTTTGGTGGACCCGTCTTCGTTGGGATACGACTTGCCAATATCCCTCGCGGCGACCACGATATCACCCGTGCGCTCGGCTTTGGGCAAGTTGAGTTTCATGTCGTCGAGTTCGATAGGGCGTTCGAATGCGTTGAGTTTTTCTCGATCGAGCCGAGACTCACGCCCCTTGGCTTGCTTGGCTCGTTGCCCGGCCTTGAACTGTCGGATAAACGCTTCCTCGCGTTTGAACACCGCTTGTTGTTTTTCGTATGCCCGAAGCATCACCACCCGGCGTTCAACGCGTTGCTTGCGGAACGCTGCATAGTTGCCAGGATATTCAACCAATCGCCCGTCTTCGACTTCGACGATCCGTGAAACCACCCGGTCGAGCAGGTACCGGTCATGCGAGATCAGAACGACCGCGCCGCGATACTCATCACGCAAGAACCCTTCGAGCCATTCTCGCCCATCAACATCAAGGTGATTGGTTGGTTCGTCAAGCAACAGCACGGTGGGGCTTTCGAGCAATAACTTGGCAAGCGCTACGCGTGCACACTGACCTCCGGACAAGTCCTTGACCTGAATACTGAACTGTTCATCTGAAAAACCGAGCCCGTGGAGCACCTGGTCGATCTTGTGGTCGTTGGCATAACCACCAGCTGACTCGATCGCTTTGTCGAGGCGTTCTTGTTCTTTGAGCAGCTTGTCGAGTGCATCGCCTTGCGCATCCGCCATGCCCTCGTACACGGCTTCAAGCTCCTCGTGGAGCTTGTCCACGATCTCAAATGCCCGCCCGGCAGCCTCATGAAGTGTGTCTTCAGAGTTCAAAGCGTGGTTTTGGTGTAAATACCCAATCCGAGAACCCTGTTGAACAACAACTGTGCCGGTGTCCTGCTTGATCATGCCCATCAGGATTTTGAGGAGTGAACTCTTACCTGACCCATTTCGGCCAACCATGCCGATCTTCTCGTTGGGTTCGACAGCGATGGACATCCCCTTGAGGATCTCGTTTTCGCCATAGGAAAGTGTCAAATTGGTTCCGGTGAGTACAGGCATGAGCACCGAGTGTACGCACCGATTTCGAACAAAATCGTTAGAACTGCCCGAAGAATCGACGATGATGATTCAAGATCTCATCGATCATCTCCTGATCTGGCTTATCGTCCCAGTCGTACTCATGGAAGCACCCGCCAAGGATCAATGCGTCCTCGCGCGGGAACAAATATTTGAACCCATCATGGATCCCATAACCTAGATCCTGAGGCTTCATATGTACAAGCACCCCCCTCGCCGCATAGACCTGTTTGTCGCCAAAGAGAGCTCTTGATCCAAGTGCCAAACAGTTCACCATCACCGATTCATTCAAATCGGCTAGCTCATCTATGGATGCGAACTTGCGTTGGCGAATCTCGGCGCCCAGCTCGATAACATCCTTGTGAATTGCACTGAGGAACCGGTTGTTGTGAATAAAAAGGGTCTTAAAGACCCGCCCAGGCTCGGCGGCACACTCAAACGGGAACGAATCAATTTTGATCGGTTTTGCGATTATGCCGGTATCGAAGAGATCTGGTTCGGTGCTGCTGATTTTGGGTTCGTAGATCGAAAGATCTTCGATGCCATATAGCTTTGGGTCGAGGGATCGGAATACTGTCTGTGATCGTTGGAGGACATCGTGCATCCGTTGGACTTTAGCTGGTGAGTCGCCAAAGTCGATCCCGACGGGGAGCCACAACGCCCCGGCGATCGAGCTCGTCGTGTCCTGAGCGATCTTGTCGGCATAAATAATCACTTGGTATCCACGATGGAGCAGTTCGCGTGCGGTTGTCAGCCCGACGACACCCGCGCCGAGCACGATGATGCGATCGCCCTTTGGAGCAGCTTTGCTGACAAGATCGGCTGCCAGTTGAGCCGATCCGAATGAAATCGTCACGCCGCACCCGCCGTGGCCGTAGTTATGGATGATTTTTTTTGATCCGAGTTGCTCGGTTTCAACTCTGAGTCCGCCGTGTCGGCATGGTCGAAGCCCGCACACCGCACCGAGATACTGCTCATCGCTCAAATCAGGGGTTGGCAATGGTTTGGTCGAAATAGCTTTGGTTGAGGGTTTCATCGCATGCTCCGATCCAAACCCTAGCCTGCAAACACCAGATTGATGACGCAATGCTCCGTATTTAGGCAAATTCAAGCCATTAGCCCGCAACCCATTGCACCGACCTATACTCTTTGCGTGAGCATATCCCCCACAAATCCAAGCAGTGCCAAGACTTCCGATTCGGGTCTGCCCGAGCCCATCACGCTCAAAACGCTCAAGCGCATGAAGCGTCAGGGCGAGCCCTTCGCGTGCCTTGCGTGCTACGACGCCACCACCGCTCGCTGGCTCGAACGCGCGGGCGTGCACCTGCTCCTCGCGGGTGATTCCGCGGCTCAGGTCATCCTTGGACACGATCGCACGATCGACATGCCGATCGACTTTGCGATCGAAATCACCGCAGCGATCAAGCGCGGCGCACCGCACACACTCATTATGGCCGATATGCCATTTATGAGCTATCACACCTCGCTCGAAACCGCGATGACCAACGCGGCCCGGTTCATGACTCAGGGATGCGCCGATGTCATCAAGCTCGAAACAGACGAAACATTTGCGCCGCTCGTCGATCGGATGACCCGTGCGGGCGTCCCGATTTGTGCGCACATCGGGTGCAAGCCTCAGTCGAGTTCAGTGACCGGCGGCCCGATCGCTGCAGGCCGTACGGCGACCCAACTCGACCAGCTCGTCCGCGATGCCATCGTGCTCGAGCAATCCGGTGCGGTCTTGATCCTGATCGAAGCGGTCCCTGAAGAAGCCACCCAAGCCGTGATGGCAGCGGTGAGTGTGCCTGTAATCGGTATCGGAGCGGGCAGCGCATGCGATGGTCAAATTCTGGTGGTCAATGATCTCCTTGGGCTCACCGATGAGCCGCCTCGCTTTGCACAGGCTGTGGATTCGTTTGGAAATCGGCTCAAGGAAGCTGGGCAGCAATGGGTCACACGCGTAAGCAATCGATCCATCGGCGGACAGGCGTATTCGATGCGACCCGGCGAATCGGAGAAGATTCAATCGAAATCGAACACCGCGACACCAATCGACCGATAGAGCAGTTGCTGCGAGAAGCAGATTTAACATGTGTGCAGGGTCGTCCGGGAGAAATAGGTTATGAAAAAGTTTGCATCCTATGGCCCGGCCTTTGTGGTGTTCCTCTGTGTGCTCGTCGCCATGTTCGTCGTCCCCGCGCTCATTGAGCGCTACGCATACGCCCAGCAAAACGCAAAGATCACCCTCGCCCGCTCTGTGCTTGCGCAAGAAGACATCCTTCGGCGAATCGATCGCGCGACCTCGGCCATCGCCGACGCGACCGAGCCGAGCGTGGTGCATATCGAAACGCAGAACCCCTCCAACAGCACCAACGGCAGCTATTCCACCGGTGCTGGATGGGTGTACGACCAGTTCGGTCACATCGTCACCAACGCCCATGTCGTGCAGTCTTCCAAGATTGTTTCGATCGAGTTTTTCGACGGGCGGGTGGTGCGAGGCGAGGTCATCGGGATGGACCCGTATACCGATATCGCGGTGATCAGCACCGATTCTGATATCAAAAGCTTCGCTGCCCGGCGAGCGATGGAACGATTGCCCAGAACCGGCGAGCGGGTCTTTGCCTTTGGGTCGCCCTTTGGCTTTAAGTTCTCGATGTCCGAAGGGATTATCTCTGGACTTGGACGCGAGGCTGCCGGCTCAAATGTGGCTGGCGGATATACGAACTACATCCAGACTGACGCTGCGGTAAACCCGGGCAACTCAGGTGGGCCTTTGGTCAACTCTGACGGGCATGTCATCGGCATGAATGTTGCGATCGCCACCGCGAAATCTGTGGGTGAATCGCCAGAAGATTCTGGCAGCGACAGCGCGGGCATTTCGTTTGCAATACCGCTAGGAACCATCGAACCAATCGTCAACCAAATTATCAAATACGGCGAGGTGTCGCGCGGGCATCTCGGTATCCGCTACGCACCGAGCGATGAAGAACGGATCTTCATCCCGCTCCCTGACGGCACATCGCTGACGGGCATCCGTATCACCGAGATCGAACCCAACGGGCCTTCGAATCAAGCAGGGTTGTTCGTCGATGACATCATCGTGGCGATCGAGGGATCGCCCATAATCAATGCCGAGTCTCTCAAATCGCTCATCACCTCGTCACGATCGGGCGATTCGATCGATGTCCGTGTTTATCGCGAGGAACAGTTTAAAGACATCCCCGTCACGCTCGGAAAGATGAAAAGCGAAGTGCTCGCGGCTCGAATCGCACAACCAATCATGGTGCAGCTCGGCATGTCATTG
>CAJXXI010000167.1 GCA_913062615.1 uncultured bacterium | reverse complement strand
ATCGAGATTTCCGCGAGTACATTGAAGGTGTTCTTAAGAGCGAAGGGCACAGTGCCCGGACGGTTGCGTCGCCTCAGGCTCTCTTCACTGCAGTCGAATCGGCACATCCAGATGTTATTTTGCTTGATATGAAGATGGGCTTGCATTCTGGCGAGGATGTGCTCAAAGAAATAAGAAATCGTTGGCCAAAGCTCTGTGTGATCGTTGTCACCGGGTATCCGTCACTCGATTCGATGCGTGAAACCTTCAAGCAAGACGTCTTTGATTATTTGGCCAAGCCATTTAGTCTCGATGATCTCCGCAAAGCCCTCGCCCTTGCAGCTCAGACATTCGGGCTTGGGCAACGCCCGATGGACCAACTCCGTTCGGTGCTGGGTCGCCAGATTCGGCTCGCTCGTACCGAAAAAGGTTGGACACTCAGAGAACTCTCGGAAGTCAGTTCTGTTTCGGTCTCGCAACTGAGTTCGATCGAACGCGGGACACATTTGCCCAGTATCGAGTCGCTTGTTGCAATATCCGCAGCCTTAGGGGCAAGCCCGAGCACATGGTTCTCCGCAGCCGGGTTCTAGTCCAAGTTTTCGTTCGAAACTCCAAAACACAACGCGGATGCTCAGGGGTTCTTGAGCACTCAAAGCCTATCGTTGACGCGTGCCAGATCACTCTGCCCAACCCGCGGTTCTTTTCACGGCATTCGAGCCTTCGGGCGACGATCATGCTGCAGCCATTATCAAAGTGCTCAAAGAGTTGTGCCCGAATCTGACCATCTATGGGTGGGGCGGTCGCAAGATGGAAGCTGCCGGCGCGCAGATCATCGCGTTCACCGGCGACGATGCCGTCATGGGCATGCCCGGGCTCGCCAAGATCAAAGAACACAAACGGATCAATGCCTCGATCGAAGAATGGCTTGTGGATCATCCGATCCGGGTTCATATCCCGGTCGATTCACCCGCTGCCAACTTCCCGGTCTGCAAACTCACCAAGGCGGTCGGCGCGAAGGTTGTGCATATGGTCGCGCCTCAGCTTTGGGCATGGGCGCCCTGGCGAATCCGCAAGCTCCGCAGGCTCACCGACCATGTCATGTGTGTATTGCCGTTTGAAGAAGACTGGTTCAAGTCTCGGGGGGTCGATGCAACATTCATTGGGCATCAGCTCTTCGATGAGCCTATGGACTTTGATGCACTCGATGAGCAAATAGCCAACTGGACACGCGGCGAGCAGAACATCGCCCTGATGCCCGGCTCGCGCCCCGGCGAAATGCGTAAGAACTTCCCGCTGTTGCTCGGTGCGTATATCAAGCTTGCCAACGAGCATCCAGAGATGCGTGGGCTTGTTGCAGCGACCCGTGAAGAGATCGAGCCCGAGCTCCGCAAGATCGCTGTCGATGCCCAACTCGCTTGGCCCGATTCACTCGACATGACGCACTCGAATACCGATGCGGTTATTCGGTGGTGTGATCTGGCGATGGTTGTATCGGGGACGGTGACTCTGCAGATCGCTAAACAGCACAAACCGATGGTGATTGTGTACAAGATGATCAGCCGATGGTTGTGGACACTGATTGCTCAGTGGTTGATCCAAACCAAGTTCATCACGCTACCGAACCTGATCGCGGGGCGAGTGATATGCCCGGAGCTCGTGCCTCACTTTGGGGGCTCGGACCCGATCGCCGATCGGGTCGTCGAGCTGCTCGAAGAACAGGATGTGTTTAAGAAGCAGGTGCAAGAACTCCAAGACATCGGCAAGGTCTTCGAATCACAAAACGCATCCGAGAATGCAGCCAAAATCATCGCGCGATACGCGGGCGTGCAATAACGATACAGAACTACATCCGGATCGGGATCAGCCCGAGTGTGCACCATTCGTTGCCCGCATGATTCGTGATCGGGAACGATTCAAACACTGGGACAGCTATCGGCAGGTCATGCTCGATCATGGCTTGTGCCGATGCCGCGATATCGTGTGGGCCGGTCTCTTGATCTTCAGAAAACAACACGACGAGCGAGCCCCCGAATCGGATCAAAGGCTCGGATGCGAGCTTGATGACATCTGATCTTGGTCCACCAAGGAGCTCGGCGGTGTACTTTGGGTTTGCCCCCGGCACGCCATCGACATAGCTGAACTGCCCGACCGATTTGACCTCAATCCAGTACGCATCTTCCGGAAGTACATCCCCCTCATCGGGCAGGTGGTCGGCGACAAACGACTCAAAGAGCGTTCCGACCGCCTTATCTTGCACCCGTTGTTCATGAATAGGGTCAAAAAGTGCCTGCCCCTCGATTGGCGTCAACACCAGATCGCACCGCTGACGCTGGGCATCATTGGGACGACTCATCGATGAGGATGGATATCCGACTTCTCGATGGATGCCAAAGGAAGAAGGTGCAAATGCTTGTGCCAGCAAGGGATGGAGTTCTATTTCGGCATACGAATCCAGCCCGACATAGGCGTGTGCATCCTGCAATCGATGGTTTTCCGATTGGAGGTAGTGGCTCATCATCTGGATTATTTCGGTCGTATTCCACACGCCGATACGATAGCCGGGCATGGGCGTACTTGCATTCTGGGGTGATCTGTGGGAAAATACCGCTCAACAAGAATCAATCCAGCGTTGCACAAACATAAACGAGGGCCAAATGGCACTGAACGATTTTATCAACTCAATCAACGGCGTGTTATTCTCTGATTACACGGTCTACGCATTGCTTATCACAGGCTTTGTTTTTACATTCTGGTCAATGTTTGGACAGTATCGTGCACTCACCCATGGCGTGCAAGTCGTCCGGGGCAAGTACGACGACAAGGACGATCCGGGAGCGATCAATCACTTCCAAGCCCTGTCCGCAGCACTGTCTGCAACAGTGGGGCTGGGCAATATTGCTGGTGTTGCCGTCGCGGTTGCTCTTGGTGGTCCTGGTGCGATCTTCTGGATGTGGGTCATCGGGATTCTGGGCATGTCGCTCAAGATGACCGAAGTGACGCAGTCCATGCTGTACAGAAACACGGATGATCCAGATAACCCGCACGGCGGGCCGATGTTCGTCGTCAAGAAAGGGCTGGCAGAATCAAAGTCGCTCCGATTGCCAGCAGGCATCGCATTTGCCATAATTTCGATCGCATTGGGGTGGTTAGGCAACGATGTATTTGCCTCATCGATACCGCTGTATGTTGGCATCGCGCTTGCCTTGATGTTTGTCGGACTTGCATTCACAAAGATTTCCGGTCATGTGATCGGCGGCATTTTCGTCGTCACACTCATCATCTCCGCAATCACCGGCGGCAACATGTTCCAGGCTTGGAATGTCGCCGACATCACCTTTACCTACTTCCAGGTGCCTCAGATCGTCACCGGAATCATTCTTACCGTATTGGTTGCAATGGTTATCCTGGGCGGGATCAAAAGAATCGGTGCAGTTGCCGGACGCATCGTGCCGTTCATGTGTGCAATCTATGTTATTGCTGCCCTGCTTGTCTTGAGCATGAACATCGGTGAAATCCCGGCAATGCTCGGGCTTATCGTGAAGAGCGGGCTCCCTGATATGCTCGGCGGCTCAAGCGCAGATGCATCGGGTGCATTCCTTGGTGGCACATTCGGTTATGCAGCGATGTGGGGCGTCAAGCGTGCCCTCTTCTCGTCTGAAGCCGGGCAGGGCTCATCGCCAATCGCTCACTCGGCGGCAAAGACCAACGAACCAGTCCGCGAAGGCGTCGTTGCAGGCCTTGAGCCGTTCATCGACACCATTGTTGTATGTACATTGACCGCACTCGTGATCCTCTCGACGGGTGCATACAACCGTGATGCCGAGTCCGAGTTCCTTGATGCGAGCAATGTCAGTATCGTTGAAGCCGAGGGATCGACCGCTGAGAATCCATCATGGACCTTGGAAACACCTTCATTGCCAACAATGTCTGCCGACGCACGGCGTATTCGCAAGAGTGCCGAGAACACTGCAGGATGGCGCGATGGGGAGGTTGTCTTCTTTATTGTCGCAGCTGATGAAGATTCCAATACTGGGCGAAACCTTCGCAAGATATCTGGCATTGTCGGCCGCGACGATTCTGATGTCTGGAGTGCCAACTGGGACACACTCGATTCGATTCTTGTTCCTGAATTCAGACAGAAGGATGACGGCACTGTCGACCTCGGTATTTATGGTGACTATGCAGGTGCTTCGATGACTGCGTATGCATTCGATCGCCAGTTCCCTGGATTGGGCAAGTGGCTCGTATCAATCGCGGCATGGCTCTTTGCACTCTCCACCATGATTTCGTGGTCATATTACGGCGAACAAGGAATCTACTACTTCGTTGGGAATATGGGAGACAAGTTCGCCAAGAACGCTGCTTTCATTTATAAAATCATCTACGCATTGCTGATTTTACTCACAACCGTACTCGCGATGCCGTTGTTTGGCCCGGATAAAAGAGCCTTTATCGCGACCGATCATGAACTCGACATGTGGACCACGCTTGGGCTTGGCGTCATGCTTGTTGCCAATATTCCGATCATGTGGATCTTTGCCGCCAAATCAATGAAGGCATATCATGAATACTTCAGCCGAATGGGCGGCAGCCATGACACGCCTCACGACGCACCATCAATCACTGATGTCGTCGAAGGCAAAGATGTAGAATAAAACATCCCTCACAACTTGATCACATTTCGCCGTCCATCAAAATGGGCGGCGTTTTTATACCAACTGCATCAATCCTGCGATCACGAATGACCAACCGAACAGCACGCCAAAGGTGATCCATCGAGCGCGGTTCGAGAGACCATGTTCGGTTACTGGGCAAGGGATATCCATGAGTTCGGACATCGCGAGGCGATCGAGCCCGCCTCGGAGCTGGGCTTCTTCGACGATGCCGACGATCACGCGTGCGTACATCTCAGAGAATCCCATCCCGACACCGACCTCAATAAGATCATTGAGTTGCCCGATGGACTGGATTCGGTTCTTGGTGCTGAACATCATCTGTACGCGCGTCGCGAAGAGCCAGCGGAGATCGTTGGCAGCGATGGTGTCCGAGAACCGAGATTCAGCGGAATCCGTGTTGCTTGTGTGCAACGCGTCATGTTGCGTGTTGACCAATCGCAACGGATTTGCGGGCACTGCGGTGATTTTCATTGTATTTGGTTGCATACAAAGGGAATGTGCAGATGCTGTGCCGGGAAACGGTCAAGTTGGGTGTCTAATCGGACCGACCTACGATGGTGATGGGTTATGAGGATTGTATTGATTTTCAGGAGTTTCATTTGGATCACGAGCTACCAACGATTACAACTGATTTGAGCCCAGAAGCGGTCAAGGACAAACTCCACAAGATGTCCAAGCGTGGCAAACTTCCGGGATATGAGGGTGATTGCGCTGACGGTCTTCTCTGCGTCGCGGCCCACGGCACGCCATTTGATTCAAAGCTGATCCTCAATCACCACGACGGGCAGGTCTCGTTTGCTCTCAATCTCATCTCGATGATGCCGACAATCTTTGGGGTGCTGTTGATCGTGACGATCTGGCCCGGGCTACCTTTGACCGAGGGATTCCTCGATTCATTCACT
>CAJXXI010000166.1 GCA_913062615.1 uncultured bacterium | reverse complement strand
TTCATACGAAGTCGTGACGACGCTGCAGGATTTGAGCAAGTCAATGGGTTCCCTCAATGATCCCAGCGGCATCATCCTCGATGGGATCACCGAGATCGCATCGACACTGGATTACAACTGGGTCGCGTGTGTGATCAATAAAGAACATGCGATCTTTGAGATAATAGATACCGAGGTTCATCAGGCCGGCACGACCCAGCTTGCTGATTCAGAGATTGCTCAAGTGCTTGAACGCATCCGCACGACCGATCCATTAGGGATGGCGGATACGACAGAAATCTATCCCGTTGAGGATGGTACCATTGACCTTAAGCCTCAGATTCTTGTGCATCCGATCAAACGCGACGGCGAGATTCTCGCGTTGCTCATCGCAGGCGGTAAAAACGGTGATGACCCGCAAGTCTCAAGCCATGAGACCAAGCTTCTCGAATCGATCTCGGGGATGCTTGGCGCGTGCATGGAAAACGCAGAACTCTATCATCGCCAGCACCTGACTTTTATCGGGACGGTCAAAGCCATGTCTGCTGCGATTGATGCGAAAGATCAATACACGCAGGGTCATTCCGAGCGTGTGGCGATGCTGTCCGAGATGCTCGCGATCCAGGTTGGATATACCGCAGAAGACGCCGAGCGGATTCGTATTTCTGGGCTTGTTCATGATGTCGGTAAGATCGGAGTCGCCGAAGCGGTGCTCTGTAAACCAGGTCGATTGACTGATGAAGAGTTCGATATGATCAAGACCCATCCTCGGATTGGGTACGAGATCATGAAAGAGATCCCTGCGCTTCAGGACATTCTCCCTGGCGTGCTGCACCATCACGAACGATGGGACGGCAACGGATACCCTGGCAAGCTCGCGGGCACTGAAATCCCACAGATGGCACGGATTATGGCGTTGGCCGACACCTTCGATGCGATGAGTTCGAACCGTGCGTATCGCTCGGGGATGCCTCGCGAGAAGGTGTTTGCGGAGTTTAAGAAGTGTGCCGGTACGCAGTTCGATCCTGATTTGGTCGAGCCGTTCTTGGCTTTGGACTTTGAGGTCTATGACTCGATGGTCGCCAAGCACAAGGCGCAGGCACCGATCTCAAAGGCCGCCTGACCCATTTTATTCGAATACTCGTACCCATGAATCTTCGACAATTGCTGTGCTGCGGAGATCAGGTTTGATCGCGGCCAGATCAATTATTTGTGAATCACTGAGTTGATCCGCCAACACCGCAAAGTGCCCGATTGAACCCTCGAAGCCCGCAGGAGGCTGGGAACCGTCCATGACGGTATAGGCGCTGCCGATATTGAAGTCCGGTGTCCTTGATCCACCAAATGACCAAATTCCCATCGTGTTCGAGCTTTTATTCGCGACCTTTGCACCGTCTACATAAATAGTGAGCCCCTTTGGACCCCAGCTCAGGGCAATATGGTGCCATTGCCCGACCGTGATCACGCCGGAGGTGCTCTTTGCGAAGTTGGCGAAGTTGAATACCTCCCATTGATCTATATACGCAATGAGCGTGGTACTGGAGACACTTAGATTTATGGCCGGTTTCCCATCCTTTTTTACAAGCATTCCGAATATGCCGTAATTCGTAGTGTTATGTGTACCAGTCAGTTTCATCCAGAGTGATACGGTTCCTTGGCTGTCACTCCCAAAGTCACTGCACCGCTTGAACTGAACCTGATCTGTCGCCCCGGCGAACACCGGCACAATCCCGCCTTCGGTGTTTGTACCGGCTCCGGTTACATTTGGATCGAGATATGTTCCATCACAACTACTATCTATCTGTTCAATTGCAGTCGTAGTTCCGAATGTCTCGTTGAGTGCCCAGTAGTGTGTCGCACCGAACGCCGCAAGCACCGCGAGATAGTCTACTTTGTCGCAAAGCAGATCGATTTGCGCGGCCGAATGAACAGTGCTGTGATCAGACGCAACTTGCACACGATAGATTGTGGTGTCTGCAGTTGGCGTGAGCCCGGTTGCAGCATCAACCACAGAACTTGAATAAGAAGAATCCCCGAGTGCATAGTCGGCGAAGACCTTTCCGCTTTGGGCGGTGGTGGCCCAACTCTCATCATCGGTGATCTTCTGGAGCGCATATTCGGTGGCATCGAGCACGCCGGTGTTGCCTTCGCTCATTTGTTCGATGATGGCGGATTGGGAGTTGGTAGCCATGCGGAGCTGCACGCCGATGAGCACCATCGAGACGATGGCCGCGACGGTGACAAGAGTGATGAGGTAGATTGAGCCATTTTTGTTCGTATATGCGACTTGATTCATTTACCCACCTCCTGATATCACAATAAAACCGAGTGTATCTGCCGATGCGGAATGTAAAGAAATCACCGTCGCGTGTGTGACACCATTCTTCGATACGGTGACGACAACCCGTTTGAGCCCGGTGCTTGACCCAGAAGTTAATAATGGATTACTGACGAGAACATGCTCAACCGTCACAGAGCGAGTCCATCCGCCTAGATAGATGTTGGCTTGATCTGTTGACATCTTTGGAGGCGAAGCCGACCATCCGTGATAATCATCTACATCGTCATATGTTGCACGCGTTTCAGTTGCGCCTGGACCCATTGATTCGGGATCATTGAGGACTGGCGAGGTCCAGAACTTCGTCGAAATTTCTTCGGTGAGTTCGTTGGCGAGGTTCGCAGCGAGCAAACGATCGGTGTGGAGCGATGTAGATTGAACCATCGGACCAACGATCTGCAGAGTTGAGACGAGCACAAACCCAATGAGCATTGTAGAGATAATAGTTTCCGCCATCGAGATGCCGTGGCGTGAAGTGATCTTGAACATCAGAGCACCTCGGGCTTGTATGGCAGAGCTGCATGAATCTCGTAGAACTTCTGGATCGTATCGTTGACATACATCAGGAAATACATGTTATTCGCATCTGCGCCGTCTTGGGTCAAGCTCATCGCGAATGCGAGGACACCGGTCAACACAACTTCACCATCGAGTACATCAACCTTCCGCGAGAGCGTGTCATCGGTCGCATTATAATTGTAATTAACCTGCGCGGGCGATCCGGCTGCGCCTGCATCTTTCATCGCCAGAACAATCTCCACACTGCCACCACTCGTCCGGTATCGAATCGTGGTTGCTTCACGCAGATCGGCTCGGAGTTGATTGAGTACATCAATCGTGGTCTGATCGGCGATTCCGGTATCGGTTGCGGACGGGATGGCGTGCGAGCTGATCATGACCGCGCCGCTGAGACCGAGGATCAGCACCGAGATTATCGAGAGGCTCGTCGCAACTTCGATTAAGGTGAATCCAGGCCTTGAGTTTTTTCGGCTGTGTTTATATATCATTTGACATCAACCATCTTGAGTGATTCGAGCACCACCGCTTCGCCGTCGGTAAGTGTGAGTGTTGGCGTGACACCAAATCCTGCAACACCACCAATTTCGACCCTGATTTCAATCCCACCATCGAGCAGCCCGACGGTGAATCCCGGGGTCATGTCGCCGTAGACACTGATGACCGCGTATTCATCGCCACCTAGACTTGTGCGATTGATACCCAGTGCAAACGGGTCCTCGTCAAAGTCTCGAACAAGGATCACGGCTTCTCGACGGATATCCTCGCCTTCGACGATGATGTATCTATTCTCGCTCGGATAAAACTTGATAACATGAACCTTCGATGTCGCCCGGGCACGAATCTGTGCGCTTTCTATGTCGTTGATCAGCGTTCGCTTTGCAGCCGAGAGCCTGCGTCCTGATCCGGCATCCGCGAACCTGGGGATCGCGATTGTCGCCATGATCCCGATAATCGAGACCACAATCACCATCTCGAGCATCGAGAATCCGCGGAGTTTGGGGTGGTGACTGGTGTTCATGGCTTGGTCCTGAATCGGGAACGCCCCAACCTGTGTGTACAGATCGGGGCGAGTGTTGTTGGTGGGATCAATCAGCTTTGCTGATTAATAAGCGTCGTACTGCACACCCCGGACATCGACTTCGGTACTGGGCAGGTTAGCACTGATTGCGCCGGTGGCTTCGACATAAACCCATCCTGCGGTGGTGCCTGTTTGAGTAGCGACGACGGCGCTCTGTCCTTTGTTCGAACCAACCTTAAGGGTTGGAAGCTCACGAAGGTATGGGCCGAGGTAGTAGGTTGTCGACTTGGTCGCGCTTGCAGTGCCCGCGTCATTGGTGTATGTGGTCAACTTATCCGAAAAAGTTGCGAAGGCTGGAAGTGTTCCGCCGTGCTCAGCTTTGTAGAGGTCGATCGCGCTGCGCATGACGGCCAAGTCTGCAACAAGACTTGAATCGGCGGCACCGGCGGCACCACGGCTCATACGAGGAATAGCGATCGCGCCGATGATCCCAATGATCACGACCACAATCACGAGTTCGATCAGACTAAATGCTCGACGAGCACGGAACGGGTTTGCTACTGTAAGTGATAATGACATCTTTGATTCTCCGACGAAGGTGAAGACCAACAACACAATCAGTCCATACACACTGCATCGGCAACAACTTACCTGAAGTTCAGACAGAAGGCTCCACAACGATACAATCTTGGCGAGCAGTCCTCATAATCGGTAGACTTACGGTTTACCAATATTCGTCGGCATTTCAATGGCATACTGCTCGCCGTCTTTCTCGACAAGCACCGCTCTGGCCATCACTGTGACTAGGCGATACCCACCAGGACCAGTCTGGCCGACGCGCAAGAGCTTCCCTCCGATAACTGCTCCGCCGCCGGTCTTTGATGGCATCACTGCTGTCAATGCGGGCAGATCCACCGCCTTGGGCGCGATCATCGGGAATGCGTCCGACGATGTGGAGCCCTGATCCTCAAGGGCAGAGATTTGCTCAGTTGTCTCCGTTTCGATCAATTTGGTCAGCGAGAATGCTGAACCCAGTGTCCCATCCATATCGGACGAAACACTGCCCTTGAGCCGATCGATCAGGATCGCAGATGCTGCTTGCTGGGTAACGGGCGAATCAGTAATGCTTGGTGCAATATCAGCAGCTGGCTCTATCGCAACTGGAAAGACATCGGCGCTTGCTTCCTTTGGACCAAGGAAACCCTGGTCGATAAAGAGTGCTAAGCCAGCAATGCCGACGAGTCCGAGAAATACTTTACGTTCTGTTGTGAGTCCCATGCTTTGAATAACCAATTCAAATCAAAGGGTTGCAAATGAGTATGGAAGATTTTTTTAGTTCCCGCTGGCAGGATCGATAAACCAATACATCTGCATATCAATCTGTACCACCGAGGACTCGAGTGATCCACTCACAAGATCAAGTTCTTGGATGTGGATATCGGGCATTTGATCGCCGAGCAGACCCAAGAACGCGAAGACATCGTCGGCATTGGCACTTCCAACCAAGGCCATCGGGAGAACTGGAACTCGTTTATCAACGATTTGCTTGCCGGGTTGCAGCGAATCTATACGGATATCGACCGACTCAGCTAAAGCGACAATCTCGGCAGTTCGTCCATTAAGTCTGTTGACTGAGACGAGTTCGATCTGATCCTCGGTTGCATATTCAAGTGCTCGCACCTGTGTAGTAAGCGCTGTGCGTTCGATGAGGGAATCGCTGAGCAATGA
>CAJXXI010000165.1 GCA_913062615.1 uncultured bacterium | reverse complement strand
CGAAGGCATCGACAATGATGGCGACGGCAAGATCAATGAAGACGGGTTCGGGTATGTTGATCTCGATCAGAACTTCATGCACCGTTGGCCAGAATATGAGCCTCATTCAGGTCGGCATCAACTCTCGGAACCCGAATCATTGGCGATCGCACAGTTCGTGCTCGAACACGACAACATCGTGATGTCGATCACACTCGGGAGGCACGACAACCTGGTCAATGCGCCAGATTCAAATAGCAAAGATATCACCGGCAAAGCGCCCAAGGGGATCGACGCCAAGGATGCCGATCTCTATACATTTGCAGGCGAACTCTTCAAAGAGGCAACCGAACAGAAGGCTGCACCCAAAGAAGATATCGCGGGCAGTTTCCATGCTTGGCTCTATGCCCAGCGGGGCATCCCGAGCTTCGCGAGTGTTGTTTGGACTCGACCAGAGATCGAGAAAGAAGACGATTCGGGTGATGCCCAGGCTGGTGAAGAGCAAGAAGTGGTCGAGCAAGATGAGCAACCAAGCCTCACCCCATCAGGTGTCGGTGACATCTCACAAGAAACAATCGACGAGCTTATGGCTGCCTACCAAGCAGAGACTGGTGAGGCGGTTGATGAATCGATGATGGCGATGGTGACACCCGAAATGATCGAAGGCTTCGCAGCCCAAGCAGGGGTTGTGATTCAAAGGATCAAAGCCGAGGAGCAAGAGAAAGATTCGCCGAAGGATGAGAAGAAGGATAAAAAGAAAAAGAAAAGCGAGGATGCTAAGTGGCTAGAGTACTTTGAGCAAGCCGGGATCGATGGCTTTGTCGATTGGCAACCATTCGATCATCCAACACTCGGAGCAGTAGAAATCGGTGGATTTGTGCCTCTCTCAAAGATAAATCCGCCCGCCGACCAGCTCGATGAGCTCGCAGAAAAGCAAACAGCGTTCGTGCTCGAACTCATTGATGCGCGACCACAGATTTCGATTGTCGGTCCAGAGATTCATACGCTCGCCGACGGGCTCTACGAAATCCGTATCGCACTGCTTAATGACGGCAAAGTATCGACATCAACAGCGTACTCACAGACGAAGCACACCATTCAACCGATTGTTATACGCCTGTCATCGGATGTAGAGAGCATCATCACCGGGCAACGGATCTCGCGGGTCTGGGGCATCGACGCCAACGGCGGACGGTCAGAACACCGGTGGATTATTCGTACAGAAAACATCAACACAGAAACCATCGAAATCAACGACCCGCGATTTGGTAATCACACACTCGAGCTTGGAAACTAATCATGAAAATTTCTACTCCATCATTCCGATCGTTGTGTGTTGCCAGCGTGCTCGCACTCTCTGGTGTATGCAGTTCATTTGCCAGCGCACAGCAGCAAGTCCCTTCGCGTGTCGATGTCTCTTGGAATCGGTTTTACGACTACGAAGAAATCACACAGATCATCCATGATCTGGTCAAGGCGTATCCAGAACTCTTGACGCTCGAATCCCTGGGCAAGAGCGAGCAAGGGCGCGATATGTGGCTCATCACGCTCAATAATCCAAACACCGGCGATGCGAGCGAAAAGCCCGCGATGTATATCGACGGCAATGTGCACGGCAACGAGGTTCAGGCGACCGAGACAGTGCTGTATTCAATCTGGTACCTCACCAAGAGCTACGGCGAGGTGCAGCAACTCACCGAACTCGTCGATCGTGTCGCGTTCTATTTCCTCCCTTCACAGAATCCTGATGGACGAGCAGAGTGGTTTGGAAGTCCAAACACGCCTCACTCCGCGCGAACCGGGCAACGCCCGACGGACAATGATTTCGATGGTCTGCTCGATGAGGACGGCCCAGAGGACCTCGATGGTGACGGGCACATTACGCGGATGTGGAAGTTTGACCCCAACGGCACACATCGGCGCAACGAACTCGACCCACGCATCATCGAGCGCGTGCCTCAAGGGGTTCAAGGCGAGTTGAGCCGACTCGGTTCAGAAGGGATCGACAACGATGGCGACGGACGCATCAACGAGGACGGCCCAGGCGGATACGACATGAACCGCAACTGGGCGAGCGATTGGCAACCAAACTACATCCAGTATGGCGCGGGCGAATATCCGTTCGACCGCAAAGAGACCAACGCGATCTCCAAGTTCATTCTCAAGCACCCAAACATCGCTGCCAGCCAGAGCTATCACAATACCGGGGGCATGCTCCTGCGTGGCCCGGGGGCCGACTACCTCGACAACCTGTACTCTCGTGCAGACAGATCGGTGTACGACCAGATTGGCAAAGCCGGTGAAGACATATTGCCTTATTACGATTACATGGTGATCCACGCCGATCTCTACACCGTCCATGGCGGGTTCGTCAACTGGCTCGCTGAAGGGCTCGGGGTTGTGAGTTTTACAAATGAACTCTGGACCAACTCGCGCATTATGCCCGATCCAAGCCGGGAGTTCTCTCCAGAAGAGCGCATGCACTGGCAAGACCGGATGCTCTTTGGACAGACCTTCACCGACTATACCGAGTACGATCATCCAACACATGGCAAGGTGCTCATCGGTGGCGGCACGAAATACTCATCGCGTGTCACGCCTCCGTTTATGCTCGAGGAAGGTTGCCATCGCAACTTCGCCTTTACCATGTTCCATGCGACGAACATGCCCGAGATCGAGTTCAAGTGGATCGGGATCGATCAACTCGATGCGAACCTTTGGGAGATCACCGTCGAGATCGAGAACACGAAGATCATCCCCACCCGATTGGGATTGGCAGCCAAAAAGAGCATCGGACTCCCAGATCTGCTGACCCTCGAAGGCGTTGATGTTGTGCTCTCTGGGACGGTCTCTGATCGGTTCGATCGCACAATTAGTCCCGTCGATCACCGACCAGCCATGCTGTTCTTGAACAATGGAATCCGAGGCAAGGGTGTACATACCTTCCGATTCTTGGTTTCGGGAGTCTCGGGCGACACAATCACCCTCGACTACACCGCCGAGAAGGCTCGCGATATTTCGATCGAGTTTTCCCTTCAAACCGGTGATCGTGAGCTCAGCAGCGAGTAAACGTTCGGGAATAGTTCGTGATTGCAGACTGGCCGAGCTGATTCTGGGTTGACAGCGGGCTTAATTCCTGTATGCTGGAACCATCAGGGTTGGAAACCGTATCGGCGATTGTTCTTATGCCGCGTGTGATCTCACGGTTTTTCAATGCATTCGCGTACCTGAGTGGACAGTTCTTAAGTCCACAACTCATTCAGGCATGACCTGAAAACTCACGACACAGGATGGGTCTCATTCTGTTGGTAATCGGTAAGCCACATGTAGTACCGTCTTTTCAAGACGGTCGGAGGATTTTCAAATGTTGAACTTTTTAGTTCGTGGAGCTGTTGTGCTTGGTTGTATGGCAACCTCCACACTGGCACAAGTACAGTCGATCCAGCTTTCGGGCAGCCAGATCGAGCACAAGATGGTGAAAGCCGTCGCGCCCGGCGAGCATGTCCGGATCGAGAAAATGGTCCTTCCTGATGGAATGGTCGATCTCGAACTCGATCGCATCACCGTGCTCACTCCTGATGCCGAGCTGCTCGTTGGTACGATCGGTGGCATGATGCCGCTCGATCGCCCAGATGTAGTTATTCTCTCTGGGATCGTCGCGGGTGATGCAGACTCAATGGCCTATCTCGCCATCTCACCGTATGGCACCAATGGATTCATCGATCTCAACGGGCAGATCACCTCGATCTCTACCGGCCCTTACGCCCAAGGAAAGAACCTGCTCAAAGCACTAAAAGCTGCTCGCATTCAGGACGTCATCGATCCCGCAAACGCAACCGCTGTGTGTGGATACACCCAAGGCGATGCCGCCCTTGAACCGTCCGGCCCGGCGATTGAATATGCACCAAACAACGATCGCGGAGCAACAACCTGTCGTATCGCAGGCATCGCGATCGAGACAGACTATGAGTTTACAGACAGAATCTTTGGTGGCAACACCAGCGCGTCCGCAGCGTACATCGTTTCGCTCATGGGTGCGATCTCCGAAATCTACGAGCGGGACATGAATGTCCGCCTGGCGATCCCGTTCCTCCGGGTTTGGGCCGATGATGTCGATCCATACTCAGTAGCCGCAGGCGATCCGCTCGATCAGCTCCGCAGCGAGTGGAACTCAACCATGACGAGTGTTGAGCGAACAGTTACACACTACTTCACCGGCCGCACCGACACATCCTACGGTGGCGTTGCCTATGTCTCCGTGCTGTGCAATGGCAGCTATGGGTATGGCGTTTCGGCGTACATCAATGGCTCGTTCCCGTATCCGCTCGTTGATCACAACAGCGGCAACTGGGATCTTGTCGTGGCCAGCCATGAGCTTGGTCACAACTTTGGTACAGGGCATACGCATAGCTACTCGCCTCAGATCGATGGGTGCGGCACCGGTGATTGCACATCCGCATTTGGCGGCACCATCATGTCGTACTGTCATTCTTGCTCCGGTGGCATGACCAACCTCGTGCTCCAGTTCCACCCTCGCGTCCAAGATACAATCATTGGCTACATGGATTCGATTGCGGGCAGCTGTAATATGATCGGCGAAGGCGTAAGTGCCGTCGCTGATGCTGTGGAAACGGTACAAGATATACCCATCGAAATCGACGCTTTGGCCAACGACGAATCGCAGTCATGCGAATCGTTCATGTTGTTCTCGTTCGATACTGTCTCCGCAAACAACGGCGCAGTTGAGCTGCTCGCAGGACAAGGACCGGGCGGACGCGATATCTTCCTCTATACACCTGTCGAAGGTTTCGATGGCGAGGATACATTTGGCTACACCATCTCTGGAGACAGCAGCAACCAAGCCACGACGGTGACGGTGAATGTCCGTGCGTTGCGTGCGGCGGATTCCCGTTTGAATCCAGTTGCTGGATTGAGCGTTCAGTATTACGCATTGACAAATCCGGAATCGCTTCCAGATTTCGACGCTTTGACGCCATATGCAGAAGAAGTCACCGAGGGTGTATCTTTCGCTTCAACCAATGGGTCATTTATGAACTCGGGATTGGCTGATAATGTCGGTGCCCTGATCGAAGGGTATGTCTGGGCATTCCTCGATGGTGTATACACATTCACTACAAACTCAGACGATGGCTCCGCACTTTGGATCGGCGATGAACTCGTCGTGAACAACGACGGGTTGCACGGCATGGTTCAGCGAGGCGGGACTATTCCGCTCGAATCAGGTTGGCACAAGATCCGGATCGAGTTCTTCGAAGCCGGTGGTGGGGCAGGGTTGATCGCAACGCTCTCCGGCCCTGGCATCCCCGTGCAAGACCTCCAAGGGATAATCCTCTCGCACGAAGCGAATGCACAGTGTTCCATCGCAGACATAAACGCCGATGGCGTGCTCGACTTCTTTGATATCTCTGAGTTCCTTCAGGCATTCAATAGCCAGGGCGCCGCTGCTGATTTCACAGACGACGGCGTCTGGGATTTCTTCGATGTCTCGGCATTCCTCCAAGCATTCAATGCCGGATGCCCGTGATTGATTCTGGATCGGTTTGACCGATCCAAAAAACCACAATGAAAAAACAACCCGCTGCTTTCGTAGCGGGTTGTTTATTTGATTATCTAATATCAATGGGAGGGGTTGGTTTACC
>CAJXXI010000164.1 GCA_913062615.1 uncultured bacterium | reverse complement strand
CTTTGGCGATTGGACCTTGCCGAGCTGTTGAGCGACTTTGAAGCGTTGGCGGTGCTTGATCCCATCACGCCCAACACACGCGAAGGCGTGCTCGCGGGCGAGTTGTACGAGCAGATCGTGTTGGGCATGCTTGATCGGTATACCGACGGGCAGGTTCGGCGTGGATTGGGTATCCGGATGCGCGATGCCGCCGAACGATTTGACCTGGCGGGCGCACAGATGTGGACAAAGCGGGCTGCGATGAATGAAATTGAGCTTGATCCACAATCGGCGATCGCGTCGATTGATCAGCTGATTGTCGATGCGAGGGCACAGAATCAGCCGACCGCCGAGCTTGAGTTGATGCGTGCCCAGACCCTTGCTGGGCTCGGACAAACCCGCACCGCGTTCGAGGCGCTGAGCGCACTGAGCACCCGGATTGACACAACCGGGAATCACACAAGCACTTACTGGCAGGCGTGGGCTTTGATGCTTGAAACGATTGTGGACGCAGGGTCTCAAGGCGACAAAGCCGACGCGGTTCGTCATATTGCAAGGCTTGAACTGATCGATCCAAATCTTGGCGGTTCTCCTTGGCGTCAACGCATCATCGCAGCGAGACAGACGCTACACTGATCCCCGTGAGTACCAACACCATGCCCAAGCCGTCTGAGAAATCCCAAAATGCCCACCCGAGCGAGGATCTTGCGCCCAACTTGTCTTCGGACTTGTCGCCAGATCTATCGCCCGAACTGGCTCGCGCCTTGGCGGGCAAGTTCTTGGTATTCGATGGCCCAGATGGATCAGGCAAGAGCACCCAGCTGACGATGTTCCTCCACGCGACCAAACGCGCCGGGATCACCGTCACCGAGGTGCGCGAGCCCGGAGGCACCGAGATTGGTGAGAAAATCCGCGATGCGCTCCTCGAACATCTCGATCGTGAAGAGATGAGCCTGCGGTGCGAGATGCTGTTGTATATGGCTTCGCGTGCCCAACTCTGCGAGCAGATCGTCGAGCCTGCGCTCAAACGGGGCGATCTGGTGGTCGCGGACCGCTTTGTGGCGTCGACCTTTGCCTATCAGGGTGCTGCTGGCGGGATTCCATACGCCGAGATTGAAGCAGCAGCCAAGATCTCGATGCAGGACATCGCTCCCGACGCGACGCTGATCTTCGATGTAGATCAGCAAACCGCTGCGTCTCGGCTCAATCCGCTCTTGGATCGGATGGAAGCCAAGGGTGCGATCTTCCACGCCAAGGTTCGCGATGGATACCACTCGTTGGTCGAATCTGACCCGGATGCCAAGCGGTATTTGGGGGTAGATGCGACGGGGACCCCTGACGAGGTGTTCGCGAATATCAAATCGGTGCTCGAACGCCGATTCCTTGATCGCTGAGCCTCTATACTCCCACTATGATGCAGATGCAGTGGTGGATGTTTATCCCAATCTCGTTCCTTGCCGGCTCAATCCCCTTTGGGTATCTCATTGGCAGAGCCAATGGGATTGATATCCGTACGGTCGGATCGGGCAATATCGGGGCGACCAACCTCGGGCGGGCGTTGGGCCAACGGTTTTTTTATGCCTGCTTCTTCCTCGACATGACCAAAGGCATGATGCCCACGCTGATCGCTGGATACTTCATGCGCACGCTGGGCACGATGAGGGTTGAGACGAGCGATGCGTATTGGTGGCTCGGGGTGATGATCGCAGCGGTGCTCGGGCATATGTTCACGCCTTGGCTCGGATTCAAAGGCGGCAAAGGCGTCGCGACCGGGCTGGGCGCGATGATCGGGATTCTGCCCGCGATGGCGTTGCCCGCGAGCGGCGGATTGGTTGTGTTCTTGGTTGTTTTGACGCTCTGGCGGTATGTCGGCCTGGCATCGAGTGCTGCAGCTGCGAGTTTGCCGATGTGGACCTGGCTGGTGTTTCGACAATACCAAACCCTGATGACCCGACAGCGATCGACCTCGATGGACTGGGATCAGCTCTCGGTTGCCCAGATCGAGCAGGCAAAGTCCGATATCCCGAACTATGGCATCCCGTTCTTTGTGGTGTCGTTGGCTTTGGCGATTCTGGTGATCTATAAGCACCGGACGAACCTTGGGCGGATTATGGAGGGGACGGAGCCTCAGATTGGCTCCAAACCTGTCGTGATCGATACTGAGGCTGCATCAGAGAGCGAGTCTGGCGAATCTTAATCACGTGTTGATCTTTCGACTGATCCAGTCAAGGCGTTCGGGCCGATATCGGGAGTATGTTTCCTGAAATTACCTCCCCCAACCCGGACAACCCTCATAACCGGAACCGTGTTGGTAGATTGCCCTTGAGTTGTGTCAGCCTCTGGACGATGTATATACCACACTCAGTGGTGCAGACCATTGTCTATGGAGGTTACCGATGCCTTATCTAAAGCTTTTCCGGGATGAACCAGAAGCCCCAGCTCCCAAGCCCTTGCCCTTTGACCCGTCTTCACGGGCCGGTCGCTCTGCGGGCATGACCACAACGACAGACCAAGGAGAAGCACCGATGGACAGCATTGCCCAGGTAGAAGAAGCACTGAGCCGAGTTGAAAGCAACTTTAAGGACTTGAGTGAGCAGGTTGATGAGATTTGCGAACCGATCCAGATGTCCGATTGGCTTGATAGTGATGACGGCGGGCCTTGGGCTGCGTAAGACGGATGAAAGAAACAGATTATTATGGGCTGCAGCCGAGAGGGTGTGGCTTTTTTTCTGCGCTGGTTTGGAAGGGGGGTTTGGTATTTCCTTCTCTTGATGATCTTCGAAGAGCAAGAGAAGACACCCCTCCGTCACGCTGCGCGTGCCACCTCCCCCGGAGGCCCGGGGGAGGTGATAATAAAAAAATTTGGTTCGCGTTTAGCTTGTGATTTTTGCAACGACGAGTGTTTCGTCGTCGGCCTGGTCTGCGAGCCCGACGAACTGGCGCATGGACCAGAATATTCGTTCAAGAACTTGTTCGGCGGTGGCATCGGGGGTCTCTTCGAGGTATTCGAGGATGGATTCTTCAAGGCGAGGCTTGCGGAATCGTTCGAGATCGAAGTTCATCGCATCGGTGATGCCATCGGTGTAGGCGATGAGGTAGTCGCCGGGCTTGAGCTGGGCGGTGTGCATGGTGTATTCTTCGTTTGGGATTACGCCAACGACCAAGCCTTCGCCAGCAAGGGTGTGCGCTTGCCACTTGCCTGACTTGTCTTTGCGGATAAGCAATGGCGATTCGTGCCCGGCGACGACATAGCGCATCATCAATGATTGTGGGTCAATCATGCCGTACCAGATGGTGACGAACTCGGACACGGTTGTGTCACGATACACTGCATCGTTGGTCCTGATCATCACGCGCGAGAGATCATCGCTCAGCTCGGCGTATGCCCGGAGCGTGGCACGGACGGCGCTCATCAACAACCCGGCGACGACGCCTTTGCCTACGACATCGCCGACGAGGACGCCGAGTTGGTCGCGGACATCGAAGAGGTCATAGAAGTCGCCTCCGATTTCTTGGCTCGGGCGGTATCTCCCAGCGAGCTCGATTCGATCGTGCTTGGGTGTTTCTTCGGGGAGCATCCGTTTTTGAACCGCTCCGGCGATTTTGAGCGAGCGGTGCATTCGGCGTTCGCGTGCTTGGAGGCGGAGCAATCTTGCTTGTTCGGCGGCTGCGGCTGCGGATTCGGCGATTGATTTGATGAGTTGGCGTTCTGCCGATGAAAACTCGCGAGACGATTTAGCATAGAGCCGAATCACGCCGATGGGGCGAGAGTCAAAGACCATGCCGGTGCCTAGGAATGCGACGAGCCCTTCGGTGTGGCACTCTGTTGGGACAAGCACGCGCGGGTCTTGGGATAAATCGTTGGAGGTGACGACCTCGCCTGCGAGCGATTCGCGATCGAACATGCGTTCTTTGGACAAGGGCACCGGGTTGGAGAGCCAGTCTTCGCCGAGCCCGATTGATGCAGATCGGCGGAGCTCGAGTTCGAGTTCGTTATGCACAAGCCCGGGTGCGTCTTCTGGCAAGAGCATGATCGCGCCCGCGTCGAGGTTGAGGACTTCGAGTGCGAGTTCGAGGGTGAGCCCGAGCATATCGCGGACGCGCCCGCCTTGGGCGAGCAGCGAGCTGAGCTTGTAGAGGACCCCGATCTCGTTGACCCGGTATCGGAGTTCGGAGACATCCGAGCACATCTCCGAAGCGGTGATGGCGATGAGCTTGCCGATGCGTTCGATGAGCTCGTGTGTGCCCGGATCGCACTCTGGCTGAGGATAGACGACGACCGCGCCGAGTGATTCTTCAGCGACGACGATCGGGGTGACATTTGCGCCGTGAGGGATCGGGCGGACCTGGCCGGGGATTTGTGGTTCAAGCGATGAATCGAGCACCAGCCCTCGCTCGTCGCGGAGTTCGATGATGACATTTCCGAGTTTCGAGAGCGATTCGCACAGCGCAGAGATCGTTCCCGTCGTCCAATAGTCGCGCAGCGAATGCCCGTTTGGGCGATCAAGATCATCGGGCGTGTGCATCATCGATAAAGTATCAGTCTTGATCTGCTTCTTTGTTGGTGTTGTCGTCTAGATTCAACCAGAGCTGGGAGAGCAGGCTCGCGAATCGGCGATCGGCTTGGGAGCCGCGTTCATTGAGCATGTCGAGCCCTTGGATAATGGTTTCTTCGTTGTTGATCTGGTATCCAAGGTAGGCGAGGAGCATTGATGCTGATATGCGGACGCGATCGCTTTCCATTCTGCGTGTGGAATATTCTGGGCGTGTGATCCCGGCGCGTTCTTTGAGCCGAACGATGAGCAACTCGATGCGTTGTTCGTTTGGCAACAGATTTCCAGAATATCGTGAAGAGATGATCTCTGGGCGTTGCGAGAGCAGCGTCTGGAGGTTGACCGATGCGCTGAGCACCATCCCGGCGCCGATCTGGGCGTGGAGCCGACCGAGTTGGGCGGATATATCGCCCGGCTTGACGGAGAGGGCGTGGGTGAAGCGTTCTTCAGCGTCGAAGTATCGCTCATTGGCGATCAGGCGTTCGCCGGAGTTGATGTGTTCGACATAGATGTTTCGTTTGTCTGCCCCAGGGTCGAGCAGTCGTTCGATCTCGATTGCTGCCGAGCCTCGGAGCACTTCGAGTGTTTCTGGATCAATCGCCATATTGGTTGGGTCGTATAACTCAACGGCGGTTGGGTTTGGGTTGATGCCGGTCTGAGGCATTCGGACGCGCTGTGCCAATGGGCTCTCAGGGTCGTTGATCGCGCTCAATGGATCGTTGGGATCGTTTGGATCATCTTGCGGATCGGCGGTCTGGGATTGATCATCCGCATCGGGGTCTTGTTCGTTTGGATCGCCGTCGTTGGCGGGCCTTTGGCCATAGAGTTTTTCGCGGAGTTCTTGCATCTGTCGGACGAGCCATGTGTCGTTCGTTTCGTCCGGATTGAATGAAGACTGCCCGTCTTGGTCGGCTTGTTCTCTGAGTGTTTCGGTACGCTGGCGCATCTGTTCGACGATTCCATCGTATGAGGTTTCAAGCCGAGTCGGAGGCGTGGAATCGGGAGCGTTTGGATCGGTATTGGCGTTGGCTGGACGAGCGACGAGCGGGTTGGGCAGCTGCTCGTCTTGAACCATCGGGATCGCGGCGATGCCGAGCAATGGCGAGGCGACCAACCCGACGGGCTTGCGATCGACGCCTTCGGTGAAGACCGACAAGAGGGTGGGTTGAAGATTGGCGGTCGCGGCGTAGGGTGATGATGAACGC
>CAJXXI010000163.1 GCA_913062615.1 uncultured bacterium | reverse complement strand
GCCCCACCCACGATGCTCGATCTTGCCGCCCGCTGCTTCGGTGATATCCGCTGCCCGTTTATCTTCTGCGATCTGCTCGAGCTTAGCTGTCAGAATCTCCATCGCCTGGCGACGGTTCTGTTGCTGCTCACGATGCGTCGAAGCAAGGATCATGATCCCCGTCGGCTTATGGATCAACCGAACCGCCGACGCGACCTTGTTCACATTCTGACCACCCGGACCCGAAGCCCGCGCAAAGCAGCTGATCTCCAAATCAGTTGCGGGGATCTCAAGCTCGGTCTCTTCGAGCTCAGGGATCACATCCACCGTCGCAAAGCTGGTCTGGCGTTTGCCCTGAGAGTTAAATGGCGACACCCGTGCGAGCCGATGCGTCCCGCGTTCACAACCCAAATACCCAAAGGCGTACGCACCTTGCACATGGAGCGTGACCGAATCGAGCCCGACCTCTGAGCCGAAGGATTTTTCAACCTCTTCGATCTTCCAGCCCTGGTTCTCAAAGAAGTACAGGTACATCCGGAAGAGCATCTCGCACCAGTCGTTGGCTTCGGTCCCGCCGTCACCAGCCGAGATCGTGAAGAAGCAATCCTTGAGATCGTGCTTGCCCGAGAGCAACGACTGCGTCTCGATCTTGCCCATCCGCTTGCTAAGAAGAAAGAGTTGCCCGTCTGCTTCTTCGAGCAGCTCGGGATCGTTATCCTCTCGGCTCATCTCATAGGCGAGTTTGGCATCCTCGAACTCTTCATAGACCGCCTTGATCGGATCGGTCTGGGCTTTGATAAGCTTGAGCTTGGCGATGATCTTCTTGGCCTCTTCCTGGCTGTTCCAGAAGTCGGCCTCACCCATCACTACTTCGAGTTCTTTGAGCTTTATTCGTTTGTTTTCATAGTCAAAGAGACTCACGGATGGTTAAAATCCGCGCCTCAAGCTCGCTAATCACATTGTGATGTGCTTCAAAATGCATGGTCTCTCCTCAACCCGCTCATCGGGATCTGTAAACTTGGTCATCACTCTAGCATCCGAAGCCCCGCTTTGCCCGTACAATACAGGCAATGTTCAACCCACTCCAAATCCTGCCCCTCGCCCAGACTTCAGGCGATCCGATCCCCCAAGAAGCCTACCGCCAGGTCTCCTCGCTTACGCTGATGTTTGCGATCCTGAGTATCTTGCTGATCATGATCCTTTCGATGATCGTCGTACTCCGTCGATCACAACGTCGAAAAGCCGACGAGAAGAAGCCCGCACCCACCGAGCATGTGGACGCATGGGCAGAATCTGGACGACGATTCGACAACTCGATCACCGAGATCGATCCAAACGACGACGCTTGAACTATTTCAAAGACTCGATCCATCCGCCAGCCCGCTCATTGCCCAACGCTATCGCCTTCTTCGCCCACTCGATGGCATCTGCTCGCTCGCCGGTTCGCTCTAGCCACAACGCCACTTCGAACGCCAGCTTCGAATCACGCGGATACTTCTGGGCGACATCCATCAGTCGGCTCGCCGCATCGCCGGGTCTGCCGAGCATCCCATAGCACTCCGCCATGACGAACGCAGTCTCGGGCAGATCGACATACTCTTGAGGCAGCGACGCGAGCTGGTTCAATGCCTGCTCCGCGTTCCCGCTCCGCTTGAGCACCCGTGCCTCCTGAAGAATCCATGCAACTTCTGTAGGCTCAAGATCAATCGCCCTGCGGATCTGCTCGAGGGCAATCACCATGTTATTCTCGCGCATCGCGATCTCTGAACGCATCACATATATCTTCGCCCGGTCCGGCGACATCTTGCCCGCCAACGCGAGATTGATCTTGGCGTTGACCAACTGATTCATCTTGATCTGGATCGCAGCAAGAAAGATCGGCGTGTCCGGGTTCTTGGGATCGAGCCTCATCGACTCGTTGTAATGCATCTCTGCGAGTTCCAACTGATCAAGCATGTTGGCCAACGTCCCCGCGGTGAACTCAGCCACCGCTGAACTCGGGCCGATCTCGATCCCAAGAACATATTGCCTGTACGCCTGTTCATGTAAGTTCTGAAGCATGTACAGATCCCCGAGCGCGAACTGGAGCTCTTGATCATTGGGATACTGAGCCGCAGCATGCTCAAGCACCGTCGTCGCCTGCGGGTACTGCTTGTTCTGCACATACACCTGCACCGCACCGAGAATCTCCTCGATCGACTCCGTCTGGGCAATGCCCATTGGCTCGGGCTCATCAACCCCGATCGGGTCCGCCGATGTCGGCGCAACAGGCGATTGTGTCAGCGACCACATGGCATACCCCGCGACACACGCCGCGACCAGTGCCCCGATCCCGAGCAGCACCCCCCCAAGGGTGGCATTGCCAGATCGGTGGGTGTACAAACGGGGCGGATTCTTCATCTTTGATCGATCTTCCATACACACACGATATCGACCACGCGTACACTTATTACTCAAGGATTGATCGATTTCCGACAAAGAATGCAAGGATGATGCCATGACAACCAACGCCCCTCAAGAACCCATGAGCAAGTCCTATTCGCCCAGCGACCACGAAACCCGGATCTGGGACAAATGGATGGCTTCAGGCGCCTTCCACGCCGATCCATCGCGTGTGCTCTCTGGAGAAGCCCAGCCCTACACCATCCTCATCCCGCCACCAAATGTCACCGCGGCTCTCCATCTCGGTCACGCCCTCAACAACTCGATCCAGGACATCCTCATCCGTGCCCATCGCATGAAGGGCTTCGAGACCCTCTGGATGCCCGGCACCGACCACGCCGGCATCGCCACCCAAACGATGGTGGATAAGAAACTCAAAGAAGCAGGCAAACCCGGGATCGCGGACTACAAAAAGACAGAACTCGAAGGCGGCCCAGGTCGCGAAGAGTTCCTCAAGCTCGTCCACGAGTTCAAAGACCAATACGAAGAACGCATCACCCACCAGCTCATGAAGATGGGCTGCAGCTGCGATTGGGATCGCCAACGATTCACCATGGATGACATCTGCGCCCGCGCCGTCCGTGAAGCATTCTTCCAACTCTTCAAAGACGGGCTCATCTATCGCGGCAAGCGCCTCGTCAACTGGGACCCCGTCACCCAGACCGCGCTCGCTGACGACGAAGTCGAAATGGAAGATGTCGATGGGCACTTCTACTACCTGCGCTACCCACTTGTTCACGAGACCGAGCCGGGCAACCATGACCCCGTCACTTGGGCAGAGCTCGTCCGCCGAGGGTATCCCGGCGCTGAAGATCACCCAGAAGACGAACAAGCCTGGATCACCGTCGCGACCACCCGCCCCGAGACCTATATGGGCGATACCGCTGTCGCGATCAGCCCCAAGGACCCACGCGCCAAAGCGGTTTCCGCGTTCAAGTGCGAGCTCCCGATCATCGGGCGCGTTATCCCCATCATCGAAGACGACTATGTCGTCCTCCCCGTCAAATACGGCGGCGAGCCCGGTGATGTCAAAGCAGAAATGTCCACCGGGTTCCTCAAGGTCACCCCCGCCCACGATCCCAACGACTGGATGATCGGGCAACGCCACAGCCTCGAGCCCATCAACATCATGGCCCCCGATGCGTCGATCTCCGATCAGCACGGCTGGGAACGCGAAGCCAACAACGAGGGCGGGCACATCTTCGTCGGAAAGTCCCGCGAGGACGCCCGCAAGCTCGTCATCGCCGAGTTCAAAGCCCACACCGTCGCTGAAGGCTCCGAAGGCTCACTTCTCGAAAAAATGGTCCCCTACTCCCACTCCGTCGGGCACTCCTACCGCAGCCACGCCGCGATCGAGCCGTACCTGAGCGATCAGTGGTACTGCAAGGTCTCCGACGACAAACTCCGAGGCAACGCCCAACGCGCCCTCGAACCCAACCAACGCACCGAAAACTCCATCAAAGATTGGCCCGAGTCACGCCCGAAGATGGTCGCCGACGACACAACCGACGGCTCAATGTCCTTCTTCCCCGCTCGCTACGCCAAGACCTACGAAACCTGGCACGACAATCTCCGCGACTGGTGCATCAGCCGACAACTCTGGTGGGGGCATCGGATTCCGGTGTGGTACAAAGAGTATGACTCATTTGAAGCAATGGAATCAGAGAGCGATGCAATCGTTCTTGGTTGGCTGAAGGACTATCAAATCGTTTCGATCGGTTCTGACGAAGTGGCACAGTCTGATGGGTATGGAGACTACATATGCATCGCAGATGCTGACGAGAAAGCGACTAGCCTTCTCCAAGAGCACGGGTATACCCAAGACCCCGATGTTCTCGACACCTGGTTCTCCTCCGCGCTCTGGCCGCTCTCGACGATGGGCTGGCCCGACGCAACCGCGGCCAAAGACTCCTCGGGCATCGAAGATTTCGAGTCCATGCTCGCCGCCTTCAACCCAAGTTCTGTCCTCACCACTGCAAGAGAAATCATCACCCTCTGGGTGTCGCGGATGACCATGTTCAACCGCTACTTCCTCGGCGAGAACGAACAGCCGGGCAAAGCACCATTCAAAGAAATCTTCATCCACGCCATGATCCAAGACGGCGATGGACGCAAGATGTCCAAGTCCCTGGGCAACGGCGTTGACCCACTCGACATCATCTCATCCCACGGCGCCGACGCGATGCGCTTCACGCTCTGCCAGATGACCACGCAGACCCAAGATGTCCGCATGCCCGTCGAACTCGACGAAGCCACAGGCAAGAACACCTCGCCCAAGTTCGATCTCGGGCGCAACCTGTGCAACAAGCTCTGGAACGCGGCCAAGTTCTCGATGATGATGCTCGAAAAGAACCCAATCGAACCCGGCATGCCGATCGATCCCCAAGAACTCACCCTGATCGATCGCTGGATGCTCTCGCGCGTTGTTGATGCGACCAACAAGATCAACACCGCGCAACGCAACTACATGTTCAAGGACTACGCCGACACGCTGTACGACCTGTTCTGGCGTGATTTCTGTGACTGGTATCTTGAGTCCATCAAGCCAACCATCGCCGACAACCCGAACCAGCGTGCGGTCTTACGCCTTGTATTCGAGGCGATTCTTCGGCTCATGCACCCCGTCATGCCCTTCATCACCGAAACACTGAGCGAACGCTTCGCCGACATCCCGATGAACGAAATCACCGGGTTCAACTTCGCCCAGACCCGCACCAACGAAACCCTCTGCCAATCCGGTTGGCCAGAGCCAATCGACGAGCTGCGTGACGAGGTCGCCGAGGAAGCGTACGAGCGTGTGCGTTCATTGGTCTCCACCATCCGCGAGATCCGTGCCCAGTCACAGGTTGCCCCCAAGCGAAAAATCGTCCTCCACGCATCGGGCTCGCTCGCCGACGACATCGCGCGGTGGTCGCCGCTCGTCGAAACACTCGCCGGCGTCGAATCCATCTCCTCCGATACCCCCGACGGACAAGCCGCCAGTTTCACCTTCGAGGGCGCTGAGTATCAGCTCTCCAACCTCGCTGACGCACTCGACGAGGGCGCCGAAAAGGAACGGCTCACGAAGGAACTCGCCACCATCGAGAAATCCATCGGCGGCATCAAAGGGCGACTCTCGAATCCTGGCTACACCGACAAAGCCCCAGCTCATCTCGTCCAACAAACCCGCGACCAGCTCGCTGGGCTCGAAAAAGACCGCGACGCGACCAAGTCCGCGTTGGATAAGCTCGCATGATTCGTCAGTTGGTTGCCTTAGGACTGACACTCGCTGCAATCGCAGGGTGTGATTCTGCGCCATCGCGGCAACCTCAACCAACGACCAATCCAAGCGCCG
>CAJXXI010000162.1 GCA_913062615.1 uncultured bacterium | reverse complement strand
TCAGGTCGATCCCGATGAGCGCCCGCTGGCGATGGATAAATCAGAAATTGGCATCAAGGACCATGTCGCCCAGCTCAACGAGATTTGGCGGAGTGAGCCGATGCCTCAAGCGATCATCGAGATGATCGAAGACGCCAAAGAAGCATGGGAGATCGCTATCCATGAGGGTGTCGTGTGGGTTGTCAAATCCGAGCGGTTCGTCTCGTTCCATCCCGGTGAGTTGGGCAATGCCCTGCTTGAAGCGGGATACATCGGCGAGGTGCTGATCGTGAGTCCCGGTGTCGAGATGTTCGCCGGTGCACCGATCGCCATCGCCCGCAACAACGCCGGCGGTCAACCCGAAGACGATGTCCTGCGGATGATCCAGCGTTATCTCGATGCCTGTGATGGCGATCTTGAGCACCCACAGATCATCCGTCCGGTGTGTCAGGTCTATCGCCAGTTCGATTTCCTCAACGGAGGGGCTGCCAAAGACCTCGTTGCACCGGTGACCGGAGATTTGCAAGCGGGTCAGCCTTTGTTGATCCCGGTGGTGAGCGGGGGCGAGATGTGCCCGGTGCCATTGCCGCCCAGGGCGGGGAAGCCGATGGATCCCGTCGAGGTGGTCTGGGTTGAAAACGAGTCGGATACTGACGCTGAATCTGGTTCAGAATCGAGCACATAAGTTCGTGATTCCCAACATAGCTGGCTAACATACAAGTCCTCCCGTCGCCCAACCGTCGGCGTGCCTAACTCAGGTAAATCAGAGGATTTAATCAAGAATTTGACGACTGAAAGGATTTTACAAATGCCAAAGCGTGCAAAGATCTCAATCATCGGTGCTGGTAATGTCGGCGCGACCTGTGCCCATTGGGCAGCAGCTAAAGAACTCGGCGATATCGTCCTCCTCGATATCCCTCGCGGGGACGCACCCGATCAGCACATGCCCAAGGGCAAGATGATCGACCTGGGCTGCTGTGCTCCAATCGAAGGATTCGATTCCAACCTCACCGGCACATTCGATTACAAAGATATCGCCGGCTCCGATGTCGTTATCGTCACGGCGGGCATCCCCCGTAAACCGGGCATGAGCCGCGACGATCTCATCGAAACCAATGTCAAGATCGTCAAATCTGTCTGCGAGAACATCAAGGTGCACGCTCCAGATTCGATCGTCATCATCGTATCGAACCCACTCGACGCGATGGTCTACACCGCATGGAAGGCCACCGGCTTCCCAAGCAACCGCATCGTCGGGCAAGCCGGTGCACTCGACTGTGCCCGCTACCGTGCGTTCATCGCATGGGAACTCGGCGTCAGCGTGGAAGATGTCCAGGCAACCCTCCTCGGCGGGCACGGCGACGACATGGTCCCGTTCCCACGCCTCACATCAGTCCACGGCATCCCCGTCACGGACATGATGTCCGACGAGAAAATCAAGGAATGCGTAGATCGCGCCAAGGTCGGCGGCGGCGAGATCGTCAAGCTCATGGGCACCAGCGCCTACTACGCACCAGCACTCGGCACCATCCAGATGGCCGAGGCAATCATCAAGGACAAAAAGCGGATCATCCCATCCGCCGCGTATCTTGATGGCCAGTTTGGTCACAAGGGCTTGTTCGTCGGCGTGCCGGCACTCTTGGGCAAAGACGGCGTAGAGCAAATCGTTGAGTTCAAGCTCACCGATGAAGAACAGAAACTCTTCGACGAGTCCGCATCACATGTTGCGGATCTGGTTAAGGTCGTCATCGAGCGATTCCCAGAACTCGCCTGATCTGCGATTGAAAACTATTCAAAAAAACACCCACCGATCTGGTGGGTGTTTTTGTAGGGTGATTTTGCGAGGGCTATTCCTCATCTTTCTTGTTCACCGAGTACAGATCGCCAACTTTGTCGACAAACTTCTTGCGTTGTTTGGCTTCTCGATCGACCAAGATGTTTTCTGCATCTTCGCCGAGCGATGACATGAGCCGATAGAAGTAGGGCGCCGACCCGAGCCAGCGTTGCCAACGGGCACGCATGTAGAAACCACTGATCGGCGTGATGATCGCAGCCGGGATGATGTACTTGAGTTCAGGATTGGTGATCGCCATGATCGTCACGCCCAAGGCAATGAAGATCAAGATGAGCCCAACAACGAACTGCCCGCCGGTCGAGAGCATCTGCTTATGAATCAGATTGCGTCGATCGGCAACGCTCCCGAGCTTGGCTTCTGGGTCGTTGCCAAGAATCCAGACCGAATCTGGATCGTCCGGGTCAAAGTCTATCGCGGGCTCTTCTTCCTCTTCAGGACGCGAGATCGCAGACTTCACCCATTCAGGATCAATATTCGGCAGCAACTCTTTTCGATCTGGTCGATCACCCTTGGCCATGTATACCCCAACTCATAAGATCATGATTTTCGGGCATCGCTGCCCCCCAATACATATACAAACTGTGTCCAGTTTGGTGGCACACTCGGCTAACATGGGCCCCATTCAAGAGCCAAGAGTGTGCAACAGTGCGTACTAAGGACAACGATGCACCCAAGCATCTATTGGCCTTTCGGCGTTTTTTCTTGCATCGGTTGAGTTTAAGGAGTTTTTAGGGTCGTAGGGGATGAGAAAAGGACTCATTCCGATGCGTATTCTGCGAACAGAGTATACGGCCTGTATCGCGTCTGTGTTCATGCATACGCAAGAAAACAACAATCTTATTGTGATTTTCACGTGATCAAAGTGTTATAATTTACACTCTTGCAGAATACAGTAACTTGGATTCCGCTTTAGTTGGATCGTTTCCAAAATAAACGATGCCCCATCAGGTTGCGTGCGTCTTCGCCCAGCGATGTCAGCAGGCGGTAATAGTAGGGTGCTGAATCGAGCCAGCGGTGCCATTTCCAGACACAGATCGGCAACAAGATCGGCGAAGCGATCCCCGCGATCAGCACAAGTGTTGGTGATTCGATTGTCGCTGCAAGCCCGATGATTCCGCCGAGCGCGGTGATGATAAGCAACGCGTAGATAAACTGAGCACCGGGTGACAACAGTTGTTCGACAGCGGTGACTCTTTGTACACGGATGCCGCCATAGTTTTTGCCGAGCAACTGCCCGTGCCCGGGTGTATCGCTCGTCTGTGCTTGTTCTGTAGGAAACTCGAACTCAGGAAGTTCAACACCTTCAAGGATCACGCCCGCCGCTTCGGCGGCTTCAGATTCTTGCAAAGCCCGTTGTTGAGAGATGATCGTCGATGCCGAGCGTGGCTCATAGGTTTCGAAGAGTGGTTGAGATGATTGCTCGGGCTGATCCTGAGCCGAAGGATTTTCTTCGTCGTCGATCAGGCGAATCGGATCATGATTGTCATTATTTTGTTGGTCCATATGGATGCTCGATTACCAATAGAGATACATTTCATCATACATACATGCCAATGAAAACCTGCATGTTCATGGGATTCATACGAATCAGATCGCTGATCTGATCCATTGATCCCACCGGATCGTACCAGATATATCGACCTATTGAGCCTCTCAGAGGAGGACTGCGGGGGGCAAGTTGAGCGGGCGCCTTCGGAAAAGCAGTTATTTGCCGGAATACGCATCAAACGCATCATATCTGCGTTCATCATGCAGCTGATACGAGCCGATAGGATTGTGCGTTTGGTCTTTTTCAGCGAAAATGGCCGCCTATGATGGTCAAACCATCGTTTTTCCACAGATAGATTCCACAGATTGAGGAGATCTCTGAATGTTTAAAGTATGTTTGCCGTGTGTACTCGGCGCCGTAATGTGTGCCCCGATGACGACTAGCGTTGCCTTTGCCCAAGACGAAGCCCAAGCTGCCCCGAGCTATGTGGCTCCGGCTTTGTATGCTCCAAGTTGGTCCGATGATGGCATCGCCACTATCGCTGGTCAGTTGACCGGGACTTGGACCACCGCCAACCCAATCGAAGGCGATGTATCGATCTCAATGGCGGTTGCACCTGTTGCCATCGAAGGCTTGAGTGACACCATGTATGTCGAGAGCGTTCGCTCCAACGCGGCATGGGAACCATACCGCCAGTCGATCTTCCAGCTATATCGCTACAAGGGCGAGATCCGTCTGCGGACATACAGCTTCGCGACGGGCAATGTCTCGCAAGGCGTCTATGTCGGCATGTGGGCCGCGACCGAGTTGTTCCCTTCGATGACCGCCGAAGACCTCGTCGCAACACTCGATGTTGAACTCCAAGCAACCCACAACGGGTTCACCGGCGCGACACCATATCCATACCCAACGGGCGTCGCAGGCGCTGTGGAGATGACCTCGAGTGTGACGCTCGATGGCGACACCCTCACCGTTGCGGATCGTGGCTTTGATGCAGATGGCAATGTGGTCTGGGGTGCTCAGGCAGATTCGGTCATCACATTCGCACGCAGCACACCGTTTGCCCAGGTGACCCGTCGTGATGACGGCATGGTCATTATCGACTACGCCGGCGACGCGGGCATCACACCTGTCGATGGCGATCAGCTCCATGTTCACTATCATGGGTTCCTCACCGACGGCACACGGTTTGATTCGAGCTATGCACGCAATCAACCATTCGTATTCGAGTACCCACCAAAGACCCGTGCGATCACCGGGTGGGGCATCGGCATGGAAGGCTTTGCGATGGGAACCCACCGCAAGATGCTGATCCCAGGATACTTGGCCTATGGCGAACGCGGGAACCCTCGCGCGAACATCGGCCCAGACGCCATGCTCTTCTTCAACGCTTTTATGGCCCACATCGATCATATCGAAGCCGAGCCAGAAACCCAAACGGGCGAAACCGCACCAGTTGTGAATCCAGTCGATTCACACGAAGGCCACAATCACGACTGATTTGATCGGCTGACTCAGATTCAACCCCCACAAGCGACGCTTCGGCGTCGCTTGTTTTCTATCATCATGATGCACTGAACGCACCTCTATTTGGAATGCTCTGTTTGGGATACTCTATGACGACAACAGATTTTTATAATGTGCTTGATGTCTCCAAGGGGGCAGACGCGGACCAGATTAAGCAGGCGTTCCGCAACAAGGCCCGCAAGCTTCATCCTGATGTCAGCGATGATCCTCAAGCGGGCAAGAAGTTCTCTGAACTCAACGAGGCCTACGAGGTGCTCTCCGATCCTGAAAAACGAGCCAAGTACGACCGGCTCGGGCACGAACAGTTCGTCTCTGGACGCCCTGCTGGGTATACCAGCGCTCAGGATATGGACTATGGCGATATCGGGTCGATCATCGATGCCATGTTCGGTGGCGTCGGGCAAGGACGAGCGGGTGGATTCTCAGGGGGGTTCGGTGGGCGTGCCCACGCTCGCCCGCGTCCGCCTCGTCGGGGGCAAGATTTACATGTGGGGCTGCGGGTCACCTTGCTTGATGTGCACCAAGGGGTGAGCAAGCTGATCTCGGTGCCTTCGGGCGATGGGTATAAATCGATCGATGTCAAAGTGCCCATAGGCATCAAGCCCGAGGGCAAACTCCGCTTACGAGGGCAAGGGATGGCGAGCCCGATGCAGGGCGGCGATCCGGGCGATCTCTTCGTCAAAATCCATATTGAGCAAGACCCGCAGTTCAATCGGCTTGATGATGGGCTTGATCTGGAACTCGAACTGCCATTGAGTATCGCCGAGGCGACCCTTGGTGGCAAGGTCGAGGTGCCGACAATCGATGGCAAAGTGGTGATGCTGACCATCCCGCCGACCACCGCGAGCGAATCACGATTCCGCATCGGCGGGCACGGGTTGGCATCGCCTGCGGACAAACGCGGAGATCTGTACGCCAAAGTACG
>CAJXXI010000161.1 GCA_913062615.1 uncultured bacterium | reverse complement strand
GCGATCGCCATGCCGCCGGCGAGGTTGGTGATCGGGTAGGCTGCGCGGACCGAATCGATATCGTCTGCGCGTGTGCCGAGCATGTATCCAACATGGGCGCTCTTGAATGGACCGGGGGGCGGCGATCCACACCCGGTTGGGTCACTATTCGAGCACGAGCATCGCCCATCGCCGCCGCCGACTTGGGCTGCGCGCATCGCGGCCATCAACCGCCCGGGCAGATCGGTATCGGTATTGATAATCGCATCGACCGCGTCTTGGACGACATTCGGGCCCGAAAGAATATTGCCCTGGACACTATAAACGATGTCATCAGCGAGCCCGATGCGTCCCTTCTCGATCCGCCCGGTGATCCCGCCCGCCCAGTTGGCGTTCTGGAATCCGGAATAGGTCAAGGTATCGCCTTCGGCGGTGATGAATCCGTATTGGCGGTTGCCGTGCCCGGCGTCAACCTGGGCGAGTTCATCGAGGATCGATTCGAGAGGCACACCCTGAAGCAACCGATCGCGGATGAGCATCCGGTTGAATCCCGAGCCATCGACCGCCGACTGAGCCGTGACGGCTCCGATGCCGGTGATCAGCACAGGGGTTTCTCTTCGCAGATCAATCGTCTCGACACAGGTGGCCGACGCGATGACGATCTCGCCGGTGCGCATATCAACGATGAGTATCGACCAAGTGGCACTGGCCTGCGAGCCAGCGAAGGCAAGGGCGGCGGCTCCGGCATAAACACAACGACCAATGAGATGCATAAGCAATATCCTTTACTGTGAGGCTGATGCCCTGTGCATACATCGGCGTACAACTCCACCAACCCTACCGGAAAACATAGGAAGAATCAATGAAAATCCTGCCGGGCGAGGGTTGCTCAACAGCGTTAGACAGCTGGTTTAGCCATTCATAAGCCCTAAGAACACCTGTATATCGTTGATGTCCAGATCCCCATCACCATCGAAATCGACGCTCAGATCACCCGCGAGATATCGCTCAAGAAAATACTTCACATCAAACCAATCGACCTTCCAGTTCCGATCAAGATCGGCACGGTGAGGGACGGCAGAAGCGAGACGGAGGGTGTTGCCCGTATGGTAAACGCCGGCGCTCGAGATCATCCCCAGAACATGCATAGATGAAGGCTCACCAAAGCTGCTATCAGAATGCGAACTCCCCATAACTGCTCTTGTACCAAGGTTCGTCGCACTCGGTACAGTCTCGGTATATTCACTACCACCTCCAGCCATATCGAATACACCCCACGGGCTTTGGACACTCTGAAAAGTTTGCACGTCAACCGGCCAAATGCTTGCATGGCCAGCATTGCGTTGCCCGCCATCCTCAGGAAGCAAACTCGGGATTGATTCAGTGTTTGATCCGTTGGGATACTTCCAGTAGCCACCCTGCCCTTGATCCATTTCCGGGTCCCAGTATCCCGCCTTCGCCCACTCGTCTAGGGTTGGCAACCAATACCGAGCATCAGGATGATGAGTAGCCTGATGGTGATCCACCCCATCATCATCACGATAGAATGTGCTCGCATCATACACGCCTGTCTCGAAGGCCCACAACTCGTTCACTTTGCCGTTGTGGAGCCAGTTGACATAGTAAGCGGCATACTCCCAGCTCATAAATGCAAACCGATGCTCTGAAAACTCGCTGTCGATTGAGATATCGAATGGAGTCACATGGATTCCGATCCCGCCAAAGTCGCCTGTCCCAAATATCCGCCCTGTTCGTTCAACATAAAACGGGTAGTAGGCAATAACAAACTCAAGCCATTGCTCAAGTGTGACTTCTGTTCTTGATATTCGGTATTCATAATCAACACCCCCGATATAGATGCCTCCGGTTCCGATTGGTCCGGGCGCTTCTTCATCGGTAGTGTGCCTGTTGCCAGGATCACCAACGGTAACAAACTCAAACCCTGAGGTGGGATCGGTTTGGGCAGCGACGCTGCAAGTGCATAGCCCAGCCGCCAATACGCCAAATCTGATCATGTTTATCTGCATATTCATCTCCATACTGACCAATAATACTCGAATACCCTACCATCGGCCTTCCATCTGCGGATCCATCACCTAGATTTTCTCAGCCCGGTCTGGCGTGTTTCTGGGTCCGAACCGGTCTGATGGGACAGGAATTATGAGAATGTGCATTGTTCTCAAACCCAGCGGAGGCAATTGGTTGACCGGCGAAGGGGCGTGGGTATTATTCTCTCCCGCTCGGTCATCAAGCCGGGCGGTTTTTACGCCGGGGTGCGTTGTTTGATTCCTGCCAGCAGGGTATTGAATACAGGCTCTGGTTTGGATTGTCGCCACTGTAGCTCAGTGGTAGAGCGCACCCTTGGTAAGGGTGAGGTCGTGAGTTCAAGTCTCACCAGCGGCTTTCCTACAAATGGCAACTCATCCTCGGATGAGGTGTTATTGACGGAGTGAATAGAATTGGATGCCGACTGTGGACAGTTCGGTGTATTTAAAGCATTGCGGCTTCTATCGTTAGTGAAGCAGCAGCAATAGAAGTCACAGAGCCGATCGCATTGGCTGCGAAAGGCGATGAACAACGGGAACTGATGGTTCGGACTGAGAAGTTCGATGCAAACCCCATCGAAATCCAAGAGGTAAGAACAATGGCCAAGAAAAACTTTGAACGGACCAAGCCACATGTAAATGTCGGCACCATCGGTCACATTGACCACGGTAAATCAACCCTGACCGCAGCTATGGTTGCCCGTGCAGACCACAAGGGTCTCGTTCAGGGTGCCAAGACATACGCAGAAATCACCAAGGGTGGTACTGTGCGTGACGCGAACAAGACAGTGACCATTCACTCAGCACATGTTGAGTACGAAACAGTCGCCCGTCATTACGCGCACGTCGACTGCCCGGGTCACGCGGATTTCGTAAAGAACATGATTACCGGTGCTGCTCAGATGGACGGCGCAATCCTCGTGGTTGCAGCGGACTCAGGTCCAATGCCTCAGACGCGTGAGCATGTATTGCTCGCTCGCCAGGTAGGCGTGCCTTACATCCTCGTATTCATGAACAAGATTGACCTTGTTGACGACGACGAGCTCCTCGATCTCGTCGAGATGGAAATCAGGGAGTTGCTCGATAAGTACGACTTCCCAGGCGACGACACCCCGATCATCCGGGGTCAGTCCAAGGCTGCACTCGAGAACCCATCAGACGATGGCATCTGTGCACCGATCGATGAGCTCTTCGATACCATCGACAGCTACATCCCAGAACCACCACGCGAAGATGACAAGCCATTCTTGATCTCGGTCGAAGATGTCTTCTCAATCAAGGGTCGTGGTACTGTGGCAACCGGTCGTGTCGAGCGTGGCGTTGTCCGCGTTGGCGATGCAGCCGAGATCGTTGGTCTCCAGAAGGAAAACCAAGCAACAACCGTTACTGGTGTTGAAATGTTCCAGAAGACACTCGAAGAAGGCCGCGCAGGCGATAACTGTGGCGTACTCCTCCGTGGTATCGACAAGGACATGATCACCCGTGGCCAGGTCATCTGTAAGCCAGGCTCAATCAAGCCACACACCAAGTTCAAGGGACAGGTTTATGTTCTGAACAAGGATGAAGGCGGGCGTCATACCCCATTCTTCGCTGGTTACAAGCCTCAGTTCTACTTCCGCACCACTGACGTAACCGGACAGGTCTTGAACCTCTTCGGCGACGGCGGCGCGAAGGCAGAAATGTGCATGCCTGGTGACAACGTGACCATGGAAATCGATCTTGGCGAAAAGCCAGTCGCGATGGAAACCGGTCTCCGCTTCGCAGTCCGCGAAGGTGGCCGCACCATCGGTTCGGGTACCGTCACCGAGATCCTCGAGTAATCAATCTTGGGATCATCCGTGATCAAAAACGGTCATAGATCCTGAGTACAAGCTTTTCGGGCTGATGATGGAAATCGTCAGCCCGATTTTCGGAAGATGAATAAGCTGACAAGCTGGTGGGCTTGTCGGTTCAACGAGTTTTAGAAAAGCCCAAGGAGGCTTATCATGGCAAAGAAATCAAATGCACGCGAATATGTCTGGCTTCAGTGTACCGAAACCGGTGACCTGAACTACCGTACCTCGATCAACATCAAGGGCGGCATCGAAGACCGGATCAAGGAAGGGTTCAACAAGTATTGCCCACGCCTGCGCAAGCACACGCTTCACAAGATCAAGCGTAAGTAAACACATATAGATGATTGTTGGTATTCCAGCAATCTGATACGGCAGTAGCTCAGCCTGGTAGAGCATTGGATTCCAAATCCAACGGTCGTAGGTTCGAATCCTTCCTGCCGTGTTTCATTCCCCGTTTGGCGATTTCTTTTTCGAAGAGTCAGGCGGATCCAAGCGTGTATTGGTGATCTGAAAACCGATGCACGCATCCCAAAGCCGAGAGGTTATTGATCACCATGTCGTTCGGGATTTACAAACAGGGACAGGGATACTGGGTGCGCGTGATTACCGCGGCGTTCATCGGTGTCCTGATCATCTCCGCGGCTGCATGGGGGTGGGGCCAAGCCGGTGCCATCCGTTTGCCCGCACGCATCTGGACCTTCTCGATCAATAATGTTCAAGGCGAAGTGAGCCCCGGCGATACCGTCGAGCTGATGTACTTCGACGAAAAATCAAAGACCCCCGAGATTCCATCAAGCTTGGGCACCGCGATTGTTGATTCGTACACCCCGGGCAAAGGCTCGACCGCCGTTGTCGCGATCAGCACCTTCAGCAACGAAGAAATTAAACTCAAAGCCAATGACGCGATCCAGATCCGTTCAGGAGATATCGATTCGCTGGCCCTCGATGCTTCGATCCGAAGCTCGACCCCAACGCCAATCTATCCCATCGAATACCTCCAGGCGGGTGTCGCTGGCGGGCTGATGCTCCTGGGCGCGATCCTGCTCTATCTGTTCGTAGGCACCAAGAAGCAAACCGTCGAGTTCCTCGTTGCAACCGATGGCGAGATGAAAAAAGTCAACTGGACCACCTACCGCGAGGTTAAAGGCTCAACCATCGTCGTGATCGTTGCAACCTTCCTGATCGCTGGGTTCCTCTTCGGGGTCGACACCATCTTCGCACAGATATTCTCTGCGATCGGTGTTCTCGAAAAATAGCGAGCCCAACGCGAGCAATCCCGACTCCGAGCAATCAATGAGCACCACACACGATCAATCAGCCAATACCGACCAAGAAAGCACTCTCGATAGGAGCGCAACACAAATGGATGAGCACACACAAGACAACCCAATGAGCGAACATGCCGGCGAACCAAACGCACAGGCCGCCGAGCAAGAAGCCATCGCCGAAGAGCAGGCCAAGCCCGATTCAACCATCGAAGGCATGATCGGTCACGATGAGCCTTTGGTCCAAGAAGGCATGCTGTGGTTCGTTCTCCGCGTCGCATCCAACAAAGAGAACTCGGTCCAGAACACGCTCTTGCGTAAGATTCAGATCGAGAACATGACCCACCTCGTGGGCCGAATCTTGGTGCCGACCGAAAAGATCAAAACGATCAAGGGCGGCAAGGCCAAGATCAAAGAAGAGAAGCTCTACGCCGGGTATGTCTTCGTCGAGATGCGTCTCGAAGAGGACGGCAGAATCCCGCAGGATATCTTCTTCCTGATCAAGGAAACCACAGGCGTGGGCGATTTCATCGGCACCGCCGGGCGTCCAACCCCGATGGAAATGCACGAAGCCGAGAAGATGCTTCTCGATTCACGCAAGCCAGAAGACGAACCAACGATCAAGTTGTCGTTCGAGCCGGGCGAAGCCGTCATCATCCGCGAGGGTGCATTCGAGAACTACGAAGGCACCGTCGACGAACTCTTCC
>CAJXXI010000160.1 GCA_913062615.1 uncultured bacterium | reverse complement strand
CCGTTGCTTTGGCCCATCCGCCCTGCGCCTTGCTCGCTGCTTCGACCGCGTTACGGAGGTCCTTGCGCGAACCATGGCACACATGAGCGACCAAGTTCTGCGCGTTGTCGTGCACCTCGATCGTGCGTCCAGATTCTGTCCGCGGAAACTTGCCGCCGATGGCGAGCTTGTAGGTTTTGATGATGGGGAGTCGTTCACTCATAAAGGTATTCTCATTCCAAGTTCATTCAACTGATTCGGTGCATGTTCAGAGCATGTATTCAAGTTCAAACTCGTGGCGGATCGGGATGCCATCGAAACCAACATTGGGGATCTCAGGCTTGATTTTCCGTGCTTGAGTGACAGCCTCACGGTGCAACGCCACCATGTCAAACCCTCGGCGTTGATAAAACCGAAGCGCAGGCGTGTTGTCGTTGGTCGTAATCAACCACAAGCGTTTGCATCCCAACTCGCGTGCTTTATCGCGCACCGCATCGAGCAGGCACGAGCCGATCCCGCCGTGCCCGGCCATCGAGTTGTGCGTGATGATCTCGCACGCGTCGCCATCGATGTTGTAGGTCAATAGCCCAACCTCAGCACCATCACGCACCGCAACAACACCGGGCAGCTCGTCCGCCTGAAACCTTTGCCCACGCGTGATCTGAACCGTCGAACCCCAATACTGCACAAGCACTCGGCTCACCCAAGATTTATCGTCAGGCGTTAGGTCTCGAATATCAAATGAATGAATCCCGGGTTGTGTCAACATGATTCGCTCCTTACAGTGATCAGAATTATTTGCAATACGCCATCAACCCGTGCCGACCGCCCTCGCGTCCGAACCCGGATTCTTTATACCCGCCGAACGGGCTCGTTGGATCAAACTTGTTGTAGGTGTTGAGCCACACAATCCCCGCGTCGAGCTTCTTGGCGACATCAAAGATCTTCGATCCTTTGTCCGTCCACACGCCCGCAGCCAACCCGTACGGCGAGTTGTTCGCCCGGCTAATCGCTTCGTCCGGCGTGCGGAAACTCATCACCGCCAAGACCGGACCGAAGATCTCTTCACGCGCGATCGTATGGCTCGGCTGCACCCCGGTATAGAAACAAGGCTTGCACCAAAATCCCTTGTCAGGAAGCGTCGATTGGCATACATCGTGCTTCACTGCGCCCTCGTTCTCGCCGGTCGACAGATATTTTTCGATCGTGCCGAGCTGTTCTTTAGAGTTGATCGCACCCACGTCGGTGTTCTTGTCCATCGGATCACCGACGCGCAAGGTGCTCATCCGATCGGTGAGTTTCTCAACCACGCGATCAAGGATTGATTCTTGCACGAACAATCTCGACCCCGCACAACACACATGCCCTTGGTTGAAATAGATCCCCTCGATAATCCCCTCAATCGCCTGATCGAGTGATGCATCTTCGAAGATGATGTTCGCGCTCTTGCCTCCGAGCTCGAGGGTGAGTTTCTTTTTCGTTGAGGCAACCGTCTTGGCGATCGCCTTGCCGACCGAGGTTGATCCGGTGAACGCGATCTTGTCGATCCCGTCATGCTCAACGATCGCCTTGCCGGTCTCGCCCGCGCCGGTGATTATGTTCACCACGCCCTTGGGCAATCCAACCTCTTGACAAATCTGTGCAAACCGCAACGCTGTGAGCGAAGTTGTTTCGGCGGGTTTGAGAATGACCGTATTGCCGCACGCCAACGCGGGGGCGATCTTCCACGCCATCATCATCAGCGGGAAGTTCCACGGAATAATCTGGCCGCATACACCCACCGGCTGGGGGTCGCGCCCGGGCAGTGCATACTTGAGCTTGTCCGCCCAACCCGCGTGGTAGAAGAAGTGAGCCGCAGCGAGCGGGATATCCACATCTCGTGATTCTTTGATCGGCTTGCCGCCGTCGAGTGTTTCGAGCACCGCCAACTCGCGTGCGCGTTCTTGCATGCGTCGTGCGATACGGAAGAGATACTTTCCGCGATCCTTCCCGCTGAGCCCTGCCCATGCCGGGAGCGCATCGCGTGCCGTTTGCACCGCCCGGTCGACATCTGCTGGCGAGGCATCGGCCACCATCGAGAGGGTGTCTTCAGTCGCAGGATTGATCGTGGCAAAGCGATTGCCAGAAGCGGGTTCTACGAACTCACCTCCGATAAATAATCCATACTGATCAGCGATCTCTGGGCGGACAGATTCTGGCGCGGGGGCGTATTCAAAGATCCCGCCTCCGATCGCAGCCCGCAGATCAAGGTGTTTCGGTGCTTCGATCCCCGAAGCCTGTGGTTTGCTCACAATACTCATGCCTCCATTCTAACAGCTTTGGACGCCCTAGTCGTCCCAAACCGAAGCCAGAAGGGGTATCTTGCCCGGTTGGGTCAAAGTTGAGCACCGATTTGGCCGCTGTAGGTGCTATGAGCGATGACCAGACCAATCAACCAAAGCCATCGAATGCCTCAGAAACCGCCTCCGATTCCTGTGCCATGCGCACCGAATCCCGGCTCGACACCGAAGGTCTCCTTTGCTCGCGCGGACGCGTCGCCGACATCACTGGCTCAGGAATGCGCCTCATCGTCGCGCCCAACGACCTGCCAGAAGTTGGCGATATCCAATCCTACATCTTTTCAGATGCCAAAGACGAAGTCACCGTCACCGGCACCGTCAAATGGGTCCGCAAGGGCACCGCGTTCACACGCCGATGCGAAGTCGGGATCGAGTTCGTCAAGCTCGACCCAGAAACGCGCGATTCAATCATCCGCCTCGCAGTCCACGGCAAGCTCGGGCACGCCTCCGACGCCGACATCCATGTCGTCTTCCCCAACCTCTACAAAATCCTCAGCGTCTCCCAATACGCCTCCCAAGACGAAATTCAAACCGCCTACCGCAAAAACGCCAAGCTCTGGCATCCTGATGTCAGCGATGCCATGAACGCCCCTCAACGCTTCGAAGAAATCCAAAAAGCCTACGCCGTCCTCAGCGACCCTGCCAAGCGTGCCAGCTACGACGCAAGATTCTTCAGCCACGATCACGCCGCGTGATCTGATCCGCACTCCGGACACACTTCTAAATCCTCAACCGCATATCCGCACGAGATGCAAAGTTCCCGGCGCTTTCGATGACAGAGAATCAATCGTGATGGTATCAGTGCGAGTACAAACCAGAGAAGACTCCAACTGAACATATTTGCTAGAATGCCTCCCCAAAGCGGGGTGATTGGAATTCGATAGGTCATGACCCAAGTTGGGAACCATTTCGGTCGATCAAGGCCTCGCCGTGAGCCAACTCGGTCATACGCTTGCTGATGAAACTGGCTGACCTTCGGATTGTTGATGTTGGTGTTCGTGCTGATATGGTCTCGATACAGTACACGCCAAGGAAATCCATACCGAGTGCGATCTATAAAGACTCTTGGCGGGAGTTCGTCTTCAATCAAATCCCATTCCATGTTCGGATCGCCAAAGGTGTATTTGATCTCGTCAATACCAGTATTGAAACCAAAGAGTATCTCATTTCCTGAACGAGTTGCCGCTTTGTATAGGTTTGATGAGGTATACCTCGGTGCAAGGTCCCCAAGATAACTGGGACCATGATCGTGATAGTTCGTATTGGCGGTATATCCATACCAACTGTTGGCCGGCTGAAAGAAAACGAGTAATGCTGTCGAGATGAGCGTCAGAAAAGCACCCATGCCTAGTGCTTTTGCTAATTGCCATTTAAATTTTTTACGCCGTACAATCATCACGCATCCGAGAAATCATACCCGGCGGCGTATTCCCCGCTCTTGAGCTTCTGCATGCTCCGCAACACATCATTCAACAGCGAACTCGCCCCAAACCGGAACCACTCCGGCGACAACCATCCGTCGCCGAGCGTTTCGTTGACCATGCAGAGATAGTGCCAGGATTGCTTGGCGGTTCTGATCCCGCCAGCAGGTTTCATCCCGATCTTCTTGCCGGTGTCCTTGTAGGCGTCACGGATCGCTTCGAGCATCACCAGCGTGACAGGCATCGTCGCCGCCGGCGAGACCTTGCCCGTCGAGGTCTTGATGAAATCACCTTCGCGGATATTGGCGATCGCGATATCGCTTGCTTTGCGCACATTGTCGTAGGTGACCAGTTCCCCAGTTTCGAGGATTACCTTAAGGTGAGCATCGCCGCAGGCTTCGACTACGGCTGCGATTTCCTCAGCCACCACATCATACTTGCCCGAGAGGAACGCCCCGCGATTGATCACCATATCAATCTCGTCGGCTCCGTCCTTCACCGCTTGTTCTACATCACGGACACGGATATTAAGCGGGTACTGCCCCGAAGGGAATCCCGTCGCAACCGAGGCGACATTGACTCCGGTGCCATCGAGCAGTTCTTTGGCGTAAGGCACCATCGCCGGGTACACACACACCGCAGCCACATGCCCGAGCCGATGCCCGAGCATTTCTTCGTCACGCTCCCAAGGGCGGATCGCTTTGATGCACAAGCTGCGTACCTTCTCAGGTGAATCGGAGCCTTCGAGCGTCGTCAGGTCGATCATCGACGCAGCGAGTTCGAGTGCGCCGAGTTTCGACGCCTTCTTGATCGAGCGTGTTGTGAACGAAGCCGCCCGCCGATCGGTCATGATCGCGTCGATGGTCGGTGAAGTTGGCAGTGGTGGGGGATTGGTCATAGGTGTTTACTCGTCTGTTGTACTTACTTCGATATCGAGCCCGGTGATTTCCCACTCGCGCCACCCGCCGAGGAACACCTTTATGCGCCGCTTGGCGAACCCGTTGTATCCGGCTTCGATCATCCGCTTGGCCATCGCATGCGTGTTGGCCTGCCCGGCGTTCTCGCCATAGATAATCAGATGCTTGTAGTCATCGAGCGCGGGGTCGGTGCCATAGCGCAGGTCGATGTCAGGCGTCCGCATGTTCTTCGCGCCCGGGATGTGCCCCTCTGCGAATCGTTCGGGTTTGCGTGTGTCGATGAAGATCGCGATGTCGCCCTTGTCTTGCTGTTTCTCGTACAGCTCGACGGCTTGGGTCAGGTCGATATAGTCGATCTTTCGATCCGAAATATTCGACTTCATGCACCCACCGAGCATTGAGGTGAGCAGTATCAGCCCCATCACACCCAGAAAAAGAGCGATTTGTTCATTTCGTTGTGTCAGTTGCATCTTTTTTACCATGTAGAGACAATAAGCAAGTGGATTGGTGCGTTCTGCTTTGGTAGCCGATGAACAGGGCAGAAACTCGATCACACAATCTATGCTGGAGACCCATCCGTGCCAATCTGCCCCAAACAACTCTGCTTTTCGACCATTCTCGCTGCGGGCATGTTCTTCTCCAGTGCCAACGCGGCGGACGAGCATGTCAAGATGGCTGCGACGACCGAGTTCACTGCCATTCATGCGGGCGATTCCGGCCTCCTCGCGGTAGAAATCCACATCGATGAAGATTGGCACATCTATTGGCCCGGCGTCTCCGACTCAGGGTTCGGCGTCTCCTTCACCCTCCGATCCACCGGCCCGGTCACGCTCGACGAACCAATCTGGCCCACCCCCGAGCGATACCTCCAGCCCGGCGACATCCTCGATCATGTCTACGAAGAAACCGCGTTGGTCCTGATCCCGTTCCATGTCGCTGACGATGCGACACCCGACGATGCGGTGATCTTTGATATCGACGCCGAGTTCTTGGTGTGTTCAGACATCTGCCTCCCCGGGCAAGCCAACACCACCGCCACGATCACCATCGTCGACGAATCAAGCGAGAAGACCCCGAGCGAATCAAGCGATGTGATCCGAGCCGCCTACGAGCATCGCCCGAAGGAGTTCAATCCCAAAGCCCAAGATGTCCGTGTGCAATGGATCGCCGACGCAGCTGCGATCATGTTCCGCGACGCAACCAAAATCGAGTTCTTCCCATCGACAGCATGCACCGAGCTCGCCGACCCAATCGCAGGCGGGGCAACCGACTCCAA
>CAJXXI010000159.1 GCA_913062615.1 uncultured bacterium | reverse complement strand
GGTTCATGTTGTTCTTTGGTGGGCTTGTCTATGTTGGTGTTCACATCAATGGCTGGTGGCATCGAAAACTGAGCCCGATCAAGGTCGATGGGCACGAGCTCGTCTGGAACAAGAAAAAGGGTTTCGTACCTGAGCGGGTGAGTCTTCTTGGTTTAGAGCAGGTTATAAGCCCCGGCGGAGATGACTTTGTCTTTGCCCCTTTGGAATCAGGATTCAAAGTACTCTTGGAGAAACTTATGGGTTCTTCAGGTGGAACATTTGGAGCCTGCATGCTCGGCTCCCCTGGAGAACACAACACGCCGAAGATTTCATCGGCGATGTTTGTCGATGGTGAGCGTTTGATTCAGTTGCTCTTTGATCTCGCAGAAATCAATAACAAGCTCAATGAACTCAACGAACCAAGCAAGCCCCAGGCTTAACCCACATCGCGTCCTTGGAAGAGGAGTACAGCGAGGGATAAGAAGACCACTATCTGGCAGAGGCCGTAGAAGAAGATCATGACGACATGCGAGCCGGGGATTGGTTGGTTCTGTGTGACTGCATCGAGCAGCCAGAAGGCTTGCATGTTGGGGACGAGGGTCCAGATGACTAATGGTGCGCCGTGGACGATGGTGGGGGTGAGGAAGATCGAATCGCCCGGCAGTGGTGGGCGTGAGAGGGGCAAGCCTTCGCGTCCGACTTGCTGGACGACGATGCGCATGTCATCGATATCGGCGATGACGAGCGCGGGTTCTTGGCGGGCGTTCTTTTCGGGGGTGATTTCGTGATCGAAGGGCTCGAACTCGGGTGTGATGATCCCGATGCCCGAGGGCGATGATCCGTAGTAGAACGAGTCGCCGATTTTGAGATCAACCGTTGGCGGGCCGAGCAGGGTGATCCGGAGCATCGCGCCGGGGTTGCGGAGCATGACCTGATTCCACGCGTCGTCTGTTTCGAGATCGGCACGATCCATCTTGAAGAGTTCGCGGGTTTGGACATATCTACGCGGGTCAAAGCCGCTCTCGTCGAACTCTTCGACGCTCATGTTGTTGCGTTTGGCTGCGAGTTCATAGACTGGTGTGCGGTAGAAATCGTAGAGATCTAGTTGCAGCGGCGATTCGGTCATCGCGACCTGCCCGATGCGTTGGTTTTCATAGATGCCGCGTCCGAACCAGTAGTTCGAGAGCAGCCCGATGACGAACACACCGGTGCAGATGGTGATGGTGAGGACTTGTCCGAGCCGAGTTGAGATCGCGGTGGCGAGGGCGGTCATCACGAAGAGTGCCATCGCCAGGCAGGTGCACGCGAGCATGATCTGAGGCTTGATATTCTCGACCGGCGACATCATCGTCCAGTCTTCGTCAATAAACAATGTCGCGACATACGCGACCCAGATCAGCGGGAGCAATACAAGCGATGCGGTCTGCCCGAAAGACCATCCATACATAAAGTTGGCGATCGCGCCCAGTGCGATCGAGCCAAAGATCGCGATGAATGTCAAGAGGATGAGCGGATAGTGGGGGTCGTCCGCCGCGGTGGTCAAGATGCCGTGGCGGATACTCAAGAGCAAGAAGGCGATCATGATCCCGATCGCGATCGCCATGGCGATCGAGATGCCAAGGAACTTACCCAGAATAACACTTGGGCGTCCAACGGGTTTGGAGACGACGGTGAGGACGGTTTTATTTTCGATCTCGCGTGAGATCGCTGCGGTAGAAATGAAGGCCGCGAGCATAATCCCAAGCAGGAACACGCCGCCCATTGAGACATCGAGGAGGAGTTTGTTGTCGCCGGTCACTTCGCCGGGGACATTATTGGCGCCCATCGAGAATCCAACGATCCATGTATTGAGAAGCTGGATAAAGGCGGCGAGGAGCAGCATGATGAAAAACACCGGCTGGCGGATGCTTTCCATGAATGCGTTGCGTGCGATGGTGAGAATCGGTGTAATCATGAGGGAGGTGATGCTAGGTTCATTGAACCGAGATTTGACAATTAATGTGGGCGCATCATGTGCGCTTGGGTTGCGAGACTCAAGATCTGGTCCCGGGCGTTGAATATCTGATACGCCTGGATTGTCGATCAGTTCGGTATCTGTGCGCACAAAGTTGGTCATTGTGCAGATATGCAAGAACCCCGATCGGGCAACCCGCGTACGGAGTTGCACGGCGACCTCGGCGAGGTCAGGCCGAGGAATCAGTGAGGAAATTGATTTGGGGTGGAAACCGGGCAAGATCATGCCCACAATACCCCTCGAAACGGTTTCCTCGGATCCGTTGAGGAGATCACTCAAGGTGGGTGGTCTTGTGCAATGTGCCCACTTGGCACCATAGGCCCTTGGCTCGCTTTTATAGAGAGACAAGGGCACGCTCTTGGGCTCGATGAACCAGCAGACCAGAAAGATCCCCCCGATGAATAAGGGCGATTATCTCACCTATCGCAAAGCCGTGTCGATTAGTATAATCGGTTTGTTGCTTCAACTCGGTCTGACATTGGTTGTGTTTTTCTACAGCCGAATCTCTGGCGATTATGCCGCAGGCGGCGCAGCGACCTTCCTCGCGACCGGATTGATCGCATGGGGCTTGCTCTTGTTGGTCTTCGATCAGCACCGTCGCGAGCGGATGGAGTCGATGGAGGCCGAGCAGTTGGCGGTTTCGGGTTCATCGGCGGCGAGCGCCTTTGACACCGTTGGCGACGACCTGCATATCGCAGCCCGCCGATTGGCATTTAGCTATAAATGGATTGTGCCCGGCGGTGCGATCTTAATTGGTATCATCAATATCTGGGTCGGCGTAGGCAGACTCAGCGATTGGAGATCTTTTTCATCGAATGAATCCTTTGTCTATCAACCGAGTTTGGTCGGGTGGGCATTGGCAATCGGAATCGCTTTGGCGGTTGTTGGGTTTGTATTCGCCCGGTTTGTTTCGGGGATGGGCAAGGTTGATGCGTGGGCGAACCTGCGTGCCGGCTCGGCGATTTCAGTCGCTGCAGCACTCATTGGCGTTGTGATGGCGGTTGGCGGGTTCCTCGAACTCGCTGTTGGCATTCATGCCTTTGTGCTTTGGAGCCCGATGATTATCCCGATCGGGATGATTATCTTTGGTATCGAGATCGGGCTCAACTTGCTGCTCGATGTCTATCGCCCAAGGAAGCCCGGAGAGGTGCCACGCCCGGCGTTCGATTCTCGCTTGCTCGGTCTTTTGGCGGCTCCGGATCGGATCGCTGAGAATGTCGGCGAAGCGGTCAACTATCAGTTCGGTATTGATGTGACATCGACCTGGTTCTATCAGCTTCTGAGCCGATGGATCGCGGGGTTTATTATTGCTGGCGTTGCTGTTGGTTGGTTGATGTCTTCGCTGGTGGTCGTCGAGCCACACGAACGGGGCTTGATTATAACGAACGGCGTGATCAGCAAACCTCTATTCAGTCTTGGCGGTGACACCGGCGAGGGCGATGTCGGTCCGGGCTTGCATGTCAAATGGCCTTGGCCAATCTCACGATATGAAACGCCTCTGGTTGTTTCGGTCGATGGGGATGACGCGGTTCAGACCACAACGGGCGTTCGGATTCTTAACCTTGCGTCGCACCCGCCAACACCGGGGTCAACACCAATTTTATGGACCGAAAGCCACACTGGTGTCGAGCGGCTCAACATTGTTCGCCCGCAGCTCGCAGTGGTATCCGATAGCGATGACGGCGTACAGCGCGAGACCTCTTCGGTTGCGGAGCTTTCATTGTTGGCCGTCGAGGTGCCTGTGCACTATGTGATCCGCAATGTGAAGCTTTTCGATCAGTTCGCGGCTCCTGGACAACGCGAGAACATGCTCAAGCAACTCGGGCAACGGGTCGTGACGCAGTATCTTGGCGAACTCTCGATCAATGAGATTCTGGCAACACACCGAACCCAAATGCCTTTGCAGCTCAAAACTCGTCTTGAAGATGCGTATGGGCAGCTCAACGGGGGCGAAGGGACAGGCATCGAGATTCTCTTTGTGGGAATCAACGGCGTCCACCCACCGACCAAAGTTGCCCCCTCGTTCGAACGCGTGATCTCTGCCTTGCAGAACCGTGAATCGCTCATCGAAGAAGCGAAAAAGTTTCAGGTGACTACGCTCACAGAGATCGCGGGCACCGTAGATCTCGCCCAAGAGATTAATGATAAGCTGGTAACACTCGAAGATACCCGCCGAGCATATGGGAGCGGATCGAGCGAATATACAGCTGCCGAGTTCGAAGTGCAGAAACTTATCGAACGAGCCGGCGGCGAAGCGGGCGAGCTTATTCTCGCCGCGGGTGCCAGTCGATGGGTTCGACATATGTCCGAACGCGGGCGTGCGAGCCTGCTCCAGGGTCAGCAAGAAGCCTATCTGGCATCTCCTGAACTCTATCGAAGCAACATGTATTTTAGTGCCCTTCTCGAAGCGATGAAGGAATCTCGTGTATATCTGACGCCAGCCGATCTGGAGTCACTCAAGGTCCGTCTCGAGCTGCAAGACAAGCAGGTCGGTACGGATGTGTTCGACGCCGAAGCAGGCGCCGAGTCGCAGTAATGAACGCTCGATGGGTGCCCGTGTGCATCCTTTGAGATAAATGTATGCCTGTCGCCAGGCGATGAGCGTCCGATGGGGCGTATTGGAGAATGAGTCGTGTTGAAGCTTAAAAGGCTAACGATTCCGGTATTTGGATTTCTTTTCTTCATTGTAATCGTGCTCTTTAGCGCGAGCTTTACAGTGCGGTTTACCGAAACAGCGGTGAAGACCAGATTTGGTTCGGCCAACGAGAACTCGATCATTACTGAGCCGGGTTTTAAATGGAAATGGCCTTATCCATTCGAGAGTGTCACCAAGTATGACAAGCGGATTCGGATCGTGCAGACACGCTCGGAGACGGTGCAGACCGCCGATGATTTTCAGATCATCATTGAGTCGTACCTGAGCTATCGAGTCGAAGACCCGTTGTTGTTCTTCCGGAGTTTCTCTAATGCGGGTGAGCGTGCATTCGATCACTTCAGGAAGGCCGAGGACGATGTGCTCCTCGACTTGCTCCGCTCTGCGCTCGGCGAGACCAGTAAATATAAGATGAGTGATCTGTTCACTTCCGAGAGTGGGAGTTCTGTGATCCCTGAGATCGAGAAACAGGTGCTCGATCTTTTGGTCAGCGGCAGCAACGGCGGCAAGCCCTTGGCGGACTATGGCATCTTGATTACATCAGTCGGTATCCACCGCATTGTGCTCCCCGAGGAGACTACAGGCGCGGTAATCAATCGGATGGGCGCGAACCGAGATCGGTTAGCCGAGCGGTACGAGTCTGAAGGTCGATCCCAGGCACGCGCGATCGAGGCAGAAGCCAAGAGCAACGCTGATCGGATCCGGGCATTCGCCCAGCGTCGGGCGGACGAGATCATGGCCAAGGGTGAAGCAGAAGCGGCACCATACCTTGCCCAGCAGAACATCAACCCGGAACTCGCGGTGTTCATCCAGAACATCAAGCTGATGCGTGAGTCGATGGCCAAGAAGTTTACTTTGATCTTCTCAACCTCAGATTATGGCATGCAGCTCTTCGATCCAGATGTGCTCAAGGATTCTGAGGGCAAGCTGCCCGTACCGACCAACACCAACGATGGCGTGGAGGGTTGATCCATGGCTGAAACTCCAAAAGATCAGAATGCCGATCAAGAGAACGAGCAGACCAATGAACAGAGCACTTCAAGCGAAGGATTAATCTCTGGTCGCTCTGCTTCTGTGCGCTTTAGCCGGGGGCAGGATTCGGGTGCTGCGACCAACAAGTTGCGGATGGACACCGCGAATCAATCGCTTGCCGACGCGATGCGTATTACCTACGGGTTCTTGCAGTTCGGCATGGTAATTTTATTGATCTTGTTCATCTTTAGTGGGTTTCAAAAGATCAACGAGGGCGAACGGGGCATCGCGGTGTTCCTTGGCAAGCCTTCGCGTACCCAACTCGAACC
>CAJXXI010000158.1 GCA_913062615.1 uncultured bacterium | reverse complement strand
GGCGAGTTCGGCGGCGATCATGCCCCCCGTGGCGTGGTGGGATGATGCCCAATGCTCGCCCGCGATCGCGTGGGCTTGCACACCAATGGCGCAGGCCATGAATAACTCGATGTTCTTTTGTGCAATCAACGAGCCGATGATGCCGCCGAGGACATCGCCGGTGCCGCCGGCAGCGAGTGCCGGAGTGCCTCGTTCGCAAATCCAATATCGGTGTCCATCGGAGACGACGGTGCCTTTGCCCTTGAGCACGACGATGCACCCGACGCGCCGGGCGATTTCGACGCACGCCCTGATGCGCTCGGGTTGGGTGCCTGCCGGATCACCCGTGATTGATAACGCTGCCATCAGCCGCCTCGCCTCGCCGGGGTGAGGCGTCATCACCATCGTCGCGCGGACATCGCGTGTGAAATCATGCATCGCAGCGAGCGCATTGAGCCCGTCGGCATCAACCACGATTGGGATATCTTCTTGCCCGATGAGCCGCATCACGATCTGCTCGACCTCGTGCCCGGTGCCCATGCCAGGGCCGACGACAATGACATCGTTTGTGCGCACAAGCTCGTCGATGACTACCGCCGCGCTCGATGCAACGATCGCTCGATCACCATCGACCTCTAACCCGAACCCGGTGGCGAAGGGTGCGAGGGTGAGGACGGATTCGACGATGGGCATCGGGACAGCGACCCTGACCAACCCACACCCGCTGCGGATCGCGCCCATCGCTGCGAGCGCCGGTGCACCGAGCATGGTGGCAGCGAACTCATCATCATGATGCGTGCCGGCGGCCCCGCCGACGATCGCGACCGACCCGAAGGTGCCCTTGTGGGCGTCGTTTGCCCGCGCGGGGAGTTTGACCAATGTATCTACCTGTTGTGCTTCCATGATTGATTATTGTGCACCAAGCGTGCAACTTCCCTATGATTCGCACATGATCGACACGCATGCCCATCTCACCTTCCCCGACTACGCCGGGCGGATCGACGAAATTCTCGAACACGCAGCGGGTGCGGGTGTGACGGGGGTTATTACCATCGCGACGACGACCGTTGATTCCCACGATGCCCTCCGCGTAGCCAAGGAATACGACAATGTGTGGTGCACCGCGGGGGTTCATCCTCTGTATGCCGACAAGGAGCCCCACGATTGGAACGCGATCCGTGAGATCGCCAAGCACGAAAAATGTGTCGCGTGGGGCGAGCTGGGCTTGGACAACAAGCACGCACGCCCGGTGCGATCCATCCAGGACCCAATCCTCGCGACCCACCTCGCCTTCATCGAATCCTGCAAAGCCAACGATGACATCGATCTCCCCATAGTCATCCACTGCCGAGAAGCCTTCGATGATCTGCTCCCGATTCTGCGTGAGACCACGCTCGATCCGTCACGCTTTGTGTTCCACTGCTTCACCGGCAACACCGATGAAGTCCGGGCGGTGCTCGACTTTGGCGCGATGGTCTCATTTACTGGGGTGGTCACCTACAAGAACGCCAAGGAAGTCGCCCAGGCGGCCAAACTCGTCCCCGACGATCGCATCATGGTCGAAACAGATTCCCCCTTCCTTGCCCCCGATCCCAAGCGAGGCACCCGCCCGTGTGTGCCTGGTTACGCCCGGTACACGGCTCAGTTTCTCGCAGCGTTACGCAACACACCCTTCGAAAAGTTCCACGATCAGATCGACACCAACACCGAATCGTTCTTTGGCATCAAGGTGCCCAAGCCATCGCCCGAAATCATTGCGAATCCTTGTACATGCTAAGTTCAACACTCAATCTTGCTTCTACATCTGTCCAAACAAGTCTCGGCGGCTGGTTCCATGACCTCTCCCCGTTCTTGGTCAAGTTCACCCCGACCTTCGGCATCCGGTACTACGGGCTTTCGTACGCGCTCGGGTTCACCTTCGCATTCCTCTTCCTCCGATTCCTCTCCAAACGCAACGCAACCCTCATCCCATATGATCGCATCGGCGACGCCATGATGTACCTCATCGTCGGCACCCTCATCGGCGGCCGCCTCTTCTATGTCATCGGATATGAACCATCACTCCTGCTCGATTTCTCAAGCTCCGCGCCGTGGTGGGGAGTCCTCGCAATAAACAACGGCGGCATGGCATCCCACGGCGGGATCATCGGATGCGCAATCGCGTGCCTGCGAATCTCCCGAGGTTTCAAATCCGAAACCGGCAAGATCGAAGGGCGATGCTCACCATTGCACATCTTCGATACAGCGGTCTTGGTTGCGCCGTTCGGGTTGTTCTTCGGACGCATGGCCAACTTCATCAACGGCGAACTCCTCGGCGACATCGTCACCAACCCCGGCGAAAAAGCACCATCGTGGGCGGTCCGCTACCCACAAGAAATCACCTCACTCACCGATTCCCAACTCGTCCAAACCCCCGAACAAATGAACCAAATCATCCAGCTCTCGATGATGCACATGCTCCCCAACGAGCAAGATTGGTTCCAAGGATATAACCGCATACTCGACCTGATCCAACGCGGCGATGATGGGCTCAAGGCCCAGCTCGAGCCTTTGATCGCAGCACGATATCCGACGCAGCTCTTCCAAGCCGGGCTCGATGGATTACTGGTGTTGGTCGTCGTCTGGATCATCGCCATGAAACCACGCAAGCCCGGGCTTATCGCCGGCGCCTTCGCAATCACCTACGCCCTCGGCCGAATCCCCATGGATTTCATCCGCCTCCCCGACGCCGGCGTCTCCCAGTTCGGCCCATTAACGCGCGGGCAGACTTACTCCGCGATCACGCTCATCGTTGGTATTGCCTTGGTTGTCTATGCGATGCGATTGTCGGCACCCAAGCTCGGCGGATGGATGAAGTCCAATGGTCAATCCTCTGCAGATTCGCAGGCTTCTTGATCGGGTTCTTTTCCGAGCCGCGCAATCCCAACCGTCATCCCAAACCCAAGCACGATCAACATCTGTGATCCGATGATCTGCGATCCGCTCGGCGTAAACGATTCCTGCTTCCAATCTTTCGCATTATCCGAAGCCTGCATCTCGATGAGGTTCTCTTCGGTGACGAGTTCGCCCTTGATTTCGTCGCCAACGATCGGCAGCACACCGTCGCGGAATGGATAGAGCCCCGCGGGGGCGGCGACGATGAGCCCGAGCAGCACGCCCAGGGTGATGCGTTCGTAGCGGTGGAGCACCCACTTGAGGACATTGCTCACAATGGCGACGCCGAGGAGCACGCCGATGCCGACGGGGATGATCACACCCATCTGATCCATCACGCCGCCAACATCGCCATCTTTGAGCGCATGCACCGTGTCCTTGATCGCTCCAATAATCGGCTCATACAACCCAAGCAACAACAACAAAAAAGCGCCAGACACCCCAGGCAATATCATCGCACTCGCCGCCGCAGCGCCGCCGACGATGAAGCCAACGGTGCCCGAGAGCACGAGCCCTTCGCCTCCCATTTCTTGGAGGAAGACGAGCCCGCCCATGAACGCGACGCCGGCGATCATGCCCAGGTATGAATCCTTCTTGATCGGTTTGGCCATCGACCAGAGGATGGGGATGCCGCCGAGGGTGAGCCCGATGAACACGCTGAACATCATCCACCGATGATTCACCAACGCCCAATGAATCGTGCTCGCCAATCCACCGATCGCAATCCCCGCACCCAACACAACCGCGCCGAGCACCATCAATGTCTTGCGAGAAAACCGCAGCCGCGTCGAATCAGACACCGCATCAATGAAGAGCGTGTAGATCCCACACGCAACAAGCATGGTGCCGCCCGAGATCCCCGGGACCAAATTCGCCAGTCCCATCAGCACGCCACCGAGCCCGCATCGGACGAGTGGGATTCGGGATTCTTTTTGAGTTTCAGTCATGCCAAGCCGCTCTTCTTTCGTATCTCATTGGCAGGGTATCCATTTTCGTCAGCCTGCATCACAATATCCGGTATCATCGACATACGAGCCCGCCGATGTCCATTTGGACACGGATATTCATCGGAGATCATTCATGCCTAGGTCCATTTCTCGGATTATTTCATATCAGATTCTACTCGCTGCCATGGCGATGCTTGCTTTGGGCGGGTGCCGATCGGTGCAGTTCGCTCGGTTTGCATCGGCGAGCCAAACCCAGACAGCAGCTCGTCCTTCGTCGCCAACCTCAGTTGATGACACTCCTGTAGAAGAGCCTTCCCGCTGGCCGACGCGTTGGGGGAACAATCCGGATCAGCCCGGCACGATAATCGACCTTGACCCGGCCGCCCCGTTGCGTCCGATTCATCTCTCACGATTCCATCAGTTCCGATCAACCGATATCGAATACGCCGACGCGAACCAACTCGCAGCGGATATTGGGATCGGAACCGGATTCAAGTTTAAATCAGAAGGCCCCGGCTCGTTCTTGTTTATTCCGAATCCCAAGAACGAAGCCACGCCCGCGATCACCAAAGACACGGGCAAGCAGTCTGCTTCGGACATCCCCGATCTTGCATTCAAGTTTGTGTCGGCTACAAAGATTAACGCAGCCCAGAAGGCGTTCGAGATTACGGTAGATGATCCCGAAACCAAGGGGAAGAGAGTGCTCACGCTCACTCCTACATCAATCGATGGGCAGGTGCCAACCAAGTTTATATCTGATGAAGATCATGTCGAACTTCAACGCACCTGGTTTACCTACCGTGATCCAAAGGAAAAGCAAACGCCAATCGAGCCAGTGGGAACGATTGTCCTGCTCCCGGGTATGTTCGGCACGCCCGATTTGATTGTCGATGCGCTCGAAAACTTTTGGCATCACAAGGGGTACGGGGTTCTTCGGATGCGATCGCATCCATCGCGGTTTACGGAGAGTGTTGTGTTTTCTGGACGCCCTGAGTTGGCCACGAATGCGACAGGCTTGGTTGCCAAGATGAATGATGAGCGTGTCGCTGAGGGTGCGTATGCGACGAAGGCGGCGATGGATCATGTGCTTGGGTTGCGTCCGAATCTTAAAGGCAAGCCCACAGTTCTTGTTGGGATGTCAGGCGGAGCGATGATGCTGCCGACGGTGTACGCCTACGCCCCGGAGCACTATGCCGGAGCGGTGATCATCGCTGGCGGTGCGAACTTCCTCGAGATATCGCTCGATTCAAACTACAAAACATGGATCGATGCGATGAGCTTTGACTTTGATCCCAAAACAAGTAGCATGGGGAAAATTACAGGCGAGCAGCGTGATGCTTTTCTAACAGGGTATCTCGCCAAATCTAGGCTCGATAGCTACCACACCGCGACCGAGATGTCAGATATCCCGGTGCTCATGCTCCACGCATCAGCCGACAAAGCAGTCCCGTCATCAACCGGGCAGCTGCTCTATCAACAACTCGGTCAGCCCGAACGCTGGTCGTATCCCATCGGGCACGAACTGATCTTTGCAGGGCTACCTACACAGGTCGCGAGAATCAACAAGTGGCTGACCAAGCATGTACTCGAATCATCGGCTGATTAATCGGCGAGCCGATACCGATCGACCATCTCACCGCCACCAATCAACTCATCGCCATCAACGCGGATCGTGACGGCTTCGCCGGTCCAGAATGATGATTCCGATGCGGTTGGTCCGATCGAGAGCAGTGATTCGAGCTGGCCGACCGTAGGCATATGCGAGACAATCGCGAGTGCTTCTTTGTCGCGGTGATCTTCGAGCACCGCGAGCATCTCGGTGAGCCCACGATCGGCACCGAGTCGATCGTCAGCGATGATGGATTGGTCGAGCACAGCACAGATATCGCTCGCTGTTTCTTGCGCTCGAACAAACGGCGACGCGATCACACATACCGGTTGCTGCTCACATGCTTTTAAATACATGCCAACCGCTTTGGCTTGTTGATGCCCGCGTTCGGTGAGTGTCCGGTCTTGGTCGCGCCCGGTGTGCGAGCCGTTGTGTGCTTGTCCGTGTCGGATGATGTAGATCAACATGAGTTCGCCCTTGTATTTCAGTTGGCAGAAAGT
>CAJXXI010000157.1 GCA_913062615.1 uncultured bacterium | reverse complement strand
CCCGCCGATCGTACCCAGCAATGAATGCATTTCGTCGGTACAAGGACGAGCTTGCCCTCGAGTCGGCGCCCAACGCTGCCCCCCACCGCTGGATCGCTATCCGCAGCAGCTCGGTGCGTTCGGGTGTGGTCAATCCAACCACCTCCGAGGATATGTATTCGATTCATAGAACCGCTGTCGAAATTTCACCTTACTTTCTATCAATCTCGCCTCTCGATATCGAATACATCGAGCTCCTCTACGGCTTCGACCTGGCGGCATCTGGCAACCACGATGCGATCGCGGCCAACGCGCTCTTTGCGGGCTCGCCGATGGCGGCGTTGCTCGACACCGAGGACATCCATGTGCTCGACTGCCAGCCTTCGATGGGCATGAAGCTCGTCGACGACGACGGCTTAGAGGTCCACTTCGAGGTCAAGACCCGCTCGAAGAGCAAGAAGCCCGATCAACCCAACACCGAGCCGATCTCGGTGTATCTCACCTTGCGTAAGTACGACCCGGTGACGAACCTCGAAGAGCTCCGCCCCAAACTCGACGAGATGATCGAACGCGGGCAGAATCTTGTAGATGAGTACGCATTGCCCAACCTATTGATGCCCCTGCGTGAAGAGATCGCTTCGGGTTCGTTCTAGCTGATGCCCAACCCGCACGACCCCATCGCCGATTTCACCGACGACGGCGTCTACAACTTCTTTGATGTCTCCGTATTCCTTCAAGCATTTGCCGCCGGTTGCCCATAACCCGGAATCAACCCCCAATCGGTGATATCATCACCCTATGTCCATCAGCACCTTCACCCCCACACTCACCTTCGCTCAATCAATAGACCCGAAGATATGGCTCTACTTCGCACTCTTGCTCGCCATGATCTTCGTTGGCGCGATCGCGATCTTTACGCTCCGCAAGAACCTCTTCTCACGCGACAATGACATCGTCAACGCACCCGGAGGCGGGCTCCTCGAACACCTCGACGAGATGAAACGCACCGGCCAGATCACCAAAGAAGAATACGACGCCACCCGAAGCACCATCATCAAAAACGCCTCACGCCAACTCCAAGATTCAATCACTGATTCAGACACCCAAGAATAATGCTCGGGTTCTTACTCTCCACGTCCGGGCCTATGGAAATAGGCGAAAGAGCGTGTGCTTTGATTTGTATTATGGACAACCCGCGGCAAAAGCCTGGAGAAACTCGCTGAGTCAGGCGAGGTCTGCGGGGGCAGGTGACGGACGCCGTAAGGACATAGCACTGCCTCCGTTGTCGTCGTCACGGTATGCTCCTACGGCGACGATGTCGTTGTCAATGGCGATGGTGGTGCCGAACCGACCATGTATGGGTCATTTATGCGGAAAGAGTCTCGCCAACTAGCGATATGATCTCAGAATATGGTTTGGTTGCCTTTGGTTGTGAGAACTTTGGGTTGAATCACATTATTCTGTTGGAAGTGTGTATGAAAAAAGCCCTCGGAGAACCGAGGGCTTTGGTCGTTTGAGTTCAACTCAGATCAAGCGGTGTTGGCTTGGGCGACTCTTAGGTCGATCAGCTGGGTCTTGTTTTCAATCGCCGCAGCGGTGATCATGTATTCGACACCTTCATTGCTTTGATCCGGAAGATCGTACATGTGATCCATCATCACTTCTTCAAGCACCGCTCGCAATGCACGGGCACCGGTGTCTCGTTTGGCTGCTCGCTGGGCGAGGAGCTCGAGGGCATCGGCGGTGAAGGTCAGGGTTGCGCTTTCGAGACTAAAGAGGTGCTGGTACTGACGAATCAGTGCGTTCTTAGGCTCGGTGAGGATCTGAATCAGTGCGTCGTTGGCGAGCGGCATCAGCGGGGTGATGACCGGGAGGCGCCCGACGAGTTCGGGGATGAGCCCATACTCGACGACATCTTGTGCGGCAATCTGTGACTGGAGCCATTCGCGTTCGGCTTTGTCGTCGATGAAGTGCTTGCGTTGTTTGTCATCGCCCGAATCTGCACCGAAACCGATCTTGGTTTGCCCAAGACGACGGCGGACGATCTCGTCGAGCCCCACGAATGTACCACCCACGATGAAGAGGATGTTGGTGGTGTCGAACTGGATGTATTGTTGTTCTGGATGCTTGCGTCCACCCTGTGGTGGAACATTGGCGATGGTGCCTTCGAGCATTTTGAGGAGCGACTGCTGGACGCCTTCGCCCGACACATCGCGGGTGATCGAGACATTGCCTGAGGACTTGCCAACCTTGTCGAGCTCGTCGATATAGATGATGCCTCGCTGGGCGGCTTCGACATCGAAGTCGGCTGCCTGGAGCAGCTTCAAGAGCAGGTTCTCGACATCTTCGCCCACATAACCAGCTTCGGTCAGGGTGGTGGCGTCGCCGATGGCGAAGGGCACCTTGAGCATGCGGGCCATGGTCTTAGCGAGCAGGGTCTTGCCTGAGCCGGTAGGACCGATCAGGAGGATGTTTGATTTGTCGAGCTCGATGTCGCCAGACTGTTCTGATTCTGAGTGGAGGAGTCGTTTGTAGTGGTTGTGGACCGCGACCGCGAGGGATCGCTTGGCGAGCTCTTGGCCGATAACATACTGGGCCATGAACTCGACGATCTCGCGTGGAGTTGGGATTTCGGAGAGTGAAGCGGAGACGCCTGAGACGCGTTTGCGTTCTTGGCGGAAGATGTTCTGGCAGAGTTCGACGCAGTTTGAGCAGATGTAGACTTCGCCTGGTCCTTCGACCATTGGGCCGACCTCGCGGGAAGTTTTGCCGCAGAACGAGCAGGTGGTGATTTTTCGTCCACGGAATCCGGTGCCCGAGTCTGAGCCTGATCCGCCTGCGAGCGATGAACCCGAGTCTGATCCTGAACCGTTTGAGCCCGAGCCGCCTGATCCGCCTGAACCTGAATCGTTTGATCCGGTTTGGGTAGCGTTCACGGGTTTAGCTTGGGGATTGTTTGGTGCGTTGTCTGACATAATGCGTCTTGCCTCTCAATATGCATGCCCTGATAAATGGATGAGTGCTTACGGAACTCGTCCCCTCGTGCCATTATGGCGGAACATGTGAGGATGATATCGGCGTACCGACACCCCCGGCTCAACCCATATCCGTGGGCTTTTTCAGGTTTCATGCGCATTCTATGCGCGTCGGGAGGATGATGGGAGACTGAGCTGAAAAATGGATAGCAAAGGCATGGGAGAAGGCGGCTTTTTATGGGTAGACAAGGGGTAGGTTTGGTGGGGCGCATACCCTGTTTTGTGGTGAGGAACATGAGAAGTCCGGCTCGCCTCATATTTACAAGCCCGGGTGAGCACAAGAAAGCGAGCCGGGGCACCTAAGAGAAAACGGAGTCTTGTGTATGCTCAGTTGATCGGCGTCGCGACCTGCGCGATTACTTTGCCGACCTTCACCCGCGCCAAAGAATATATCCGCACAGGCGTGTCATAAATCTCACGCACCGATCTCGGCTCAATCGAGATCAAGTGCATCATCGCGTCCGTATTCACATCACGATCAGCACTCGGCACCGACATCCCCGACTCCGCACGGATCAACAACCCAAGGTTATTTCTCGCCCAAGCCTGGGCAGCCAAAAGCTGATTCATCGAATCGTGCGAATCCGCGTCACATACCACAAGATGCAATCGCCCCTTCGAATCAAGTGACAACTCGACTCCGGGCGCCTTGGGGCACCGCGCTTCGATCGGACTCAGCCCCGGGATCAACACACACAACCCATCGCGCATCGTCGGCGCGTCGTCTTGGCTTGGCTTATCGGCAACAACCTTCTCGTGAACAGCCTTCGGCTCAGGCATCGCAACGCCCTCAGCAGGGAACTCAACAACCGAATCAGTACGCCGAGCTGGTGCATGCTCGACTTGCTCAACTCGCGATAACGCTTTGCTCTCGCCCGCAGCCGTCACCAACGCATCGAGAATATGCGACGCGGGGTGCGAGATAGAATCGCGATACAGGTTCGTCGTCCCCGTCGCATCAATCCGCCCAGATCCGATCACCACCTCGATCGCCCGTTCAAGAAATGTCTCCGCAGCATTGCGAAGCTTCGTGCACGCGTCCATCGCCAGTTCTGAACCAGCACCCATCACCGCAACGCGAAGCGCCGGGCCTTCATCTTCGATATACCGCTCGCCGAGCGTCGCGTCGAGCGTCTTGATCAACCGATACGAAGCAACCACCGCCGCTTCGTCGGCCCCAGTCAAAACCGTGATCTCTTCAATCTCTGCCCGTTCGAGCAGCTCGGGTTCACTCGCCTCATCCACCCGCATAATCACCCGATCCGCCAGCTTCGAAACCGCCCCGAGCGCATCATCAAGATCGGTAAAGCTCCGCACCGAAACAGACTCGCCGCCGGTGATCAGATCAACCGATGTCGATCCAGATGCCGCCCGCACCAACGCAACAGTCTCACACATTTCCTTTGCCCGGCTGCACGCATACTGACGCGCCCAGAGCGTCGCCCGTACGGGCAGATGCCCAAGCACCACAACCTCAACGGTCGGCTCTGGCATCGCAATAAACTCGATCTCATCGCTCCCAATCGGGGCGTCACCAAGCTTATCGGACGCATCGTCGATCCCCGCAGACGCGCCCATCAACTCGGCCAACAACGCAGACGCCTGGGCATCGGTCGCGGCCAAAGTCTCAAGCACATGCAGACCCGCACCGGAAACCTCAAAGGGTTCGTGTTCAGTATGATCTGAAAAGTGCTCGTGATGGATATCTTGATCGGGTACCAACGCCCCAAGCTCGGCGTCGTCCTCATGCCTTGCCAGCTGCAACACAGGCGTGTGTGTCGTATGGTCTGGCAACTGATCGTGCGATTCACCCATAGGATCATCTGGAGAATCAATGTCGGCTTGTGGCGTGCTCGATTCTTCATCCGAATAGGTCGGCTCGGGCGCAAACTCGCCATCACCAAGGAACAAATCTGCCAACGCGTCATACTCGGCGTGATCGATCGACGCGAGCTCAAGCTTTGTATTATCTGTACCGTTCTCATCCATATCGAGCTCCGCTCACCACAAAGAGGGATCCATCCCTCAGGCAACTAACTGTCCAACCAAGCGTCCAGTAAGTATAGTGCATCGGGCATCCACAGGCACATCCCTGCCCGCCGATACCGTTGTTAATCAATGCGAATCATGTTGTTTCGCCCACCAAGCCCATTATCGAGCCGATCCGGGTTGTATGGGTCTAGGCACCACTGCCCATCAATCACCAGCTTGTACGCATACACGCCTTTGGGCAACGCGACATGCTTCTCATGCACACCGAGCGCGTCATTGCAACTCATCAAGGTCTGCTCGGGCTTCCATCCATTAAAATCGCCCGCGATCTCGATCAGACGCCCCATCGACTTGGGCTGAACAAACAAAACCCCTTTCGAACTCCGACGAATCCCAAAGAGATGTTTCACCTTCGTGATGTCAACCGCGGGGGACTTCTTCGGTGTCACCACTCGACTATCGACCAACTCAATGGCAACGGGACGGTGAGGCATCATCGAACGCTTGAGCGTCACAGGCTTGGATTCGACTGCTGTCGCTGTTTGGCCCTGCGATTGGACAGGTTCTTGTTTCGTCTTCGATGCTGAACTTGTTGCCGAACTCGTATCCAGCATCTGCGCCTGCTGCATCGAACGCGCCCGCATCGCAAGCTCTTGTGCCCGAGACAAAGGCGATCCCCGATTACTGCTCGCCACCTCGATCGCAGCCGACGCCAAGGTCTTGACTGGCTTGGGCAAATCACTCGACAACGCATCGATTTCTTCGCCAGGCTCAGGGCGATCAATGTTCGCATGTTCGATCAACCATTCGCACACCGAACGATAATCCTCCGCACCCATCGAATCAGGCGCATACTCGTCAATCGGCTGACCAAACGACGCCGCCTCCTTGAGCGCATGATCATACCGAACAACAACCGGGATCATCCCCGCCCCAAACCGATCACGCAGATCATCGAGCAAGTCCCTCGCCAAAGGCTGATTCGGATCGTGCATCGTCGCCATCAACCGTGGATGCGTCCGCATACCGATCCGACGCGCT
>CAJXXI010000156.1 GCA_913062615.1 uncultured bacterium | reverse complement strand
ACCAGATGCTCCGCATGTTTGTGGTGGTGACCGGCGTGGCAACCCTTTTGACATACACGGGTTATGTCCAAAGCCAAGAAGATCAATACATGCAAACATTCGCAACTAGACTGGGTAGTCTAGATGGCGGATTCGGCATGAATTTGCTCTGGATTACCGTCGCACCAGCGATGCTCGCGTTGCTTCGGACCATCACATTGCTCATGCGTGGGCGGTATGACGATCCGACGGAGTTGGCACTCAAGGACAACATGGTGCGTTTGGCAGGGCTGATTTTCGTGGCCTCGACGGTGATTGTGATCTGGATTCATACGAATACTGGCTGATTTCCGAGATTTCTTGAATCTTTTCCGCTCTGGTATGGTAATTATTGCGTACCGACTTGGCGCATTTTCTGCGCTCCAGTTGAGTTGGAAATAGATGCTGACACTCGTCGGCGTCGATAGGGCCTATGTCAATGGGTACCCGATCAGGTGGTACCCCGTGCCCCCCAAGCTCGAATGAGGGCCTGGGTGTATGTTAAATCGCGGCTGATCTCAGCCAAGGCTCGGCATTACGAGTTGAGCAATCTGTGACCCAAGTATGTGTCCAAATAATGGAGTTCTGTGAAATGAAAAGGGATCAATCAAAACGCTTATCAGTCAATCTGCTGACAAGCATCGTCGGTGCCATGGTGGGCATCTCGGCATTGGCTGCCGGCTCTGCGATCGCGCAGGGCAACAGCTTTGAAGAACCAAACACTTCAACCACCCCCCAAGAGAGCATCGACTTTGCACAACTTGCCGCGATGGCGGGTCGTGGCGGAGGCGGCGGCTCATCGAGCGCATCGAAGGACGGGCTCAAATCTTGGAAGGATGTCTCCAAAGACTTCACCAAGGTAGTCTCAACCGCTGATGGCAACTCGTTTTACAACTTGTACATCAACAAGAAGACCAACCAAGTGTTGGCAGAACTCCCTCGCGGGTATGAAAAGCAGAATCACTTCTTTGCGATGACCGTCGCGGGCGGCGAGATCTTTGCCGGGCTGCAGTCTGGTGATCTGTATACCAAGTGGAGAAGGATCGGAAATCGCATGGCGTTGATCCAGCCTCAGATCGCTGTGCGGTCAACAGGCGATCAGGAATCGAAGGATTCGGTCGAGACCGTGTTCACCGATCGCGTGTTGCTCGATGTCGCGATTCTTGCAACTGGCCCTAGCGGCCAGCCTGTGATTGACATGGACGATTTGCTTGTTGGAAAGGCCGGCACATTCTTCCGTGGCTCAGCTCGTGGACTCAATAAGAACCTAACGGTTGTTGATTCAATCAAGGCGTTCCCCCAAAATATTGAAATCGAGTTCGAAGGCCCAGTGGCCGGCGGCACGATGAAGAAGTTCCATTACTCCATCTCACACATCCAAGGCTCACGCAGCTTTAAGCCTCGCGTGGCTGACAGCCGAGTCGGATACTTCGTCACGACTTATACCGACCTTGGCAAGTATGACGCGAAGGAAAAGAACCGACGGATGATCAACCGTTGGCATGTTGAAAAAGCTGACAAGAACCTGGCGCTCAGCCCGCCGAAGGAACCCATCGTGTACTACATCGAGCACACCGTGCCGATCCGGTACCGTCGTTGGGTACGCCAAGGCGTCGAGAGCTGGAACGATGCGTTCCGCGAAATCGGTATCGACGGCGCAATCCAGGTTCAATACCAGGACAAAGCCACCGGCGTCAACATGGATAAGGATCCAGAAGATGTACGCTACAACTTCATCCGTTGGATCTCCAACGATGTCGCCACCGCGATCGGTCCTTCACGGGTCAACCCGATGACCGGACAGATCCTCGATGCGGATGTTGTCTTGACCGATGGTTGGGCACGCGTGTTTACCTATCGGTGGGAGGATCTCCTTGGATCGCTCGCAACCGAAAACTACGCACCGGCGACCCTTGATTGGCTCGAAGAAAACCCAAGCTGGGACCCGCGTTTGCGTCTTGCATCGCCTCAACAGCGTGAGCAGATTCTGGTCGAACGCAAGGCACGCAAGCTCGCCAACCATGACCGCGCAATGAACGCTGCAGCCTTGAGTGCAAACGGGTTTGTCCCGGGGTCGAACATGATCGGCAACGACGAGTTCGACGGGCTCTATGGGCGAGCATCACAGGTTTCGGGCATGTGTATGGCTGCGACGGGCAAAATGCTCGATCTGGCCAACATGCGTTTATACCTGAGTATGATCGAAATGTTCGCGACCAATATGGAAACTGCTGGCGCAATAGGCGTCCTCAGCTCAGCAAGCAGTGGGCCTGAGATTGATCCTGAAACACTCGAAATGATCCGCAAGCAGCTCGAAGAAAACCCAGGGCTGCGGGCGATGATTCCGCCTGAGTACCTCGCGATGCTTGAAAAAGCAGACGAACCAAAAACTGATAAAGATGCTGAGCATGTTTGTCCAGAAGATGGCGAATGCGAAGAGTGCGACAAGGACAAGGGTGAAGCCAAGCCTAAGAAGGACGATGTCCAGATGATCGACGGCGTACCAGAATGGTTCGTCGGCCCGATGCTCGCTGAACTCGTCGCGCACGAAGTGGGTCATACCCTCGGCTTGCGTCACAACTTCAAGGGCTCGAGCTCGTATGACCTCGACACCATCAACTCGGAAGAAATGAAGGATACCAAGCCTTGGTCGTCATCGGTGATGGATTACAACGGCATCAATATTCGCATGGAAGGCTCGGGCACTGTTCAGGGGAACTATTCCTCTGACGGGATCGGCCCGTATGACTTCTGGGCGATCGAGTATGGATATGGCACCGGCGATCTCGACAAGGTCTTGTCGCGCGTGTCAGAGCCTGAACTCGCGTTCGGCACGGACGAAGACACCTTCGGCCCTGACCCACGCGCTCGTCGTTATGACCTTGCAGAAGACCCATTGGATTATGCAAACTCCCAGATGGAACTCGTACGCATGATCCGTTCGGGATTGATTACCAACTTCGTAGAAGATGGCGAATCATGGGCCTTGGCACGCCGAGGCTACTCGATCTCGCTCAGCACTCAAATGCAAAGCTTGTCGATGATGGGCAACTGGGTCGGATCGGCCTATGTATACCGCGACAAGAAGGGCGATCCAGGCAACCGTGCGCCAATCGAGGTTGTGCCTGCAGAACGCCAGCGTGCTGCGATGCAGTTCGTGATTGAGAATGCGTTCTATGACGAAGCTTATGGCATTACTCCAGAGCTGCTTACTCATACCACGGTTGATAAGTGGTGGGATGATGTCCGCAATGTGTTTGCTGATGCAGCCATGCCGATCCACGATCGCGTGATGGGTATGCAGGCGTCCGCATTGACCATGCTGCTCAATCCACAGACCGTCCAGCGTGTCTATGACTATGAGCTGTTCGTGCCGGCCAATCAAGACACATTGACTCTCGCCGAGTTGATGGAATCGGTCACCGAAGCAATCTGGTCGGAGATCGGCGAGAAGCCAACCAAGAAGTACACGACGCGTCAGCCGATGATCTCATCGCTGCGTCGCAACCTTCAGCGTGAGCATCTCGATCGCTTGATCGATATGTCGTTCGTCGTCCGTGGGTTCAGCTCGGCTTCCAAGTCGAGCAAGACACTCGCTGCTATGCACTTGCGTTCGATCCAGAAGCATGTCGACGAAACGCTTGAATCGGGTGACAATCTCGACGCCTACACCAAGGCTCATCTCGAGGAAATCTCGGTCCGTGTGAGCAAAGCACTCGACGCTGGATACATCTACTCTCGCTAACGCAGAGTAATCATTCATACTAATACAACGGGCAGCCCATCTGGGTTGCCCGTTTTTTTAGAGTCGATGTGCATTGGCATTGCCTATCTACACGATAAAGAGATGATGCCCGAGCACGAAGAACCAATCCAAACCCCAAAGAAACGATCCAGGATTGTCACCGGCTTCGCCTTGTTGATCGTTGTGATTCTTGTGCCGATGTGTGGGGCGTGGGTCATCGGGCGATGGGTGTATTGGTTCGATATCCTGACATCACAGCAGCTGCTAATCAGCTCGCTCGCGTTGGGCTTCGGTGTGTTGATTATCATCGCCCGTCGAAAACGGATCGGGCTCTTGTGTATCGCTCTCGCATGCCTGTCTGTTTACCCGGTGCTTACAGGGCGAAACTGGGTGCTCGGCGCTGTTGATCTCACGGGCAAACCGGGTGGGGTTCTTCGGGTTGTATCGTGCAACTTCTTTACGCAGAACAAGCACTGGGAGCGTGATCTTGAGACTTTGATGTCGCTCGATTCGGACTTGATCGTGTTGATGGAAGCGCCGCCTGAGATCAACCGGGGGATTCAGTTCCGAGGTATGCTCGATGGGAGCGGGTGGAACTGGGTTGCTCGCGATCCTGTCGCGGGGTATCTCTCGCCGAGCTTTATTCTTACGCCTCACCTGATCGAGCGCATCGAGATTATCAATGTGCCCAACGCACACCGGGACATTTTGCTGGCAAAGGTGACGCTGCCAGAATCATCGGTGCTTATTGCTCAAGGGCATCCGCATTCGCCCAGGACGAGCGAACGATGGAAGATGGGGAATGAGTTCTGGGAGCGCACAATCTTTGCCATTACGCGCGAGAGTAATCGCCAAGACCTGCCTGTGATTCTTGGGGCCGATCTCAACAGCGCGCCCGCTGGTTTACGATCGCAACGAACTCGCAAGGCGGGGTTCAAAGCAGGCAAGCCGATCATTGGAGAGTGGGGGAGCTATCCCTCAGCGTGGCCCGCGCTTGTGCGGGCACACATCGACGATGTGTGGACATCAGACGGCGCACGGGTCATCGCATGGTCTTCGATAGAACTCCAAGGCAGCGATCATCGATGCATCATCGCGGATATCAAACTCAAAGCACAAGACTAACGAGACTTTTTGGTGACACGCCCGACCGCTTTGCGGAGCATTGCTTGTTCTGATGAATCAAGCCCGATCAGAATGATCAACGGGATCGCGATTGCTGCGATCGCCGCCATGTGCAACACCAAATCTAGGAATCGTTCGATCTCGAAACTCTGGCGCATTCCGTATGCGCAAGCCCCTAGAAAAGCAGTAAATACCACCGGCCTCCAGAGCACAAAGCAGAGCACCTTTGGTGCAACGCCAAGATATTTTCGCACCATAAACTGGATGCCTATGAAATGCACAACAATGAAGATCAATGAAAAAGTGATCGCGGGTGCGTGGTACGATGCGAGGATGGATTCTTCTGCACCGCGGTTTGGAAGAGCGGTGTAGAGCGCGAATGACAAAATCGGATTGATTAAGCCTCCAACAAGAATCAGTGGTGCGTATCTTTGCACATAGCCCGCGCCATACAACACACGCAACCACCCGTCGGATATCCCGCGGGCAGCCATACCAATCGCGAGCACACGAACGGTCATTACGCAGATCTCGAGCTGGTCAGCAGTAAAGTGTCGCCCGATCCACACGCTGAGCAACGGCGGCGCATAAATAAAGACAACTGTGCACGCCGGGATCGCGACAAGCCCATGGAGTTTGGTGATCTGAGGCAACAACGCGCCGATCGAGTCTCTTTGGTTCTGAGCAGTCAGCCGGGCAGCCACAATATCGAGCCCGTCGGTCATCCCGGTGGTCACCATGCGGATGTACGAAGACAGCCGAACAGAAGCGGCGAAGACCGCGTTGGCAGCGAGCCCGAACCAGACATTGATGAGCAGCTGGCTCAATCGGATGTGCATGTTGAGCGCGACGCTGATCACGCCGTTCCAGCCGCTCGTTGAGATGATCGCTTTGACCTCGGCTCTATCGACAAGCGAGGGTGATGGTCTTGTGCGCTTATCGAGCATCAGCATGACCCATGCTGCCGTGACCACCACAGCCACCGAGATCGCTGCGCCGGTGCCGGCGAACCGAACGAGTGTTTGCTGGGGATCATCAGATGGATACAGCATAACCCACACAACCGCCGCCCAGAAATAGCTTGACCGATCGAGCACGAGCAGCAGGTTGTAGGTGATCATCCGTTCTGAGATGATGTACAGGTTAAACAGCGGCGCGAGCGCGATCGAGACGCACGAAGCGATTGTCTGA
>CAJXXI010000155.1 GCA_913062615.1 uncultured bacterium | reverse complement strand
CTTGGGATGCGTCGCGAGCACACACCGGATCGCATAATCCCGCACATGCTCAGCGACGGGCACCTGGCGGACGAGTTGTTGGTGGGCGATTAAGCGTTCGCCGTCGATTACTGGATTGATTGTGGCTTGCTGGGCACCGGTCGTGCGGATCACGATCTCGCTGAGTTCTTCGCGCGTGCCATACCCGACCTGGAGCTTAAAGAAGAACCGGTCGAGCTGGGCTTCGGGCAGCGGATAGGTCCCTTCCTGCTCGACGGGGTTCTGGGTCGCGAGCACGAAGAACGGGCTGGGGAGCTTGTGCGTCGTCGTCCCCACCGTCACGCTCTGCTCTTGCATCGCTTCGAGCAGGGCTGACTGAGTCTTGGGCGTCGCACGGTTGATTTCGTCTGCCAGCAGAATCTGTGAGAACACCGGGCCCGGCGAGAACCGGAACGCTCGTTTCATGCGTCCGTGCTCATCCTCAATCTCGTCCACCACCGTGGTGCCTGTGATATCGGCGGGCATCAGGTCGGGGGTGAACTGCACGCGACCGAACTTCAAATCCACAGCCTGTGCGATACTCCGCACCAAGAGCGTTTTGCCGATCCCGGGCACGCCTTCGAGCAGGGCGTGTCCGCCGACGAACAAGCAGACGAGGGTTTGCTCGATCGCTTCGTGCTGACCGACGACGGCTTTGGAGACCTCGCTGCGGACGGCTTCGAAGTCTTCGCGGAACAGCTTGGACGCCTGCGCCACCTCATCGGCATTCATCGGCACAACTGGTTTGGAATCACTCATGCCCACATGATAGTGGAATGGGCACGAAAAAACCGATCTGGAATGATTGGGATCATCCAGATCGGTTCATTCGGATTCTTTCGAATCAAAGGCCGCAGTGGGATTCGAACCCACGGTTGGCTTTCGCACAACGGATTTGCAATCCGTCCCCTTAGACCACTCGGGCACACGGCCAGCCTTGCTGCCGACAATCTCACGACCATTGGCAGAGGTGACAGTACAAAGCATCGCCCAAAAGATCAACAACGAGCACCCAAATCGACGCCCAAAACACGAGTTCCCAGCACCCACGCCCGAAACACGATACCATATCGATCGAATCAGCCGATACATCCCATATGGATACCCACCCAATGAACGCCCTCCGCTCTTCTGTCTCGATTGTTGCCTTGCTCTTGGTCGCCAACTCGACGCTCGCCCTCGCTGAGCCCGAAGACCAAACAGTCCGCCAAGCACCGGGCAGCCCAGAGCAGGTCCGCCAAGCCCTGGCGATCCTGCCTCGCGTGGGCACGAACCAAATCGTGGTCATGCCCACCGTCTCGGCGGTCTCGGTTGCCATCCAACCCGGGCTGAGCGAAGGCGAAGACTGGCTCAAGGTACTCCACGAGACGCTCGGCGAAAACACCGCCCCCTCGACCCTCGCCGAGGGCGCATTCATCCTCAATCGACCAGGCATCATAGTTCAAGGCCCAAACGAGCTGCTGATCTTTGTCCCCGACAAAGCCGATCGACGCGCCGGGGAAGGCCCGGTCTTGCTCATGCCCTGCCAGACGCTCGAACAACTCGAAACCGAATGGATCGGTCAGCCCGTCGAAATCTCAGGCGAAATCTTTACCTACCACGACCGAAACCAGCTGCTGATCTCGGCCTATCTCATTGGAACATCGACTCCGTCTGAACCTGCAATCCAGCAGGACACTTCGCCAGTCGATCCTTCATCACTCGAAGACGACCCGGCAGTGCGTGATCTGCTCGAAGAACTCAACTTCGGTGCAGAGCCATCAGATTCAACTCCAAAGTCTGCCCGCGAGCGGATCGAGCCGATCAACCAGATCGGGCAGCGAGCACAAGTGACCACCTCAACCATCGGCGGACTCGACGAGGGCACCCTGATCCTTCGCAGACCATCGCGCATGATCCGCAACGGATCGGGCGCGTGGACGATTGTGTTTGATAACGATAATCCAGACGCTCCTGACTCGGTCGATTTCATCGTCGAGCCTTGCAGAATGCTCATGCGGATGGAGAACATCGTGATGCAATCTGGCGACGCAGGGCGGCTCTTGGTCTCGGGGCGTGTATACACCTACAAAGGCGGGCACTACATCCTCCCCACCCTCATGCAGCGTGTCCGCCCGCAAGAGATCAACTCGCTGCAATAATCTGTACACAACCTACCCAATAAATAAAACACCCCAGCTCATGCCGGGGTGTTTTTATGTTTTCATTGAATACTGATCACACAGTCGAAACGGTGCCCTGCACAGGGCGATCTTCGATCGCCATCGCAACCGTCGGGGCGGTGATCACTCGCTCGCCCTCCATCGGGCTATAGCGCGAGCCATACAGCGGGATCTTCTTGTTGAGTGTCGAACGACCAAAGGCTTTGGCCAACGCGAATCGTGCGATCATGATCACCACAAGCATGCCGATATTGGCCGCGAACATCGGGACCACGGTTGTTGCACCAAAGTACACCATGATCGAGGTGACGACGATCATCAGCATCCCCGCGGGGATCATCGCCTGCCATCCGAGCATCATGACCTGGTCATACCGCAGACGAGGGATCGTCCAACGGACGACAATCGCTGCACAAACCATAAACACGACCTTGAACGAGAACACGCCAACCTTCGCGAAGACCGCGAGCAGCCCGGTCGCTTCTGGGCTCGTCAAGCCGACAAAAGGCAGATGGTACCCGCCCATGAACAACAACACAAAGAACGCACACCCTGTTACCAGATGGGCATACTCGGCCATGAAGAACAACGCGAATCGCATCGAGGAATATTCGGTATGGAACCCGCCGACGAGTTCTTGCTCGGCTTCAGCGTTATCAAACGGTGCCCGGTTCGCCTCGGCGAGCCCGCAAATGTAAAACAAGAGTGCTGGCAATGGCAGACTCAACATCAACCACCCGTGTTGAGCCTGATATTCAATGATCTCGTTGGGGATAAACGAACCCGCGATCAACAACGCACAGAGCAGGGTCAATCCCAGCGGGATTTCGTAGCTGATCATCTGAGCAGTCGCGCGGAGTCCGCCGAGCATGGAGTATTTGTTGTTCGACGACCAGCCGCCGAGCGTTACGCCGTAGACACCCAATGATGCCACTGCCAACAGGTAGATCACACCGACATGAACATTGGCGCCGGTGACGATCACGGACTGAGCCTCAAGATGCCCGAACATGAACTCGAACATGCCGCCAGCCATTGGCAAACCGAAGAGGAACTGGAAGAGCCCGATATCGGCAACCGCCGGGATATCAAACGCTCCGCCCCAGGGCATAATCACAAACCCGATCAACGCGGGGATCAACGCAAAAACAGGAGCGAGCGAGAACAGTACCCGATCGACATTCTTGGGTGTGAAGTCCTCCTTCACGAAGAACTTGATCCCGTCAGCGAGCGGCTGACCGAGCGCCAAGCAACCCTTGAGGAAGCTCAACCAAGGCAATCCAAAATCAAACCCGACCCGGTTCGGGCCGATGCGGTCCTGAATGTATGAACAAATCTTGCGTTCGAGATACACCCCGTACGCAACAACCCCAAGCACCGCATGGACGCCGACCATAAGGACAATGCCGGAGATGATGAACTGCCAGTCGATCAGATCGTGAATATACTCGCTCATAGTGTCCCTATCGTAGCATCCCAGCCCCGACAGGGTCGCATTTCGCGTCCCCGATCGCGATTGGATCATACAAAACTGTCGGCTGTTTCCCGCTCTCAACCACAATCGTCGTGACGCTCGATGTCCGAGCATCCGCACGCGACATCATCACGGAAAACTGGGGACGATCTGCCCACTGATGCCAGTGGAACGCTCGCTGGTTTTCAGGGGTTGGATCATCAACAACCATCTGCTCAAATACGGGCAATCGACACTGGACCAGAGCATCGCCGAGCCCCGAAGATGCCCAGCATTCGGGCACTTTGATCGCCCCAAGCTCTGTCACGATTGTGAGTTGTACACCATCGAAACGGGCAACGCTGTATCGGCTTTGTCCGTCTTCGATCGCCGCCAAGATCAGCCGAAACGGCTTCATCCCCAGCAGATCCATCGCTTTGAGTGATTCGATCGCTACAGCGAGTGTTGTTGACTCGATCAACGCCGGGATCACCAGCCCACGCGATCGCGTCGCATTGGGGGTGTTCGGGGCAAGCTCAGCGAGCTGAGATTCTGACAGATTGAGGTTCAATAGCCCAAGGAAAAATCCATCCTCACGCACGGCGACCCATGTCCCCCCCGCATCAGGATCCGTAGGCCAGCTCGCCGACAACCCGTTGGGCAACGCCCGCCAGCTCGGTTCGATCTCGGCCGAACGAGAGCGCAGCTCATCGCGTGAGTGGAGTACTTCAAAGCCGGTATCAGTTGGAAGAATCGAGACTGTACACACGAAGGATCACGAAGCCTCCGCTTGCTCGAAGTTGATCGTCGAGGGCGCGGTGCCGAACCCTTCGGGGCACTCGAACCCGAGTTCCAAACCGATCGCTTTGAGGATCGCGTTGTGATGGATCGCGTGGTGCATCGCAAAGAAAATCTCGCGGGCACGGGTTGATTGCAGATCGCAGGTCTGCCCATCAGAACAGATCATCACGCACGCGACCACCTGTTCGTTGAGTTGATCCTCGTCGAGTTCGCTCATCAATGAGCGGAGCGTCGCGATCTCTGACTTGGCTGCATCCCGGCAGCTCTCAACATTGCCGCCCCGGCACCGGTGGTCATAATTAATCGATTCGGTGCAACAGGTCGTGATCGCGGATCGGAAATGATCGAGCGTGTGACGGATGTGCTTGCCGATCGTCCCGCCGGGGACCGCCTGCGAGGGGAACACAAACTGATCGTCGTCGATACAGTTTATATAGTCGGCACACTGCTCAAGAATAGTATCGGCTGCTCCGCATACTCGTCTGATCGATCCACACCCTGACATCCGTTGCTCCTTTGTTCGGGTTGTCAACTCCAAAAATGAACGACAAAACCCGCACGAAACATCCTATGCACGCTCATGCATTAATGCGAGCATTGAGAATTTCTGTGAGAATATCGCGGTGATTGGCGCACCGAGGGCATTTGTGCTGCCCGCCGAGCTTCCCTTTGGCATCGAGCCAACGATGAAAAGTACCCATCGGTAGCGCGGTCATCGTCGGGATATCCATCCCCAATCCGTCGCTCCGTTTGGTCGTGTAATCCACATTCTCGGCTTTTACTGTCTCATCGAACACCTCACCGAAGCGTTTGAGCTGCTCAATACTGGGCTTGGATTCAAACTCCACCGCGACCTCGAGCCCTGCCCGGTTCGTCACGGATGGATACACCGGCGCAGCGGTAAACTCGCCGATCGTCAATCCCGTCGCCGCGACCGCTGACGCGACGCCGTGCTCGATGTGTTCGCCGATCAGGTTCTCGCCAAAGGCATTGATAAAGTGACGATGGCGACCGACAATCCGAATACGAGCCGGCCCGTCACCGAGGCGCATCGTGCCATCGCGTTGGATGCCGTCGGGGATCGAATCGAACTCGACCACATCGCCGATGACATATCGCCAAAGCCCGGCGTTGGTCGTCATCACCACGACATACTTCTGCCCTTTGTCCACCTGCCAGCAGGTGTACACATCAGGATCTTCATCGTCGATCTGTTTGAGTGGCACGAACTCGTAAAAAATACCATTATCGGTGAGCAATCGCATCGCTGAATCATCATCGAGATCCTGAATCGCAATAAAGCCCTCCGAGGCCGGATACAGCTCTTGTCGGCACGGGAAATCGATGTTTGAATCGCCCGAGAAAGCCGTGCACATCCTTGATACAAACGGCACATAGTTCACCCCACCGTGCACAAACACCTCAAGGTTGGGCCAAACATCCTTGGCGCACTTGGCGTTTGCCCCACGCTCGTTGGCGATCTCGATCACACGATCGATTAGCACCAACGCCCACGAGGGCATCCCCGAGATAAACCGGATGTCCTGATCGACCGCGAGCTGGGCCATCGCTTCAATCTTGCTGGGCCAATGATCCATCAGCGCAACCGTTGGGCCCGGCGAATAAATCATCGACAACGGCCACTTAATCAGCGGCGTCCCCAAACCCGACAGATCACCCGTCGCTACCCCGTGCTCGTT
>CAJXXI010000154.1 GCA_913062615.1 uncultured bacterium | reverse complement strand
GTGTTTGGGTTCTTGATTTATGATTCAGATTGTTCATCCGTTGGCCAACTCGCTTTCAGGTGCTTGTGAAACGAAACCGTCCAGGATTGATTGCACCTGACGATGGTGTTCGATCCGTTTGGCGAGTTGTTTGTGCCCCTTGTCACTCAGCGTGTACCACTTGCGTCGGCGCCCGGTGGAATCCGGATCGGCGCCGGCGGCTTTGACCTCTTCCCACCCAGTGGTGACTAAGCCGTTCTTTTCGAGCTTGGTGAGCAGGGGGTACATGCCCGAGGGAGAGAGCTTGAAGTGACCCTCTGAGCGGGCGGCGATGTCCTTGGAGATCGCGTACCCATAGGACGGGCCGACAGCGAGTACGGAGAGGACGACGAGCTGAGAATGGTCTTGTTTGAGCGTGAGCATGGTATTACCTCGACTAGATAATACCATAAAGAATATATCCAGTTTCGATATATCCGAATTAAAACATCTAATTCTTATTTTCACATGGAAGAAAATGGGAATGAGGCCTATTCTTATTTAACGAAATGAGAAAACAAATGAATCAACTGACCGACATCGCCAATGCCCTTTCTGATCCCAACCGAGTTCGCCTGCTCGCTGCTTGCCTTGATGGCGAGCGGTGCGTGTGCCAGCTTGTGGAGCTGATCGAGCTCTCAAACGCTTCGGTTTCCAAGCATCTGTCGATGCTCAAACGCGCGGGGCTGCTCGAATCTCGCAAGGAGGGGCGATGGGTACATTACAAGATGCCCGAGTCCCCCGCTGCGATCGTTGAGGACTCGTTGGACCTTGTAGTCGCTCATGCACTCCATTCTGATCCGATCTACGCGGACAGAACCAAGCTCAAAGAGATTGATGCGATTGATCCTGTCGCCCTCGCCAAAATGCAACGTGAGGGATGCTGTCCCTCGCCACAGCGAGGATCTGACAATGAAGACGAAAATGAAGATATCCGTGAACAAATCCGCTCCGATTACGCGAGCATCGCGACTTCGAGCACGGTGACGCTTGTCGAGAACAGTGGCGAGCCCCAAAGCTCGGGGAGCTGTTGCCATGCAGGCGCGTGCGGCGTGACTGAATCGATCGACCCCGACGAGCTTGCCCAGCAGATCGGGTACACCAAGGAAGAACTTGCAGCTTTGCCCGCCGACGCGAACATGGGACTCTCGTGCGGGAATCCGACGGTGATCGCGGCACTCAAAGAGGGTGAAGTGATTCTCGATCTTGGGTCGGGCGGCGGATTTGATGTATTCTTGGCTGGGCCGAAGGTTGGCAAGACCGGTCGGGCGATCGGGATCGATATGACCCATGAGATGCTCAGCAAGGCTCGTAAGAACATCGGGCAGTATCGTGAATCGACCGGGCTTGACAATGTCGAGTTTCTGCTCGGCGAGATTGAACATTTGCCGGTGGCGGATGAATCCGTCGATGTGATTATCTCGAACTGTGTGTTGAATCTTTCGATGGAAAAGCCTCAGGTTTGGCGTGAGATCGCACGGGTGCTCAAGCCGGGCGGACGGGTTGCGGTGTCGGATATTGCCCTGCTCAAGCCCTTGCCATCAGCGGTCAAGGACATCGTCCACTCATGGGCGGGCTGCGTCGCGGGGGCCGAACTGGTCGAAGATACCCGCCAGCAGATGATCGATGCCGGATTGAGCACGATTGAGTTGACACCGAAATCGGATTATGTCGATGCCCTGGTCGCGGCTGACGATGAGTTGTACCAGCAGATCGTTGAGCACTTCAATGCGGGCGAATCTGCAGCCGATGTGATCACGAGTCTGGATATCCAAGCGATCAAGCCCTTTGGCGATTGCTGCGGGCCATCTTGCTGTTCCTAAACCGATTCGATTGAACGCTAGATATTGTTGCAAAAACACGCCATTCGCCCAGCCAACGCTGGGCGTTTTTCATAGGATTGGGCGACCTATACCCAACTGCCGGGGCATTGAGCCTTGGTTTTAGAAAGAGCGAGCACGATATGCCTCAGATTACACTTCCAGACGGTTCGATTAAATCGTTCGACAACCCGGTCTCCGCCTTTGATGTGGCGATGTCGATCGGCGAGCGATTGGCCCGCGCATGCGTCGGTTGCCTGATCGATGAAGAACTCTCCGATCTCTCGACCGTGATCGAGAATGATTGCACGCTCTCGCTCGTCACCGAGAAGACCCGCGACAAGCAGGATGATCCCAACGCGATGAGCATGCTCCGCCATTCGACGGCTCATGTCATGGCCGAGGCGATTCAACGATTGATTCCGGGCGCGATGTTGGTGTATGGGCCTGCCCTTGAGAGCAGCTTTTATTACGACATTGCGTTCCCCGAAGATCGCCCGCTGCGTGATGGCGACTTTGAAGCGATCGAAATAGAGATGGCGGCGATTGTTAAAGAAGATCGTCCGTTCACTCGTTATGAACTCGAATACTCCGAAGGCTTGGCGAAGGTCAAAGCTGAGGGATCGAAGTACAAGCTCGACAACGCGCATCGTGCGCACGAAGCGGGCTCTTTGACATTGAGTTTTTATGCGACTGGCGAACCGGGCAAGGATTGGGAAGACCTTTGTAGAGGCCCTCATGTTCCGAGCACCGGGCGGATCGGCGCTTTCAAGATCATGACCCTCGCATCAAGCTACTGGCATGGCGATGAGAACTCGGACCGCTTGACCCGTGTGTATGGCACCTCGTTCTTCAATAAGAAGGATCTCAAGAACCATCTGCACCTGCTCGAAGAAGCGAAGAAACGCGATCATCGTGTGCTGGGCAAGAAGCTCAAGCTCTTTGCCATCGACGATACTGTCGGGCAAGGGTTGATCTTGTGGACACCAAACGGGGCGGTTGTTCGCAAGGAGTTGCAGAACTTCATCAGTTCCGAGCTGACCAAGCAGGGTTATTCCGAGGTGTTCACGCCTCACATTGGCAAGCTGGACTTGTATCGCACTTCGGGTCACTTCCCGTACTATGCCGAGAGTCAGTTTCCGCCATTGATCGAAAAAGATCACATGAGCATGCTCGCCGAGGAAGGATGCAGCTGTTCGCAGTTGTCAAACCATCTCAAGACGGGCGAGATCGAAGGGTTCATGCTTCGCCCGATGAACTGCCCTCATCATATTAAGGTGTACGATTCGCAGCCTCACTCGTACAAGGACTTGCCCGTTCGGCTCGCTGAGTTCGGGACAGTCTATCGCTGGGAACAATCCGGCGAACTCAACGGCATGACCCGCGTCCGCGGCTTCACCCAAGACGACGCACACCTCTTCTGTACGCCTGATCAAGTCGCACAAGAACTCCAAGGGTGTTTGGCACTCGTCAAGACCATCTTCAATGTGCTGGGCATGACTGAGTACCGTGTGCGGGTCGGATTGCGTGACCCAGATAGCGGCAAGTACACCGGCGATCCTGAGAACTGGGACAAGGCCGAGCAGGCGTGCCGCGATGCGGCCCAAACATTGGGCGTGGCGTTCACCGAAGAACCCGGCGAAGCGGCGTTCTATGGGCCCAAGATTGACTTTATTGTCAAGGATGTCATCGGACGCGAGTGGCAGCTGGGCACCGTGCAGGTGGACTACAACCTGCCCGAGCGGTTCGACCTTTCGTACATCGGCGCGGACAACGAGAAGCACCGCCCGGTGATGATCCATCGTGCGCCGTTTGGTTCGATGGAACGATTCATTGGTGTGTTGATCGAACACTTCGCCGGCGCGTTCCCGGTGTGGCTTGCTCCTGAGCAGGTTCGCGTGTTGCCGATCTCTGAGAAGAGCAATGATTATGCTCACGAGGTGATGAGTGCGCTCCATGCTGTCGGGATCCGTTCGACCATGGACAACCATGATCAACGCGTGCAGGCGAAAATCAAGAATGGTTCAGAGATGAAGATCCCATACTTGATCGTCGTCGGCCCACGCGATGCAGAGAACCGTGCCGTATCGGTGCGTGCGTTTGGCACGGAGAAGGACCTTGGACAGATGCCTTTGGATGAGTTTATCGCAGCGATTACTGAAGAGTACCGTACCAAGGGACGCAGCAGCGTGAAGGAACGGTTCGCGACCGTGAACGCGTAAAACTCAGCAGCGGTTTAATCTTCCATGTGCTCGGCGAACCATTCGCCGAGTTCTTTTTTGGCGTACGCTGGGCTCCACGAGTTGTGACCAACGCCGGCAAACTCGGTGTACTTGACATCTGCACCCATTGATTCGAGTGTTTGATTAAGTACTCTTGCCGTCATGACTGGGACTGTCGAATCTACTTCGCCATGAAATATCCAGACTGGAATATCTTTGAGGTTCTCTACAATCTTGAGCATGGCTGACTGAAAATCAGCCATCGACGGGAAGGGTGTTGACTCGCCCTCTTCATCGAACGCGACCTGCGGATATCCACACACTGGCGCCGCAGCGACGAACCGATCGGGGTGCTTCGATGCGAACACCATCGTGCCGTGCCCGCCCTGGCTCAAGCCAGTGATACCGATTTTATCTTTGTCAATAAATCCTTCCTCGATCGCTTGGTCGAGCATTTGCATCACTGCTTGTTCATGAAAACCCCAATCCGATGCGGACTCCTTTTGAGGAACAATCACGACGAACGGCCAAGACTCCGGGTTCTTTTCAATCGCGGGTGGTAATCCATACTTAACATGCAGCTTGCCGTCATCACCGCATTGTCCTCGCCCGTGTAAGAAAAGGAGCCCTGCCCCGCCCTTCTTCGCAGACGGCGGGATGATGATTGTCCAGATGTATTTCTGGCCTTCAACTTCCATGGTTTTGTGGATGTACTCAACGCTGGATGCTTGCGCTGTGGTTTTTTGAACTTGAGTGCTTGTGTGCTCATCGGGCCCAGCCATCTCCCCGGCCATCGCCATTGTTGCGATCAAGGTGGCGAGAAAACCGATGCCTAGCGTCAGTGTTTGTTTATTCATCTCCAGATTGTATAGGATAATGGGCCATGATGAACGAAAATATCAAGCGAAGTTACGGGCCCGTTCGGATCGCGATGTGGTCTGGGCCGAGGAATATATCAACAGCGATGATGCGCTCTTGGGGAGCGAGGGCGGATTGCGCTGCGAGCGATGAGCCTTTGTATGCGCATTATCTGACTCAGATGGATGATGCGAAGCGGCGTTTGCATCCAGTGCATGAGGCGGTGATGGATTCGCAGCCAGTTCATTGGCATGAAGTCGCCGACTACTTAACGGGCCCGATCCCGGGCGGCAAAGACATCTGGTATCAGAAGCACATGGCCCATCATCTGACTCCGGGGATGGAATGGGACTGGATGTCGGAGCTGACGAACTGTTTTTTGATCCGTGAGCCGGCCGCGATGATCACGAGTTTTATCAAGATCATTGATAATCCGACGCCTACGGATTTGGGATTGCCTCAGCTGGTGGAGTTGTTTGAGTGGGTTCGCGAGCAAACCGGAAGCGCGCCTGCGGTGATTGACTCGAAAGATGTGCTCATGAATCCGCGGGGTGTGTTGAGCGCGTTGTGTCATCACATTGGTATAGAGTTTAATGATTCGATGCTCTCGTGGGAAGAAGGGCCAAAGCCTGAGGATGGCGTTTGGGCCCCCCACTGGTATTCGAGCGTGTATGAATCGAGCGGGTTCGCAGCGTACACAGCCAAGAACGATGAAGTGCCCGGGCGGTTGCTCGGCGTGCTTGATGAGTGCAATGCGTTATACGATGTGCTTGCTGTGCACCGGATAGGAGCGGACTAATCATGCTACAGAGTTTCAATGAACTGAACCGTGATCTTCAGATCAACATCAATGGCGAGTTGTTTCATCGCGATCAGGCGGGGATCTCGCCTTTCGATTCGATCGTGCAGGGCGGCGATGGGGTCTGGGAAGGGTTGAGGCTGTACGAAGGCAGGATCTTCCAGCTCGACGAGCACCTTGATCGACTTCGGCGAAGCGCCAAGGCGCTCGCATATGCGCAGATTCCTTCTCGGGATGAGTTGGTTGATGAGATTAGAAAAACACTTGCCGCCAATAGCATGAGCGACGGCGTGCATATCCGGATTACTTTGACGCGCGGCGTGAAGATCACTTCGGGGATGGACCCACGATTGAATCAGGCTGGGCCGACGCTGATTGTGCTTGCCGAGCACAAGGCGCCGGTGTATCGGGATGCGGAGGGGGCAAAGGGATTGAAGCTGTGCACCAGCA
>CAJXXI010000153.1 GCA_913062615.1 uncultured bacterium | reverse complement strand
GCGAACACCGCCATCAAAGGCATCACCGAGTTCTTCTGGGCGATCTTCTTCCCCAACATGTGATCCAGTTTCAAGCCATAAAAAAAGCCACCCCATGCAGTTGCACGGGGTGGCTGTATTTTTGATACTTCAGATCACCGAGCCTCGGTGCCCTCAGCTTCAGATTCGGCCTCGATCAGATCTAGGTCTTCTTCGCCTTGGATAAAGGTCTTGCCCTTATAGAACTGGGTATATACCAAGTAAACTAAGAGCGTAGCAATCATCAATCCAGAGAAGAACCAGTAGTAGTTTGCCCCATCGAGCGGTGTCTTGCCTGCTTCATCCTTTGTCAGCTCCATGAAGTAGTTGACACCCGCGACATAGAAGTTGCCAAGTGAAATTCCCAGCATGTAGATACCCATGATGAAGCTTTTCATCTTCTTTGGGCTCTGGGTATAGGCGAACTCAAGGCAGACGATCGAGACCATGATCTCGCCAGCCGTCATAATGATGTACGCAAGGAACTGCCATCCGATATTGGGCATCTCGGTGAGATACGGAGCGATCTGCTCAGGTGTCCATCCGGCTTCTTTCACGATCTGGAGCATGTCGCTCATCTTGCCAGGCATGAGTGTGTCAGCGGGAGCGGCAGCACCCAGGTCTGACCACATCGCAGCAATGACTTCGCTCGACCCGGCAACAATCCATGATTCGATGATGGCCGAGAGTGCAAATGCACCAGCGGTGAATACAAACCCGATACCGATTTTTCGCAGCGGCGTAAGTTTCCAAATCTTGTTACCCATCGGATAAATCACATAAGTGAAGAATGGGATGCCAGCGAGGATGAGAATCGGGTTTACCGCCTGCACCTGTGATGGCAGCCAGTTATGCCCGAGGAACTCGCGATTCATTTGCTCGGTTTGGAGCACCCAAGATGAACCCGTTTGATCAAAGATTGCCCAGAACACCGGTACGAAGATCAGGAAGAGTGGAATGAGGTTGAGAATCGCTCGTTTGCCGTCTTCGCTGAATGTTTCCTTCATGAAGGCATCGAGCCCCGCCGGTGGGACATGGATGAACACATTGCGACCCATCCAGAAGAGGATGGTTGCCAGCAACATAAGCACGCCCGGAAGACCAAATGCGAGCCAAGGGCCAACCGATTCAAGGAAAATTGGAGTAAGGATCATCGAACTGGCAGCCCCGATATTGATCGAGAAGTAGAACCAGTTGAAGATCTGTGTGAGCATGTGTTTATTGCCCGTGCCGAACTGATCGCCGACATGTGCTGATACACAAGGCTTGATGGCACCCGAACCCATCGCGATACACGCAAGCCCGGCGAATAGGAAGGGTTTCATACCGATCCCAAGGTGCTCGGGTGCGACATCCATCATTGCCAAACTGCCGTGTCCGACACAATAGAGCAGGCTGAGCCAGAGGATTGTGCGATATTTACCCAAGAAGATATCCGCGATGAGGGCACCGATCATGGGGAAGAAATAGGCGCTCATCGTGAAGAGGTGATAGACCGTCATCGCCTCTTCGCGGTTCATGGTGTCGAGTTCGCCGCCTGGACCGAGAAGGTAAGTGGTCATAAAGATGACCAGAATCCCTTTCATCCCATAGAAGCTAAACCGCTCAGCGAGTTCATTCCCGATGATAAAGGGAACGCCCCGTGGGAACTTGGTTTGTTTGGGGTCAGGGGCGGTGAGGTATTGTTTTTCAGCCATGGGTTGGGGAATCCTTTGTAAGCCCTCGTTTGGGCGGGCCGGCGGCTCTAAGATCAGACACATAATCTATGCGAATGCCGACGATGGCACAACCCGAGAACGCCGAAAACAGCGATTTGAGACACGAATCAACACCCGATTGCACGAGAACACACCCATGCACGCAAACCTTGCCCAGATCATCCCCAATACCAGCACCGCATTGATCGGGATGGTCCATGTAGGCGCACTCCCGGGCACGCCTTACGCCTCCCAACCCGTTGAGGCCCTCGTCGCCCAAGCAGTGCTCGAAGCCAAGCAGATCGAGCAAGCCGGGTTCGATGCGATCATTATCGAGAACATGCATGACGCCCCGTATGTCCACGGCGATGATCTCGGTCCTGAGATCGTCGCGGGGATGACCATGGTTGTTCATGCTGTGCGAAGTGCGGTGTCGATTCCGGTAGGTGTCCAAATCCTCTCCGGGGGCAACACCCGGGCGTTGGCCGTCGCCAACTCGGCCGGCGGCTCGTTCATCCGGTGCGAGAACTTTGTGTTTGCCCATGTCGCCGACGAGGGCTTGCTTGCCAAGGCCGAAGCAGGGCCGTTGCTCCGGTACCGCAAGTCGATCGGCGCGGAGGCTGTGAAGATTTTCTGCGACATCAAAAAGAAGCACGCATCGCACGCGATCACGGGTGATATCGACATCGCCGAGTTTGCGCACGCCGGCGAGTTCTTCGGGGCCGACGGGTTTATTGTGACGGGATTGTCGACCGGCAAACCGACCGAGCTCGACGATGTCAAAGCGGTACGCGGTGCGACCAAGCTACCCGTGCTGGTTGGTTCGGGCGTCACACCAGACAATGCAGGCAAGCTGAGTGACTATGCCGATGCGTTGATTGTTGGTTCGTGGATTAAGGTCGACGGGTTCTGGAAGAACGCGGTCGACGCGAGCCGGGCCAAGCAGATGATCGATTCGTTGCGTGGGTAATCAGTGAGTGATGTGAATTCCAATCTTGATGCGTTAATGAAGTCGTGCCCGCCATCGAAGCGGGGGCTGTTTATCAGTCGAATACGCGGGCTTGATCGTTCCAATAGTTCTGATCACCGTGCCAAGATTGCGGCTTCAATCGAGCGTGATCTCGAAGAGACCATCAAAGGCTATGAGCTCCGTAAGAAGTCGATGCCTGTAATTGACTACCCCGAAGAGCTCCCCGTCAGCTCTCGGCGAGAAGAAATCAAAGCAGCCATCAAGAACAACCAAGTCGTCATTGTCTGTGGTGAAACGGGTTCGGGTAAGACCACCCAACTCCCCAAGATGTGTCTCGAACTTGGCATGGGTGTTGGCGCACTCATCGGGCATACCCAGCCACGCCGAATCGCGGCGAGGGCGGTCGCTTCGCGTATCGCCGACGAGCTCAATGTCAAAGGCGGCGAGCAGGTCGGATCAAAGATCCGATTCTCCGATTCGACAAGCGAAAAGACACTCATCAAGGTGATGACCGATGGTATTTTGCTCGCTGAAACCCGGCGAGATCCCAAGCTGCGTCAGTACGATGTCATCATCATCGACGAGGCCCATGAGCGGTCGCTCAATATTGATTTCTTGCTCGGGTACATGCATCGTTTGCTCCAGACTCGGCGCGATCTCAAGCTGATCATTACCTCGGCGACGATTGATGCCGATCGATTCGCCGAGCACTTTGGGACGGTCGATGCGCCCGCACCGATCATCGAAGTCTCTGGGCGAACCTACCCCGTCGAGATGCGATACGAGACCGAGCATATCAACACAGGCATGCGGATCGACGAGGCGGCGTCGTATGCAGCTGCGCAGCTGATCAATGAACGCCACGATGATGTATTGATCTTCATGCCCGGCGAACGCGAGATTCGCCAGACCGCGCACGAACTCCGCAAGCGTGAACATCTCCCCGAAGGCACCGAGATCATCCCGCTCTATGCGCGATTGAGTGCCGCCGAGCAGCAGCGGGTGTTCAAGCCATCGGGGCGTCCACGGATTATTATCTCGACGAATGTCGCTGAGACATCGCTGACGGTTCCGAATATCAAATCCGTAGTCGATCCGGGGATGGCCCGGATGAAACGCTATAACCCGCGCACGAAGATTCATGGGTTGATGGTCGAAGCGATCTCGCAGGCGAGCGCGAATCAACGAGCGGGACGGTGTGGTCGAACCTCATCGGGCGTGTGTGTTCGGCTCTATGAGGAGACGGATTACACCTCACGCGATGAGTTCACCCAGCCTGAGCTGTTGCGATCGAATCTCGCATCAGTCATTTTGCAGATGGCCGATCTTAAGCTTGGCCAGCCCGAGCAGTTCCCGTTTCTTGATCGCCCAGAAAATCGTCAATGGCGTGACGGGCGAGAAACACTCCATGAGCTGGGCGCACTTGATGAAAAAGAAGAACTGACAAAGCTCGGCAAATCAATGGCAAGATTGCCAGTCGATCCGCGCATCGCACGCATGGTGATCGCGGCCAACGACGAAGGGTGCCTGCACGATGTGTTAATTATCGCGTCGGCGTTGTCCGCCCAAGACCCACGCGTGCGTCCACATGAGAAGCGTGATGCGGCCGACGAGGCGCACCGACAGTTTATGGTCGAGGGGTCAGATTTTCTTGGGTACATCAAGCTCTGGGATTGGTACCACGATCAGCACAAAGAGTTGACGCGACGCAAGCTCGCGCGGACGTGCGATAAGGTATACATCTCCGCTCGCCGATTCGACGAATGGCGTGAGGTGTACCGACAGCTCCGCGGGTTGTGCATCGAGCTCGGGTACAACCCCAAGAAGGGGCACGATGACCCTGACGCGGTGCATCGAGCATTGCTCTGCGGGCTGCTCTCCAACATCGGCACCAAAGGCGAGAAGCATGAGTTCAAGGGCGCCCGCAACTCGGCGTTCTCGCTCTCGCCGGGCTCGGCGTTGTTCAGTGCAAAGCCCAAGTGGGTGATGTGCGCCGAGATTGTGCGCACAAGCAAGGTCTACGCACGAACAGTCGCAACGGTCGATCCAAAGTGGATCGAAGATGCAGGCAAGCATCTTGTCAAAGTGACGCATTCGGATCCGTACTGGGACGAAGTGTCCGGCAGAGTGCTTGTAGCCGAGAAGGTGACGCTCTTCGGGCTTGATATTGTTCCACGAAGAATAATTCAGTTCGGCTCAGTAGATCCGGTGATGGCCCGTGAGATTTTTATTCATCATGCATTGGTCGATGATCAGATGCGATCATCATCGAAGGCGCTCAAGCACAATCGGAAACTGATCGCTCAACTCGGCACGCTCGAGGCCAAAGCTCGTCGAGACGATCTAATCGCAGATCACCACACACTCTTTGCGTTTTATGACCAAAAAATACCCGAGGATATCTTTGCAGCCAAAGCGTTCGATCGGTGGTCCAAGAAGATGGAGTCGGTGAATCCTGGGCTGCTCAAGATGACACAAGCGGACTTGCTCGAGTTCGCGCCCGAGGAAGTCACTCCAGAATCGTACCCAGATGCGATCGATGTATCGGGGGCGCACTCCAAACTCCGATACGCCTTCGAACCCGGTGAAGAGAAGGACGGGGCGACGATCCGGGTATCAATCGCTGCGCTGCATCAGCTCACCCGCCAGCAGGTCGATTGGTCGGTGCCCGGTTTGATTCCCAAGCGGATCGAAGCGTTGGTGCGATCGTTGCCCAAGGGGCTGCGTCGTCAGTTCGACGCGAATCAGATCGCGACCGAGCTCGCACCGATGGTCAAGGCCGATAGTGGGAAGATCGAGTCGCAGCTTGCGAGCGTGCTGACATCGCAGACCGGGATCGCAATCCAGCCCAAGGATTTTCGGATAGATCAACTCGATTCATACTTGTTTGCTCGTGTCGAAGTCATCGACGATCAAGGCAAGGCACTGGGTGCGTCACGCGATCTCGGCGCGTTGCAAGGCAAGTTCGGAAAGCAAGCAACGCAGGTCGTGCAACAGGCCGGTGCAGATATTGAACGAACCGGGATGATCGGATGGACATTCGATCAGCTGCCCGAGACGATCGAGTTTACGCGTAAGGGCTCACCAAGGATCATCGGGTTCCCATCGTTGGTCGTCGAGGACCAAGCTGTCTCGCTTCGGATATTGGCAACACGGTGGGAGTCAGACTTGCATACCCGTTCGGGTCTCGGGTTGCTCTACGGGCTCGCCATACGACGCGAGCTTCGATTGCGATTAAAAAATCTCCCCGGCTATACCAAACTGAGTATGCTCGGCGCTGCATGCGGGCTCTCGGCACAGCTCGAAACAATCGTTTGGACGCGCGTGGGGTTGGTGTGCTGTGCGGATATTCAGGAAACGCCTCGGAGCAAAGAAGAGTTCGAACTTGGATTGCTCGGCTCATGGGATCATGGCGTGGATGAAACAAATCGAGTCATTTCGAACATGACTCAAGTTCTTGATAGCCTTATGCGCGTCGAGGGTCGGCTCGATGAATCGCACCCTACTGCGTGGGGGAACGCACT
>CAJXXI010000152.1 GCA_913062615.1 uncultured bacterium | reverse complement strand
GTCCGGGCACGGGCCGGGAGCAGCGACGGTGATGGCGATGCTCCGGGCGATCCTGCATTGTTATCGCGATACGCTCGCCGACCAACGCTCGGTGGTCGATGACATCGCCGATGTCGCGCGGTACTGCAACCGCAAGCTCGTCCAAGCGAATCTCAACGGCGAGTTCGCAACGGCATTCTTCTGTGTGCTCGATCCCAAATCGGGCAGATTGCAATGGACGCGGTGCGGGCACAACCCGCCGATGATCCGACGGGCCGATGGTACGATTACGACACTCGAAAGCGCGGGAACATTGCCGTTGGGGATCACCGATGACATCGAGTTCGAGTCTGATTCGTGCGTGATGGATCCCGGTGATACGCTGATTTTGTACACCGACGGGATCACCGAAGCGGCTGCCCCTCGCCACCTCCCAACCGACGAGCTCGACATGTTTGGCGTTGATCGGTTGATGGACTCGCTCAACCGGTGCACAGGGATGCCTCAGTGTGTGATTGATTCGATCCATAAGGCGTTGTACCAGTTCACGCACAAACTCGAGCGCGACGACGACCAGACACTCGTCGTGATCCAACGGACGGACGATCGATGAGCACGCCCAAGCCCAAATCAAAGCCCGGCCAAAGCCAAGAATGGTTCGACAAGCCCGATCCGACCGGATCGACCGATACCGGCGAGGTCGGTTTGCGGTTCACCTGCACCCAGTGCGGCAACTGCTGCACCGGCCCGACCGGGTTTGTGCTCTTTACCGATGTTGAAGCATCAGCGATTGCGGCTGATCTCAAAATCAGCAAGGAAGAGTTCTACGAAAAGCACACCCGCGACACACTAGTTGGGCGATCGCTCAAAGAGATCGAGGTTGAGGGATTTGGGTATGACTGTGTGTTTTTGACGCGTGATGAGAAGACGGGCAAGACCGGGTGCTCGGTGTATCAATCAAGACCCGAACAGTGCCGAACTTGGCCGTTCTGGAAGAGCAATCTTGTTGGAAAACGGGCCTGGAGAGAGGAATCTCGCGGGTGCCCGGGCATGAATCAGGGCGAGTTGCATCCGCCTGAGCATATTCGGATCACACGCGATCGTGTGGAGATATAAGCCAACTGTGCTCGTATGATTGATTCTTATGGATGCGTTCTGGAAGTTTGCAAAGCAGATGTTGGCGATGCGTGGGCACTTGGTGCTCGGGGCATTCTTTGCGCTGATCTCGGCGGGCGGCGTGGGCGCGGGGATTCTCGTGCTCGGGCCGACACTCGAAATCCTGCTCGAACCCGAAAGCGGCGGGCTCAGGTCGTATGCTCATGACCAGATTGAACAGAGCGAGCGGTTTCGTGAGTTCGTAGATACAGCGTGGATCGATACGCTCCCGACCGACCCATACGAAAGCATTGTCCTGATCATGGTGAGTCTCGCGGGGCTGACGGTCATCGGCGCATTGGCAAACTTCATGCATCAGTATCTGGCGTTGACGGTTGTGCATACGAGCGTGGCGCGGATCCGCAGGAAAGCATTCGGGCAGGTGCTCGAGCTGCCGCTCAAAACGATCGTGGCTGAGGGGCCTACGGATGCGATCTCTCGGATCGTGAATGATACCGAAGCGCTCTCCGCGGGGTTTGTAGCGATGCTCTCCAAAGCGGTCGCGCATGTCACCAAGGGCTTAGTTGCGCTATTCGCTGCCTTTTTCATCAACTGGCAGCTTGCGATCGTGGCGCTGCTCGTCATGCCGATCCTCGCGACGGTGATCCGAAAACTCGGCAAGCGGATCAGAAAAGCATCGAGCAAAGCGCTCTCGAGCAAGGCGGATCTGTACCGTGCTTCGACCGAAGCGCTCCAAGGGTTACGGGTCGTCAAGGTCCACACAACCGAACGCTATGAAACCGGGCGATTCTCGCGGATCAACAAAGAAGTGCTCCACCAACAGCTCAAAATCCGCACCGCGCGGGCGGTCGCCGGCCCGATCACCGAACTCGTCACCATGTTCGCCCTCGGCGGGCTCACGATCGTGGCGGCCAAGCTGATCCTTGATGGATCGCTCAACAAGTCAGAGTTCATGGCGGTGCTCTTTGCCCTCGCTGTTGCCGGGGCGAGCATCAAACCGATGTCGGGCTTGGTCAACGATATCCAGCAATCAGGAGCGGCTGCCGATCGGCTCGATCGCTTGCTCGGCGCTGATCCAGAACCCGGACACGACGCCAGATTGCCTAAGCTCGCACGCCATCACGATTCGATCGTGTTTGACCAAGTCTCGGTGATCTATCCAGGCGCGACCAACCCGGCGATTTCGGATGTATCGCTCACCATCAAGCACGGCGAGACCGTGGCATTCGTCGGTCCCAACGGGTGTGGCAAGACGACACTGCTCTCGCTGATCCCAAGGCTGTTCGATCCTGACGAGGGGCGAATGCTCATCGACGGGACAGACCTCGCTCGCGTGCGGGTACGCTCGCTCCGCAAACAGATCGGGGTCGTGACGCAAGAGGTCGTGCTTTTCAAAGGCACAATCGCGGACAATATTTCGTACGGTTCCCGCCACGCCTCTCGCGAACGAATCGAACAGGCCGCCCGCGATGCACGGGCGATGGAGTTTATTGACGAGCTCAAGGACGGGCTCGACACACAGATCGGAGAGCAGGGATTGACCATGTCGGGCGGGCAGCGCCAACGCCTAGCGATCGCACGGGCGATCCTGCGCGACCCGGCGATCCTGATCCTCGACGAAGCAACCTCAATGATCGATGCCCGTTCCGAGAAACTCATCGGCGAAGCACTCGATACATTCTGTCATAACCGCACAAGCCTGATCGTTGCCCATAGGCTCTCGACAGTGCTCGGCGCCGACCGGATCGTGGTGCTCGACGAGGGCAAAATCGTCGGTATGGGCACGCATGAAGAGCTCATGGAAACATGCTCGATCTATGAACAACTCGCCCGCCATCAGCTGATGGATTCAACGCGCGCACAACGGGAAGACACCTGATGAACGAGACCAACGACCAGGGCGACCTGGTTTTCAAGTGTAATTTTTGTTCGATGGCGTGGGATGATCATCGCCAGATGGTCGAAGGGCACCGCGGGTCATTGATCTGCAGCCAATGCTTGTCGATCGCGTTTACTGAGTTGGTTCATCTTGATTATGGCTACACGCCCACAAAGACCGAAACCTGCGTGCTGTGCCTTGAAGCGGACCGCGATGGGTTGCATTGGCAGAGCCCGATTGATGAATCGGTGATCGCGTGCCGACGGTGTGTTAAGCAGAGCGCGGGGGTGTTGCACAAAGACCCGGACACGCCATGGAAAAAACCGCCTGATCCGAAGACCGAGCGGTAGATTTGTTCTTGATGTTGGCGAGGCGTTTATTCCTTCGGGCACGCGATGTTATAGATGTGCTCAAGATCGGCGATCAGGATATAGGTGCCATCGTCTTGGTGGACGAGCCCCGAGAGGAACTCGGTGTTGTCGGCGGTGTCTGGCAGTGGTTCGATCTGATCATCGGTACAATCGGCAACGAATGAAACGCCATCGACGGCGATCGCGGCTTTGCGTGATCCGACCTCGGTGATGACCATCATCGAATCGAGCCGAGCTTCGACAGCTTCGTGCACAAGATCAAAGACTTCGCACAACTCGGCGAGGTCTGTTTCACGTACGGCCTTGATTATCTCGACCGCCTTGTCGAACTGTCCTTCTTCTTTCAGCGCGAGCACCTTCTCGGCGAGTGCATGAATCTTCCGGTGAGGCGCATCGAATCGCTTGATGAGGGCTGCAAGATTTGGGTCATCATCAACCATTTCACTCATCGGAGATGTGCCGTTGAGCAATGTCGAATACCACTTCCCAAAGCTGCACTTGGTCGGATCGGTTGCTTTGTCGAAGGCTGTGTTTGTGTTGATTGAGCTCTGGAGTGCATTGAGCCAAGCGACATGATCGTCCTTGAGTTGATCAAACATGCGTGCGAGCTTCTTTGCTTCCGCGGCCCGCGGCTCGAACCCAAAGAGCGACCGCATATCGATCACCGGTATGATTGTGCCTCGATGATTGATCACGCCCGCTATAAAAGCTGGGCTGTGAGGCACACGGGTCACCTGTGCGATCGTCGAACTCATGAGTTCGACGGTTGATTCGGTGGACATGCCATAATGGTTGTGATTGATGTTCACAACCACATAGCGCGTCACATCTTCAGCGACTTGGTTCTCGCCAAACTCATCGACGAAGTCTGAAGGTACTGGCAGAGTGGAGACGGACTGATCGGGTGTTGTTTCGGGTTCCATACCGGATTCATCGGCACGATCCGCACGCCAGATTATCCAATTCCCTCCCCATCTCATCGATGAGTACGCATTCGCTTCATGGTGTCTGATAACCAAATCTCCACCGAATCTGATTCGAAAAAGATTGATCTTCGCCCGGGCGTAATCCATATATCCGCTGCGCTACGATTGGCTGCCCGACCTGACCGTTTACCCGATACGATGGTACAAAATGCTCCTCCATGCACGAAACATCTCCAAGACCCATGGCATACGAACCCTCTTCGAGGGCATCTCGGTGCGTGTCGATCAGGGCGATCGGATTGGGGTTATTGGACCCAACGGGGCGGGCAAATCGACGCTACTAAAAATTCTCGCCCAGCAATACCCACCCGATTTTGGAGAGATCGTGACGCCCAGCTCCGTCACCTCGGTGTACATCCCTCAGGTCGATCTATTCGACGAGGGAATCAGCGTGTACGATGCGGTGCTCGCCAAAGCGCCGTTGCACGCGGCGAATCATCTCGATCCTGAGACCATCGCCGAGATATCGCTCAGCAGGGTTGGGTTTGAGAAGGATATGTGGCAAACACATGCATCGATGCTCTCGGGCGGATGGCGCAAGCGGTTATCGAGCGCGTGCGCCCTCTCAACCTGCGGCAACGAACCCGACCTTGTGCTTCTTGATGAACCAACCAACCATCTTGATCTTGATGGCATCGCCTGGCTTGAAGACTTCTTGACCTCCCGGATCGGCGGGCAGCTTGCCTATGCCTCGGTGTTCGTCACCCATGATCGCCGATTCCTCGAACAGGTCGCCACACGGATCATCGAACTCTCCGATGCGTATCCCGGTGGGCTGCTCAGCGTTGACGGCAACTACTCCGAGTTTGTTCGCCGGCGAGCAGAGTTCATCGACGGGCAAGCAAAGGCGGTGCAATCGCTCGCCAACGAGGTCCGCAGAGACGATGTCTGGCTCGGGCGCGGCGCACAGGGTCGCCAAACAAAGCAGAAAAAGCAGATCGACGCGAGCGCAGACCGCAGAGCCCAGCTCGGCGAACTCAAAGCCCGCAACGAAGCCGCGACCAACACCGGCGCGAAGGTCGAGTTCTCATCGACCGATCGCCAGACCAAAAAACTCATCGCCGCGAGCGAAATCTCAAAGGCATTCGGAGACAACAAGCTCTTTACCAAGCTTGACCTGGTCCTTGGCGTTGGCGATTGCGTGGGTTTCCTCGGCGCCAACGGCAGCGGCAAGACCACGTTGATCAAGGTCCTCACGGGCGAGCTGCAACCCGACAAGGGTTCGATCCGATATTCCGACCCGATGCCCAAGGTTGTTGTGTTCTCGCAGCACCGCAAGGACTTCCCCGCGAGCATGCATTTGAGCGAAGCATTGTGCCCGGTGAGCGATCGCGTTGAGTTCCGCGGCAGCACAATGCATGTCAAATCATGGTCCCGCAGGTTCTTGTTTCGTGATGAGCAACTCGACCAGCCGGTGGGCTCGCTCAGTGGCGGCGAACTCGCCCGCGTGCACATCGCACGGATCATGCTCGAAGCCGCCGATGTATTGGTGCTCGACGAACCGACCAACGACCTTGATATCCCAACGCTCGAACTGCTCGAAGAATCCCTGAGCGATTTCCCCGGCGCGGTAATCCTAGTGACGCATGATCGGATGATGCTCGATAAACTCGCATCACGTATCATCGTGCTCGACGGCACTGGGCTTCAGCACGACTGCCCGAGCTTGGATCAAGCGATCAAGGTGCTCAATGCGCACTCCGCCAATCAAGAAGCAGCAAGACAGCCCAAGCCCGCAGCCGCGAAGGTTGGCAAATCGCGCGATGCGAGTCAGCCCAAGAAGCTGTCGTACAAAGATCAGCGTGAGTTCGATTCAATCGAAGAGAAGATCATGCACGCCGACGAACAGATCGAGACCGCGCAAGCTTCATTATCAGATCCAAAGGTGCTCGCCGACCACGATAAAATGACCAAGGCGTGCAAGGTGCTCGACGAGGCGCAG
>CAJXXI010000151.1 GCA_913062615.1 uncultured bacterium | reverse complement strand
ATCGGAACCAAATGCTGATGAACTCTGATCAAGAAAGAGACATCGTCTCCATCGGGGCACCCGGAGAAGATCAAGAAAAGACCTTGCTGCGCCGAAGACGGCGAGTAAGGGCACCCAGCGGGGGATGAAGAATAATTGAATACTCGCTGACGGGTTTGGGGATTTGGCGCATCTGGGTTGGTTCTTCAAGGAGGATTCACGATGCCGATTGCTTTATTACTTGGGATGGCTGGATGTGCACTGGGGCTTCATGGGCTCGTGGAATGCGATAAGCATGGTTCTGAGCAGCGGGAAGCTGTCGTTGAGCACAGTGAGATGCCTGCCCAGCGGCAAGGCGGTCCGGTGTCGATTGAGATTCATACGCAGACGGGTCACATTGTGATGCCGGTATGGATCGAGGGCAATGGGCCGCACTGGTTTGTGTTGGATACGGGGAATCAGAATACGACATTTTATGCACACCTTGGCGAAAAGCTCGGGCTTGACATGCAGCCGCTCGGCGAGATGGGCGGGGCAGGCTCTGGCTCAATCACGGTGCAGATGGCGAGCGATGTTCGTGTCGGGCTTGGTGAAGATGGCGAAGAGCTTGGATTTGTTGATCGTCAGGTGACGATCTTGCCTGATGCGGCAAAGTTGCCAGCGTTTGGCGATAAAGAAATCGCTGGCTTTTTAGGAGCAACGACGATCGAGCAGTTTGTGACTTGTATTGATTATGCAGAGGATGAGCTTATGTTCACGCCTCACGATCAGTACGAGTTGCCGACGGATGCCCAGACGATGGAGCTCAAACTTGCGTTTGGGTTTCCGTACTTTGAAGGCACCGTGGTGCCTCGATTATTCGGAAAATCAATCGATGCGATCGTCGGGAACTTCCTGCTCGATCTTGGAGATTCGATGGGTGTTGGGATTGAATATGCTCAAGCGGACGCGGCTGGGTTATTAGATTCTGATGATTCGGAACAACGAGTCATCGGCAGCGGGCAGGGGATCGATGGCGTGCGATTTGAGCTCAAGGCATCACCCGCCGAGTCGATCGTGATGGGCGGGATGAGCATGGACGATCATGAGATTCATTTTGCGACCACTCCAGGTGGTGGGCCGCCGATTCCCAATCTTGTTGGAACAGTTGGCAGCGGCAGCTTTTCCGGCCAAGTCGTGACGCTCGATTATCAGGGCGGGCGATTGATTCTGACGAATTAATACCGGAGTTGCACCGTTCGCACATGTCGGCCGTCTTTGAGCACAACAGCGTAGAAGTGGTCGAAGCTGTCTTCGTCGAGGTCATCGAAGGATGGGCCGCCGAGGGCGGCGATGATGTCGGGGACGGTGTTGGAGTGGGCGATGACGAGGGTGGCTGTTGTGCTGTTCGTGGATCGGATCGTGTTGGCCAATCCGACAGCGTCGAGCGGTGCATAGAAGGTTGTTGGGATGCCCGAGGCTGCGGATGCTGGGGCGGCGGTCTGGACCGAGCGGTTGGTGTTGGTGACATAGATCGCGCCGAGTTGCTCGTCCTGGATCATGCTGGCGAGATTGAGCGCACGGAGCTGTCCTTCCACATTGAGATTCGGGTTGTTGCCCGATTTGGGAGTCGTGTCGGCGTGGCGGACGACGAAGATGAGCTGGGTCTCGGCGAGCCCGATCGGTGGGGGTGATTTCGCGGATCGATCGGTCGGCTGGGCGAATCCGAGTGCGGCGATGAGTGCGAGCATCAGCATGCCCATGAGTGTCAATATGATCTTGGTGCGCATGGTTGAGTTCCTTCTGAAGGTGGAGTCGGGGTAAACCAACGGATCGAGCGGCGGGATCGCGTGGTGTTGATGGAGCCGATCGTGTTTGTGATACTTGAAGGATAGGTTGCTTGGTGGTGGATGGAGTTGTACGTATTTTGTCATTGACTGGTAAGAAAAGTTATATTTCGTGACTGGAAGCCGAACGGTGTTCATCTCTGAGAGCTCGCGGCCACTTGTCGAGACGCACTCGTGTCGAGGTTGAGCACGCAGGAGAACACATGAAATACTCGAAACCTACCGGTTGGGACGCCCCATTGGGGAAGATTGATATCAAGCTGGTATTCGCGTTGATGTTTGCGATCGCGGGGCTGGCTTGGGCTGCGGTTTCGTTCATGCCTCGGGATGCCACTTCTCAAGATGGCCCACGCGTGATCGCTTCGGCTCTCGATGAAGAAGGGAATCAGGTAGAGCCTGAATACACCAAAGCGAGCAGCAATCGTCAACGAGAGCAGGTGCAAGTGGATCTGGTCAGTTTGGTTGATAGCGGAGCGGCTGTTGCCCTTTCAGATATGGACATCCCGAGCGGCGCCAGTGTTGGTGTGAGCGATGCGGTGATCAATGCGTTTTTGCCGATTTTAAGCGGCGATCATGATTCATTCGTCGATGCGATCGTCGCGATGGGTGGAAAGATCGCTGGCGACCTTGAAGGTGATCATCCAATATTCAAGCACCTGACAAAGATCTTTGCCGGTGCGAAGGTCGATCTTTCACGGATCACCGTAAAGAGGTATGAGCAGCAACAAGGGCGACGGATGGGCATGCGGCGAAATGTGATGACAGATGATGTGGACACCGAGCCCGGTGCACCGAGCGAGCCAGCGATGCGCTCGCAGGTGATGGAAATGCAGCCGGCTTCATTGTTCCCAGATGCGCCTGGTAAGAGTGATCCTTCAGCGATAGAAGTGCAGATTCCGGTGCAGCCTAAGGGTGAAAAACTTGAATCGATCTTCTCGTTGGTGCTGACATGGAATCCAGAAGTGAAACTCTGGCAGCCAGTTGCGTACAGAACAATCCAGAACCGTTTGGTAGAGGAAGATTAAGATGAACAACAGCTACACACGATCAAATGGTTTTACGCTTATTGAACTGTTGGTCAGTATCGGAATAATTGGTGTGCTTATGGCCATCTTACTTCCCGCGCTCGGTGGTGCTCGGAGCTCTGCTTTGCAGATCGTTGCGATGAGCAATGTGCGATCGGTTGGGACACAGTTCGAGATATTCACAGGCGACAAACGACATTATCCACACCAAAGTTTGGGCGAAATTCCTGCTGGGCTAGATATGGGTGACGAGTTTGAACCCGTTGGCGATGAGTTGATCATCGAGTGGTATCCCGGTGGGATGATCATCGCAACAACGAACTACTTTGATCACAGCTGGATGTGGCCTGCGATGGTCGCTCCGATTGATGATTGGCCGGACTATTGGGAGACCTGGATTTCTCCGCGTAAAGATCAGCCATTACCCAAACTAGACGACTTTGGATTTGATCCCGAGATGAGGATTGAGGATGTGATTTCGATCCGGTATTCAAACTCATTTGTAGCGAGCCCACAATACTGGTCTGGAGCGAATCAGGATGTTGATCAATCGCATTTACGGGCGGTGAAGCCTCACGATGTTCGATATGCATCGAATAAAGTGATGCTTTGGGATGATGATCTTTCGTACATGGTCGGCAAGAAAACGCCTGAGCGTGTTGATGGATTGCTTGATGCCAAGACACCAATGTGCTTTGCAGACGGGCATGGGGACACCCTGCTTCCTAGCAATGCCAGCGAAGCAGTCGCCAACCCCATGACTGGCGAAACGATCAAGTTGCACAACACCAAAGATGGCGTGCAGGGACGCGATTATTGATCATTGAGAATCGCAGTGGACGAGGATTCGCCTGTCGTGATGAGTCTGCGGATGTAGGGTTCGCACAGAGCGCACCCGGTGGTGCATTTGGTTCTGGTGCGGAGTTCATTGAGTATTTGCTGCTCATCAAAAATACCTAGCTGGCGTAGGCTGTCGACGATTGGGAGCATGTCATGGAACATCACGCGATGGCACACGCAGCGATCGACGGTGTTTGCAGGCACTAGTTCCACCGTTCGGGGCTTTGGACATACGCCGGGTCATTGGTTGCTGAGATTGAACCGATTCCATGCTGTTTGATGGACTTGGCTTGGGGATCGTGTTGTTCGTGCGTCACCGAGCCGTCGGCCCGGGCGGTGATGGCGGTGCCGAACCCTTCGCCCATTGGTTTTCGATGGCGGAAGGCGGTGGTGGGGGAGAAGTTTTCTCGCCAGCCGAGCGCGGGCGTGAAAAGCATCGGCGGGTCGAGCAACGCAGAGTTCGATGGTTGACCACTAAAGAGCACAATCAAAGTGTCGGCAAACACCATCTGGACCGACGGGCGATGGATATCTGAGACTCGAATGGTGCGCTGGTTGTAGAGCTCGAAGTACCCGGTGGTGTTGGGGGCTAAGCCGTAGGCGTTGTACCCATAGGTCGAGGTGAAGGAGTTGGTCGAGCCTTGATTCGTGTATGAATCCGCGGGTTGGTTGGGGCACTCGAATACCGAGGTGTCTCCGGGGGCTGCGCTCAGGTAGGGGATGAGCGTGCCGTTGGTGTGATCGAGTGTTTGGGTGGCGATGTTTTCGGAGCCGTACCAGTATTGGCGGTTGATGCCAGATGATCGCAGGTGAGGCATCGCGTACCCGCGAAAATCATCGGTGTAAATGATCCACGCGGTGACGAGTTGGCGTTGGTTCGATGCGCATATAGTCGCTTGGGCCGATTGTTTCGCGCTGCCAAGTGCGGGGAGTAAAAGGCCGATGAGTAGTGCAATGATGGCGATGACGACCAAGAGCTCGATGAGTGTGAATGCTCGGGATGGATTTCTTGGTCTGGTCATCTTTGTAAGCATTTAATGAGTTGGCCGAGGGTGAGTTGGCCCTTTGTATATCGGGAGATGAGCTGGGCGGGCGTGAGCGGCGCAAAGCCAGACACGCCATCGTCGCCCGCAGCATAGATCCACGATCCGACCATCGCGGGCGTAGAACCGGTGCCGGTGTATTGCTCGATGATAAAGTCTGTATCGGTCGGGAGCTTGGTCAGGTCGATCAGGTTGAGGGCGGTGTTGTGCCCGAAGAGCACGCCGGGGGTTGTTTGTGGGAGTGTACCGACGAGGAGCATCGGGGTGTTGTTGATTGTGTAGGCGATGGGCTGATGTGTCCACCCGCCGAGCGAGAGGAACGATTCGCCGAAGTCCCAGATGGCATTGTCGTTGGTGTCGTCGAGGGTATCGAGTGCCGAATCCCACAGCACCGTCGCGATGTTGTTTGTCTCATCGAGGTATTGAATGCTTGGGAGGGTGCCGAAGAATGGGAGAAACTCGAATGCCCCCGTGGCGATGCCGCCCGAAACAACGACATCGCCATTGTCGAGAATCACCGGCGTTGCGTCGGTGCGATTGGTCGGGACTGACCAAACGAGAGCACCGGTTTGTTTGTTGAGTTTGACGGTGTTTGCGCTGTATTGCAAGCCTGTAAACGAATACGACGAGGCGTAGACATGCCCGCGTTCGATCGAAACCCCAGAGAAGAACCCGGCGTTGATGGTGTTGGTAAATGTCCAACTTGGCGATGGTGCAGTCGTCGCGGTCGCATCGAAGGCGTGCACCTGCCCGGCTTGTGATCCCGGGCTCGATGCGGTCGAGACATAGACCATGCCATTGGCGTAGGCGGGGGTGTTGCCCGAGCTATCGCCGAGCAGTGATGTCTGCCAAACGATTTCGCCGGGTTGGTATGGATTGTTCGATGCGTTGAATGGGTCGATATTGATGCAGGTGAGCTTTGAAGGCGTGCCGCCGCCGAAGGAGTAGTTGGTGATGAAGGCGCGGTCGGCGTTGCCCAGATCCGCGGTGACGATGGGCGAAGCATTGACGACGATGCCGTCGATCGGGGTGGACCAGTTCTTGTTGCCATCCTTGGTGTCGAGGGCAAGCAACCGATCGCCGATCGCGATGATGATCTGGTGATGCTGAATGTCGATTGTGGGTGTCGACCAAGAGTCAAGAATGGCGGGAGGGATCGGCGTCGCCCAGTTGAAGCCTCCAGTGAATCGGTCATAGCACACGGCTAAGCTCGAGCCGGGCTGCGCGGGGTTGGTTGCGAGTGTGTAGACCTGGGTGTGATCGACAACAAGCCCGGATTGGGCGATGGGGATGTAGGTGTTGGTGGCGTCGCCTGATCCGATCCATGTTGGTGAGGCGAGTGATGGGATGCTCGATGCAAGGTTCGCGGTGCTTTGTCTGCGGGTGTTGCCGCCGAAGTGTGACCAGATGGATGTGTCGTCGATGGCTTGTTGTTGTTTTTGATTGGCCGATGGGAAGGGCGTGCTTTGTGCGCACAGAGTCGTACCGGTGATGGCAAGAGCGAAGAGTTGAAGCTTGTTGATCATGAGGCGTCCAATCAGGGTGGTAAACAATCTGCCCGGGTTTCTCCGGGCAAACTGTAATCTCTCTTTGCTCCCGAGAGGGAAATGGGACCAGAGAGCGATTGGGGTCTGGTCAGGCTCGGCGACGACGGGTCGCAGCGAGTGAGCCAAGGCTAAGGAGCATCAATGCGCCTGGTGCTGGTACCGCAGCGACTGCGTCGATCTCGAAAGCTTCGCCCGAGTTGTTCAAGAACCGGACATAGCTCGCTGATGACAGACCGGTCGATGCGATATC
>CAJXXI010000150.1 GCA_913062615.1 uncultured bacterium | reverse complement strand
GGCGGCGCCGATGGCGGCGACGACCCAAATCGAGGCGGCGGTGGTCAATCCACGGACGGTGCGTTTGGAGTGGAGGATCGCGCCCGCGCCAAGGAAACCAACACCCGAGATGATGTACGAGAGCACGCGTGTAGGATCGGCGCGGATGATCGCGTCGTTGTCGGCTGTGGCGATGAGTTGCTGACCGATCAGCGTAAAGGCGGCGGCCCCGGTGCCGATGAGCACCATGGTGCGGATGTCGGCAGGTTTTTCTGATCGCCCACGCTCCCAACCAAGCAAGCCACCAAATACGGCAGCGAGAACCAATCGAAAGAGCACCGAGTGCTTTTCTTGGTCGGACACATTCCAGTCGATGAGCTGGGCGAGTTGAAGGTCGTTGATGGTTGAAAGAATAAAATGCATCCGTTATTGTCGCCCGGTTGGCACCAAAATGCAAGCCCAGGGATGCTCAAGGAGCGCCATTGGCACGGATGGGTGCATATTGAGGGAGGGTGAAGGGGCGGTTTGATCGCCATTGGGAGGGTTTGAATACGAGAAGGTCTTGTGCATCGCGCGGTTTTTGGCCGAAGAGTCGGCCTTGGATGAGGTGGTTCGCGGGCGGCGGATCAATGCTTGAGCGCAGCCACTTCTCGATTGACGAGCTTGGCGCCTTCGATAATCGAAGTCCATTCTTCGTCGGAGAAGGATTGGATGCCTCGTTCGCAGGCATAGCGGACGAGCTGGGATCGGGAGTGGGTGCCGAGCTTGGTGTGGGCTGAGTTAATCTGGTTTTCGATGGTCTTTGGCGATCGGGCGAGATGTTTAGCGATCTCGGCGGTGGTCATGCCTTTGGCGACATGATGGAGGACTTCGAGTTCTCGAGAGGTGAGGGCGTTGAGCTGGGAGAGATTAGGCGTGGAGAGCACGGAGATTTCGCGGTCGCTTTCGAGCCGGGCGTCGACTGGTGCATCTTTGACGACCGCCAGCACGCCGTCGTGTCCAAATGCTTCTTTATCAAGCGGGAATATGGTTGTGATCACTCGTGAATCTGCACTGAACTGATAATGGCTGATGGGTATACCGGATTCCATGACTCCGATGGCAAATTTTTCTCGTTCGGCAGCCGCACTCTTGGGCAGGATATCGTACAGCGTTTTGCCGAACATATCTTGGGCAGATTCAACACGACCAGCGATCCGATAGAACGCTTGGGTGCACCAGAACATCCGCAGGTTTTCATCCCGGGCGACACACACAATCCCCGGAATTTGTTCCATGATCTCAAAGTCGTCTGGACGAATACGACGGCTAGAAATCTGCGTGGTCAACATAATGCGATTCTCTAATTGTGAATGTGAATCAATCAACTGCGATAACACACGAATCATGTGAACAGATTCATGACTCGGCTTCGAGAAGATACTCTAACAGATTTGCGCATTAATGATATAAATATCCGCTTTAAGTTTGCAAAAAACCTCTGGCGGCGAGTGGGCGAAAGATTGAGAAAACAGGCCTCAAGAGGTAGACACAATGTACATTGCGGCGGGTGTTTATGGACATCCTGCAGAGAAAAGCGTGAGGAAGGCGGAGACATCGAAGAAGTTGAGCGCACCATCGTCGACGAGATCGGCAGCCGGGTCGTTGGCTGCGAAGAAGCTCAGGAACAACGAGACGTCGAAGAAGTTGAGTTCGCCGTCATTGTTGTAATCAATCGAGCAGGACGGTTGGGGCTCGCCCGTAGCGCGGATCATCCACGCGCCCTGGAACGGGCTTGTGCCCATGTGGAGGATGTATGGTGATGAGCCTAGGTCTTCGAGATTGAGCTTGGGGTTGTAGAACATCCAGCTTTGTGCGCCGGCTGTGGGCGAGTTTGGGTCCATTGATGCCGGGTTGGCTCGTTGAAGTACATCCATGACGACCGCGACGAAGAAGACGCCTTCGATGTGGGTGGGGTCGATGGGATAATCGACAAACTCGCCGAACCCGGTGTCGACCCATTGTACTTGGGTCGTTGAGAGAAGGACCGCGTCGGAGGGGTCGTGGTCGTTGTTGGGATCGTTGAGGATGGCGAGGGTGACGAGATCGGAGCCGGGGTTGCCATCGTTGTCTTCGATATCGCCAAAGGATACGGAGATATTGGTGATGTATTCACCGCCGGGGATGGTGTCGAAGGAGTTGAGCCAGGTCATGTTGGCATCGAACTGTGATGGGCCGATGTTGAAGGATCCGACGCCGGTGTCAAGGATGTAATCGACCTGCTGGGCGTGTGAAGTGGCAGCGAAGGCGAAGGCAAGTCCGAATCCGAGGGTGCGGAGTGGAGAAAAAAGTACGGGACGAGTACGGGTTGAGTTGGTTGGTTGGATCGGCATGTGGGACTCTCCGTAAGGGATATAAATGGTTGGTGGATGAGAATTCGTCGAAATTGATCTCTTTGGGAACCATCGTAGCGAACTTTCTTCGTTCGCGAAAGCCAATTCCATCCAGAATCGGATAGTCTACCTATACTCGTCGGCACCATTGCGTTTGATTATGCTTTGGCGCGAACCGATCGGACTGATCGGACGAATAGACGAATCCCCGGGGTGTGGTCTCGGGAGGGGTTGTTTCTGTCTTTGAAACAGCCTTGGTTGAATGAACATGTAGTCCCTGAGATATGAACGGGAGTTGTATATATGGCAGCCCGCACCGGAGCAAGCGTCGGCGTCGCCGTCACCATCACAATCCTTGGCGCACTGAGCCTTGGACTGTTTGTGACGACGATGGTTTTCTATGGCAACGCCCAGAGCGCCCAAGGCGATCTCGAAGCAGCCAGAGAGGATTACGAACAGTTCGTATCTCCTCAAGAGCGCGAGCACGCCGCGATCCGTGCGATCCGCGATGAAGCATCGCGTGAGCGCAAGACCGTCGTTGGGTTCTTGGCGACCAACAAATCAGAGTTGATGCAGACCATCACCGGCGAATCAGCATTGGGGATGGCCGAGCTCCGCGAGCGGCTTGCAGGTGTTGATGGTGCGGAGGGTTCATCGCTCTTCGGGCTTATCGATATTCTCAACACGAAGATCGACACCGTTGATCAGCAGCTCATGGCTTCTGAATCAGCTCGTGTTGCAGCACAAGATTCGGCGAGCGCTGAAGCTGCCCGTGTCGAAGCGATCGAGGATGAGTTTGACAGCTCCGCTGCAATGATGCAGCGTGATGTCGAAGGGTACTCACAATCGAATATCGAAATCCTCAATGGCGTCGGAGATATCGAGCGTCGTTATGTTGATCAGATAGAAACTTTGCGCCGGGATTTCGGTACACGATCCACACGCCTGCAGAGTGCGACTGATGAGCTGCTCCAAGAAAACATTGTGCTTCAAGACCAGATCGCTCGTTTGCTCGGCGAGGGCGGCGTTGCTCAGGTGATGCCACTCAATGAAGAGGCGCTCGTTGATGGCTTGATCAATCAGGTCAACCCGATCGACGAAGAAGTCATGCTCTCGATCGGTCGCGATCAGAAGGCTGTCCTGGGGATGACCTTCGCGGTCTACGACAATGCGACCGATATCCGTATCGTTGGTGATACCGGGATCTATCCGATCGGCAAAGCGATTGTTGAGATTGTCCGCGTAGAACAATCATTCTCGCGTGCTCGCATCATCGAATCATCCGCGGGCAACCCGATCGTTCGTGGCGATGTGATCGCCAACGCGATTTATGACCCGACCAAGACTTACCGCTTTGTTGTTGATGGGCTCTTTGACACCGATGGCGACGGGATCGCTTCACGGTTTGAGCGCGAGACACTCGAAGCACTCATCGAACGGTGGGGCGGGATTCTTGTTCCTGAGATTTCTGGCGATACTGACTTTGTGGTGTTGGGCGTGAAGCCGATCTTGCCGCCCCAGCCAAGCCCGGGTGCTCCTGTAGCGACGATTCAAGAGTTTGTGCGTCTTCAGCAAGAGATCGATCGGTACGACGATCTGATGATGAAGGCCGAGTCAACCTCGATGCCATTGCTCAACGCGAATCGTCTGCAGACACTCATCGGCGATTTCCCGAACTGATCCTGGCCTGATTTAGGCATATAGGCATTGCCCGATCGGGCAATGCCTTTTTTATAAGTGATGCACAGACGGAGTCTTTGATGTCGAGGTATGATCCACGCCCGAAACTGGGTGCCATGCAATCGTTGGTGATTCAACCTGCGATGTATACCGCGATGCGTTCATTGCTCATCGGGGTGCATGCGATGCCTTTGCCAACTGTGTTGAAGAGCGCAAAGACGATCGGGCGAACATTCGGTGGCTCAAAGATGAACCGTCAGCGTGTTGTTCGAGCGATCGATCGGCTTGCGATCGCGATGCCTGATCTCGACAGAGATCATCGCGAAGAGCTTGTGCTTAAGAGCTATGAGCACCTGGCGATGCTGGCGGTTGAGCTGGCGGTGATGCCGAGATATCTAACCGAGGACGCGTGGACCGATTATGTAGAACTCGGTTCGCTCAACGAGGTGATCCGCCCGTTGATTGATGATGAGCCAACGCTCTTGCTCACCGGGCACTGCGGCAACTGGGAAACCCTTGGGTACACGATGGCGCTGCTCGGGTTCCGGATGCATGTGCTCTATCGCCCGCTTGATCTCCGCCCGGCGGATGCGTGGCTGCGCCAGACACGCTCTCGGCGTGGGCTCGAGCTGGTCGACAAGTTTGGCGCGATGCACAAGCTGCCCGAGCTGCTCGCGGCTGGCGAATCGGTCGGAGTTGTTGCGGACCAGAACGCGGGCGATCGGGGATTGCAGGTGCCCTTCTTTGGTCGGTTGGCATCGAGTTATAAATCGATCGGATTGATGGCGATTAAGAACCGCGCCAAGATCATTGTCGGCAGCGCCCGCCGACTGAGCACGAACCCCAATGAAGCCGTAAAGCTCAAATACCGGATCGAGATCTATGATCGGATCAATCCCGAGGACTGGGAATCTCAGCCGGACCCGCTTTTTTACATCACAGCGAGGTATCGGCGAGCAATTGAGCAATCAGTTCTCAATGCGCCGGAACAGTACCTCTGGATGCACCGAATCTGGAAGAGCAGGCCTCGCCACGAACGGCTCGACAAGCCGTTCCCAAAGAACCTGCGCGAAAAGCTCGAATCACTCCCGTGGATGACCACCCAAGAGGTCGAAGCGATCGTGGATCGTTCAGATCAGGACCGGGCCTATATGGTCGAGCACAACATCACGCATTTTCAATGAGCCGACAAACGGTTGAACCAACGAGGGGCATACACATGAGCGAAGAACAGGTGAATGAACAGGTGAACGAACAAGTTGAGCAGGTTGAACAAGAAAACGGGATGCTTCAGGATGTGCGGGTGCTGATCGTTGATGATGAAAAAGATGTGCTCGACGCGATCAGGGTTGCTTTTGAATCCGAGGGCGCACTGACCCTGACAGCGATGGACGGCGACGAGGCGGTCCGGATCTGTGAAGATGACCCGCCCGAGCTTGTAATCCTCGACATGATGCTGCCCAAACGCTCTGGGTTCCTCGCGCTCGAAAAGATTAAGGGCAAGGAAGATTCGCCGATCGTGATTATGGTGACGGCCAACGAGGGTAAACGCCATCAGGCGTATGGCGAATCATTGGGGGTTGATGCGTACATGCTCAAGCCGGTGCCTTTGATGTTGCTGCTCAATAAGGCGGCCGATTTGCTCGATGCGAAGGATGAGGCGGACGGAATCCTCGATGATGACCAGGATTAAGGGACGAAGTTGGTTGCCTTGGCTATCCTTCTCTCTCTATGGGCTCACGCAAAAAACGCATCTTGGTGATGATTAAACCCAAAGACTCCGAGGATATGCTCGCGGGGAACTTTGCCCTGGGCACGCCCAATGAGTTCCGCACCGCCCTTGCCAAGTTTAACACGGCTGGCGATGGGGGCGATACCAAGCGGTTGAGCACGATGGTGCTTCACGGGCCTGGCTACACCGTTGAATATGCGATGGGGCATGATGAGTTGATGCAGGCGATGGTGGTGGTGAATAATATGGACTTTGCCTGGCCGGTGCTTTCGAAGATTTGTAAAGCCAACGGCTGGAAGATGCAGGATACGGAATCTGGGCAGATCTTCGGCTAAGAACTTAGGATAAATCAGCGATCTATTTGAGTCGATAACTCGTATAGTCAATAGTACAACGACCGTTTGGAGACCCGAAATGCCTGTATATATCTACGAATATCTTGATGGCCAAGGCGAAGGCACCGGCGAGCACTTCGAGCTCGTCCAGAAGATGGCCGACGATGCGCTCTCCAAGCACGAGGGCAAGCCAGTTCATCGTGTGCCGACGCTCCCTAATATTGCGGGCAAGTGGTCGGACATGAAAGAGAAGAGCACACTGAGCAACAAGAACCTCGATCGGCTTGGGTTTACCAAGTATGAAAAACGAGGCGATGGATATATGGAGCGCGTCGCGGGCAAAGAAGGCCCAAAGTCGATCTCGCTCGATGATTAAACATCGCCGTTTGGATGGGGGCCTGAGTTAAATTGTTGCATATTTATGCAAATGGG
>CAJXXI010000149.1 GCA_913062615.1 uncultured bacterium | reverse complement strand
CAAAGCGTGAACGAGCCCCATCGCGATGGCACTGAGATCCCGACCGATTTCCCGTCGTCTGCCCATCGTGTGCCACCAGCACGGGTGAGGTCGATGGGCATCAAGCCGGTGAGTGCAATCAACTCGCCTGGATACACAGGCAGCCCGAGTGCTTCGATCTTTTCTTGGGTCGCGAGATCAAGCTTACCGATCAGCATGGTCTTGTGATCCGAGTTTGAGAGATCAAACGACCAGTAGTCCTCAGCGTTGGCACCAAAGGCAAAATAGGTTTCGCCGAGCTTGCCGATCGTGATAGAAATGTTGTTGGGCTTGTCGATCTGCAGGTGCCCTTCGCCCTGCTCTTCGTATGACTTACCATCGGCATACTGCCCCTGAGCGCGCAGGCTGATGCGTGCCCAGAGGGTTTCGAGTGGTTCGACGCGTTGGTTGTGTTTCTCGGCGAGCTCAAGTGCCGAGGGCGGATCACCAAGCTTCGTCACATCAACCTTGCCCGTCGATGAACAACCGATCAACATCAGCATCGGCAGAATCAATATGAAACGAAATGCAAATCGCATCAAAGCCCTCCGTCAGCATCAAGATTCATGACCTGCCCGAGCTCTTCGGTGGCTTGAGCAATCGTCTCGTTATCGAGCCCGGGATCAATCACATCGAAGAGCTGCCCCTCGCCACCCTTCTGACGCAGCCGAACGATCAGCACACCTTGCTCATCTTTGGTCGCCGGTGTCGATCGCTCAAAGACCACCTTCTTCTTGCGCATCAAGATCAGCGTGAGCAGGTATCGGAACGCGAGCTGTTTGTGTTCGGTGGCTTGACCGAGTTGCTCGAAGAGATCGAACATCTCGTCTTCGGACACGAGTTGCTTGGGTTGTCCGTCCGAACTTGGAACAGTTCGTTTCCAGAACCCAAAGAGTGCTGTGTTGGGAGGCAGGTTCGGGCCTTTCTCCCACGCTTCGAGCGTGTAAAGCACCCGGACCAAAGGCCCATCATCGAGCGAATCGATCAGGGCCGCGATGTGCTCTTCACCAATTTCGAGTGCACGCCCGGTCTGAGCGCATACATCTTGTGAACGAATAATGTCATAGGGAGCGGATGTTGATGCCATAGAGAGAGTGTATCCGCTTTTCACGGTGTTGTGATCGACCAGGCTCTATCGACACGACACATCGAAGAATCGTTGATTCGATCCGCCGTCACCAACACGGAAGGTGATCGACTTGCCGCAGCGTGGACAACGGGCGAGGTATTTTTCACCATCTGCGCTCCGAAAGACGCGTTGATAGGCACCGGCACAGGTGAACTGCACCCCAAGCCAAGGGCGTTGCCCGGGGGCGTCGTTGACGGTTTCAAGCGGTGATCGGGATGGGGTTGCACGAATGCCCATATGATTCTTTCCTATCGGCTAGATCATGGCATAGACTCGACTCATCCTAAACCCATGCCCAAGCATGATATAGCGAAGACTAACAAGCAATCTTTTGCAGTCAGTTCCACCATCAAGCCGAGATTATCTCTCATAGAATCGGTTTCGATACACCACCCGTCAGATTCAATTTAAAGGTATCTACACTTCTCAATGGCATCTGCTTCACTCGCCATCTTGCCCGACCCGCCGCCGCCACCTGCCCCGATCGGGCTGATCGCAGGCGGCGGCGACCTCCCAATCTTCGTCGCCAAGGGTCTCATCGAGATGGGACACGAAGTACACGGACTCGGACTTCACCTTCAATACGACGACACACTCCCTGGTATGTGTACTTCATTTCGAGATGTCGGGCTCCTGCGGATGCGTTCGTGGGGCAATCGACTCAACAAAATGGGCGTGCATCACGCGATCATGGTTGGGCGGGTCGACAAAGCCAAGCTGATGCATCAGAAGTGGAAGCTGATCAAAAACATTCCTGATATCACGACAGCAGTGGCGTGGTATAAGCATCTTCGTCATGACAGGCGTTCGCACGCGGTGCTCAAAGTGATCGCCGACGAGCTCGACCGGAACGGAGTATCTCTCATCGACTCAACATTCCCCATCATGAACCAACTCTCCGAGCCCGGCGTGATGACCACGACCAAGCCGACCTCCAATCAACGCGCGGACATCGAGTTTGTCTGGCCACTGCTCACCGAACTGCTTCGGCTCGATATCGGGCAATCGCTCACCGTCCGCGATCGCGATGTGATCTCGGTCGAAGCGGTCGAAGGCACCGACCGGATGATCGAACGCACTGGCAACCTGTGCCGGCGCGGCGGGTGGACACTCGTCAAGGGCGCACGCGCCCAGCACGATCGCCGATCCGATGTCCCAACCGTTGGGCTTCAGACACTAGAAAATCTGCACAAGCACGGCGGCACATGCCTGGCAATCGCGGCGGGCGATGTCATCATGCTCGATCGATTCGCGATGCTTGAACGAGCAGATAAACTGGGCATCTCGATCGTCGGCGTCCCCGTCTCGCACGCACCGATCTCACAACCCGCAATGTCAGACCCGATCGAAAATGGCGTAGATTCAGTCTTTAAGCCGACAACCGACACCGCTCGCGCCACCACGGAACTCAAATGAGCGACACTAATGATCCCGTATTTGTCTCCCGAGGCGGGCTCAAACTCCACCACGCCCTCAGCGAGTTCAACTTCGATCCAACCGGATTGCTCTGCGCAGACTTCGGATGCTCGACCGGCGGCTTTACTGATTGCCTATTGCAGAGCGGGGCGCGATGTGTCCACTCCATCGACACCGCCTATGGAGAGTTCGCTTGGAAACTCCGTACCGATGATCGCGTAGTCATCCACGAACGCTCGAACGCATTGCATCTTGATACACCAACCCAAGTCATCGAGCAGGGCGGGATTGATCTTGGTGTGATTGATCTTGGATGGACGCGCCAGAGCCGAGCGTTGCATGCTGCTGCAGCATGGCTCAAACCCGATGGACAGATTATCTCGCTCGTCAAGCCTCACTATGAAGCGGACAAATCAGAGCTTGGCGATGGCGGGATTCTTGATCCTCAACGGGCAGAGGAGATCGCGGAATCCGTGCGTGATTCACTCGCCGATCTCGGATACACCGTGCAAGGCTGGACAAAGAGCCCGGTGCTTGGCGGCAAGATGAAAAAGGGCAAACCCCGAGGCAAGGGCAACCCGGAATGGCTGGTGCTTGTTTCGAGCCGATACTCGATCGACAACCCACCCCCAGCACACATATAAAAAAACACCCCGAAGGATGCTTGTGGATTCTCATTGTGATGTGAGCTTTATGCTGCTCGTTGATATCCTGTGCCGCTCAGTGCACGGATCATCCGTTGCTTATCGCCTTCACGATCGTACCGAGTGATGACCATCGCCATCTTCGCTGGTCCTGGTTCTTCAAGATCACACCAGACGACATTGCCTGTGATGAACACCGCACGCCCCGGGCCGGTATCGCCGACATTTGATGGGATATCAACCCGCATCGAGATCGTTTGGCCCGGCTCGATGGGGATATCGAGTTCAAAGCAGATCCCGCCTTCGGAAATGTCATAAATATGACCCTCGCGGGTGAAGGTGGTCTCGTCTGGGTGAAGCCGAACGCCTGCACTGGTGTATCCTGGATTGACTGCGAATCGTTCATATTCGCGACGGTTGATCTGGTGAGTGGTCATATCGAGCTCCTTTATTCGGTGGTTTATCCCGCTGCTTATCGGCCGGTATTGACCAAGACTTGATCCCTGAGGGCAATGTGCGCGCAAACGCTGTCGATTCGGCATCTTCGGCGCTCCAATCGACCTGCTCTACCCACAAACAGGCTAAGATCACCGCTATGTTCATAGATCGCGCAAGAATTCAGGTCACCGCCGGCGACGGCGGTAATGGTAAGGTCTCCTTCAAACGCGCCAAAGGTATGCCCAAGGGCGGACCCAACGGCGGCGACGGGGGTAAGGGTGGCGATGTCATCCTTGCTGTCGATGAGGGGCTCAACACCCTGATCGACTTCCGGGGCATCTACGGCTGGAAAGCCGAGAACGGCGACGGCGGCGGGAACAAACAATGCACGGGTGCCGACGCATCCGATCGCATCATCCGTGTCCCCGCGGGCACCATCGTCTTCAACGAAGACACCGGCGAACAAATCATCGATCTTGGCCCTGGCGATTCGTTCGTCATCGCCAAGGGCGGCAAGGGCGGGTTCGGCAACGAGCATTTTAAGAACTCAGTGAACCAAACCCCACGCACCGCATCACCTGGGGAACCCGGCGAGATCTTCGCGCTCAATCTCGAACTCAAGGTCATCGCAGAAGTTGGCTTGGTCGGTCTGCCCAACGCGGGCAAGAGCACCTTCCTCAAATCAGTGACGCGTGCTGATCCAAAGATTGCGAACTATCCGTTCACGACCTTGTCGCCTCAGCTCGGGATCGCGATACTTGATGCGGCACGCCGAGTCGTCATCGCCGACATCCCGGGGCTCATCGAAGGCGCCGCCGACGGTGCTGGATTGGGACACGACTTCCTGCGTCATATCGAACGCACCGAGATCATCGTCCATGTGCTTGATGTCGTGCCGGACAATACGCTCAGCGCCGCCGAGAACTACCGCAGCATCCGCCAGGAACTGCTCGACTATTCATCGGAGCTCGCTGAAAAACCTGAGATGATCGCGCTCAACAAGCTCGATCTGATGACCCCAGAAGATCAGCAAGAAGCGATCGATACGCTGCGTACCGAGCTCCAGCTCGATGCGAACCAAGAGATCTTCCCGATCTCGGGTGCGACCGGGTTAGGGTGCAGCGAAATGCTCGAAGCCGCGTGGAAACTGCTCCATGGCGACGAAGTGCAATCTGGTTGGTAAGCCACTGGCTTCTTACTTCTTCGCCTTCACCCGCCGAACGATCTCGCGATAGTTGTTGCGGAAGAACGCGGAGTATTCGATCTCAAGCTCGGCTTGGGATTTGGAATCTCGCCAAACATTGCGCACAGTTCGATAGGTCGCTTCGGTGAACGGCACCATCTCGCCATCTATTTCAGTCTTTGGGAATGAGTAGAACAACACATCAAGCTCGGCGAGTTCTTCATCGCTGAACTTGCCCGATGCGATCGCCTCGTTGAGTGCGCCGTACCCCGCTCGACATTCATCGGCGATGTCGATCCCGAAGCATCCCATCATCACCTTGACACCCGCACGCCACCCGGGGTTCTTGACATCCGAGACCAGCTCAAACGGGTCGGCCTTGTCGACGAAGTACTCGACATACTTCACATACATTGATCGCTTGACCGGCATCCGACGAAGCTCGCGCCACTGCGGGCCCATCGGTTTTCCATCTGGGCCCTGCGGGTTGTCTGGATCATTCTTCTTGAACTGCCAGAGGGCTTGGCCCTCGTCGGTCAAACAATACCGGACAAACCGAGCCGCCAGTTCGTAGTCTGGGCCGCCGTTGATGATCGAGATCGGGTCGGCATCGACATACACCGCGCCCGCTGGGTCTGCATAGCCAACACGATCGCCACCACCAGAGTCTTTGATGACCTGCGCCTGACCACGCCCATAAAAATCAATCGCCAACCCCGCAGCCGCCTCGCCCTGCGACACATCAATCGGAGGCTTGGTCGATGAGTTCGTAAAGTATCGCGTGTTGCCACTCATGGCTCGCAATGTCCGCCAACCCTGTTTCCAACCCTCGTTGCCGAGGATCGAATCAAAGGTCGTGGTGATCGAACCTGACTGACGCGGATCAGCGAGCGCGATCCAACCGGCCAACTCGGGCGCAGTCAGATCAGCGAATGAATCCGGGTTATCAATACCCAACTTGGCGAACACATCACCGTTGTACACAATCCCGAAGCTCGAAAGCGCGGTGCCGATCCAGTATTGCTCTGGGTCGTACAACTCTTGTGGGCCGATCTTGTTCTCGCCGAACATCTCGTCGAGTTCTGCTTGTGTGAAATCTGCCGGACGCGACATCGAAGCGGAGAGTTCGAGATTAGTCGTTGTCGAGCCAGTGGTGTTCTTTACGGAAACCGTGACTCCATTTTTCACCATACCGTGATCAAACGACCCGCCGCCGAACATGATGTCGAAGGGGATGGTTCCATTTTCAAGCGTGAGCACGCCATCGGCATCGAGCGTAAATCCATCGCCTTCAGCCCCGCGTTTGAGTGCATCCTTGAACATCGCTTCGAGCTGCTTGCGGATCTCGGAGGTGCCCCCGGGCGTCCGCCAGTCAATACTGACGGCCTCGCCATACTCACGCTCATGCCATTGCACGAACCCGTATCCAAACTCATCACGGATCTGAGGCACATGGGGCGTGACAATGATCAACGAGCGCGTCCCGGGCTGATGCCCGGTGCCTTTTTTGCCCGCACTCATCATGAACGGCACGCCGAGCACAAACGCCAGCAGAATCGAGATAACGATTACTTGAATCTTCATGCTGCAAGTATATGTCCCAAGCCCCCTACTGTTCTCCTATGGCCCGATCCACCCCATGGAAAGATGAATACACGCTGCTGCGCGAGAAGTGTGGGTATGTGGTCGAGGGGCTTGATACGGCG
>CAJXXI010000148.1 GCA_913062615.1 uncultured bacterium | reverse complement strand
GCGATCGCATCATCGCACTGGGTGGTAAAACGGGACGCGACGGCATCCACGGGGCGACCTTCAGCTCCGCAGAACTCACAGACACCCACGCCGACGAGTTCTCCCACGCTGTCCAGATCGGCAACGCGATCGAAGAAAAAAGAACCCTCGACGCCATCCTCCGGGCCCGCGACTACGAGGGCGGCCCGCTCTACCGCTCGATCACCGATTGCGGCGCAGGCGGATTCTCATCAGCCGTCGGCGAGATGGGTGAGCAAGTCGGCGCCTTCGTCAACCTCGAACAAGCCCCGCTCAAATACGCCGGCTTGTCCTATACCGAGATATGGATCTCTGAAGCCCAAGAACGAATGGTCCTCGCGGTATCCGAAGAAAACCTCCCCGCACTCCAAAGGATCTGCGACGAGGAGCATGTCGAACTCGCCAATCTCGGACACTTCGGCACCGACAATGCCGAACTCGTCTTGAACTTTGAAGGCACCGAAGTCGGACGCCTCCCCATGTCATTCATGCACGACGGCATCCCCACCCCCACCCGCACCGCAACATGGACCGCGCCAAAGCAAGAAGCAACAACCGCTCAGGATGTCCCGCTCAAAGAAGCACTGCTGGCATTGCTCGCGCATCCCAACATCGCATCCAAGCACTGGATCGTCCGCCAATACGATCACGAGGTCCAAGGCAACACCGTCATCAAGCCGCTCGTCGGCCCAAAGGGCATCGGGCCGGGCGATGCATCCGTCGTCGAACCCGTCCCGGGTTCAGGGCAAGGCCTCTCGGTCGGGTGTGGCTTGGTCACCGGGCTCAGCGACGACGCATACACCATGACACTCGCCGCCATCGACGAATGCATGCGCAACCTCGTGTGCGTCGGCACCGACCCATCACGCGTCGCCATCCTCGACAACTTCTGCTGGCCATCGTGCACCAAACCCGAGAACCTGGGCTCGCTCGTCCGCGCTGCCCAAGCCTGCTACGACGGCGCGAAAGCCTACAAAACGCCCTTCGTTTCGGGAAAAGACTCACTCAACAACCAGTTCACGACTGATACCGGCGAGACCATCGAGATCCCACCGACCTTGTTGATCACCGGCATGGGCATCGTCCCTGATGTCAACAAGTGTGTCACATCCGATGCCAAAGCCGTCGGCAACGCGCTCGTTCTGATTGGACAACCTCAAGCCAAGCTCGCCGGCTCACACGCACACATGCTCGGATTCGTCTCCGACACCAACATGCCAACGCTTGATCTCCAAGTCGGTCCAAAGACCGCAAGCACCGTCCACCAGCTCATCAAATCCGGGCTCGTCAAAGCCGCCCACGATGTCTCCGACGGCGGCGTGCTCTGCACCGTCGCCGAGATGCTCATCGCGGGCACCACCAACGATTGTCCATTAGGATTTGTTGGCAGCAACGAACTCAACGCAATCATCGCCTTCGACGAATCGCCTTCGTGTTATGTATTAGAGGTTGAAGACCCCGAACAGCTCAAAGCAACGCTCGGCGACATCCCCATACAAACACTCGGACACATCACCGACACAGGTACACTGAGCTGGGGCACACTCAACGCTTCAATCGAAGAGCTGACCACCGCCTGGCGATCGACACTCGATTGGTAAACTGATCGAAAATGAATCAGGCCGCGAGTTTCACTGGGTGGAGCACTTCATCGACCCATTTATTCACATTCGCACAGAACTCATCCTTGTGGACGAACTTAGTCGCGCCGCGCCGGAGTGTTTCCTCACGAATATCGACATCGGTGCTGCTCGTAAGCAGAAAGAACGGCACATCGGCAACCGTCGCCGAACTCTTCGCCACCCGGAGCACCTCGTGCCCGTTGCATCCGGGCAAGTTGAAATCGCAGATTATCAGATCCAACGCTTCATCGCCGGCATACTTGCCCGAGTCAATCAGTATACATGCCTTGGTCCCGTTCTTGACCCACTGGATATCAACCTTGCTTCTTCGTTTGATCAACGAAATAACAAGCGTCGCTGCCAACGCGTCGTCCTCGATGAACAAAATCCGCCCAGCGTTCTTCGCCTTCTTGGTCCGCATCGAAACTGATGCTGCGGGTGCTTCTGGTTCTGGCATGCTCGATGGCGCTGGTGCGGACTCGGGAGCCGATGTTGGCTCTGCCGATTTTTCACTCTTGGTGTATCGCCCCCACACCTTCACATTGTTTCGCCCGTCTTCTTTGGCTGCGTACACACACTCGTCGGCTTCTTGCACGACCTGATCCGCGCTCGACAATCGTGTCTGCGATCCGGCATGGGATGTAGAAACACCCACACTGACCGTCACGGTGAGTTCATCAGGCACGCCTTCGAGCGCTGAGAGATCAAACGGCGAATCAGCTATGATCGCCCGGACCCGCTCGCCGAGTGCTGCACATTCATCGAGCGTCACACCGGGAACGATGACCGCGAACTCTTCGCCGCCGTAGCGACAAACAAGCCCCGCGTCGCCGACCACATCACTCGTGCGTTTGGCGAGCTCGATCAATACCGCATCGCCCGCAGCGTGCCCATAGGTGTCGTTGACGAGTTTAAACTTGTCCGCATCGAAGAACAACACACCAAACTCAGTTGTGTTGCTTGCAAAGTCGCTGTACACCCGTTCGAGCTCGCCGTCGAAGTGTTTACGGTTGGCAACACGGGTCAGCCCGTCGATGTGCGCTTCGCGCGCCATTTCATCGGCTTCGCGTTGGAGCGAGACCTGGTGCTCAATCCCTTGCTCTTGTGCCCTGGCCATCATCTCAGCAGCCGATGGCAGGTCGCCGATGTCTTGCTCAAACATCTTGGCGAGTGTCTTCGAAGTCTCGGCGACCTCATCAATCAGTGTCTCAATATCGGGTGCGTTATCGCCATACCACTCCTGCGCCACCCGTTCAAACTTCCGGATCGCTGACTTGGTGGTCTTCTCGTTCATCGTGTCGCAAATCACCGCGCCGAGCGAAACAACCTGCGCCAATGGCAAATGCGCCGCCTTCACATGATCAAGATCATGATGACACCGGATCGCTTCGCAGATTTCTTCGGGCAGCTTCCACTTTGATGCGAGCCTGTGCCCGATTTCGGCGTGATCAAACCCAAACTCTTCAGATTCCGTTTTGCACACCACCCGGTGATCAATGCCGTCGATGACCTCCACGTATTGACTCTCCAACGCTGCGAACGCCGCGAGCATGCCCATGTCTTGGAACAACGCGGCGGTAAATGCTTCCTCAGGATCAACCCTACCGATGCGCTTAGCGATCACACGCGAACCAGTCGCGCCGATGATCGCTCTTCGCCAATGTGCATCGAGATCAAAGCCCTCTTCAACTGCCTTGGTCGTCTCGACAAGACTAAACCCGAGCACGAGCGATTTGACAGTATTGAGCCCAAGGTATCCCATTGCTCGATCGATCGAGCCGCAGGGTGTTGAGAGCCCATAGAAACTCGAGTTCACCGTCTTGAGCACCTTGGCCGAGAGCGCTTGATCTTGCTGAACAAGCATGGCGATATCACTCATGATCACATCAGGATCACTCGTCAACTCCAATAGCTGAACCGCAACCGCGGGCAGCGACGGCAGAGTCGGACATGACAGAACTTCTTGTAGCAATGTATCAGACATCAAAGAGTGCTCCAAAGAGTTGCCCAGACCCCCGGGCAAACTCGCCCCACGCACATGAGGCATGTCCCCAGAATCGGTATATACACACCCCCAACTTACCGCAATATAGACATTTTCCAATTCATCATGAGTAATCCCATCGCCCCGCTCGAGAGGTTTCTATTTCGTGTCTAAAGATATAAAAACTCGGACCTTATCGAAGCCCGTATTCCTTGAGCTTGCGATAGAGCGTCCGCTCCCCAATGCCCAATAACTTCGCGGTCTGCTCACGATTCCCCGCTGTCAACTTGAGCGTCTCGCGGATCGCCCGCTTCTCAAGCTGCTCAAGGCTCGTCCCCGCGAGCGACCCGCCGACGCCCAAACCTGAACTATCGTCCATAGACCCATCACCATCGCCGACTCTGATCTCGTCGGGGATATGCCCCACATCAATCCGCACCAGCTGCCCATCGCCACGATCACCAATCGCCATCACGACCATATTCTCGACCACATTGATCAACTGTCGCACATTGCCCGGCCAACGAAAAGCCGTCAGCCGAAGCATCGCCGCGTCGCTGATCTCCGGGATCGGTTCGCCCGATAACAGCTCGCCGCCAAACTTGGCGATCGCATGACGAACAATCCGCGGGATATCTTCCCGCCTGTCCCGCAACGGCGGCAGATGAATATGCGCCCCGTTAATCCGGAAGAACAAATCCTGACGAAAACTCCCGTCCGCTGTCTTCTTCGTGAAATCCTGATTCGTCGCGCTCACCAATCGAACATCTACATGCTTCGTGTCATTGGCACCGAGACGAACCACCTCGCCGCTCTCAAGCACCCGCAACAACTTCGCCTGCATCGCGATCGGCATGTCACCGATCTCATCGAGAAACACCGTCCCCTTGTCCGCAAACTCAAACATCCCCTCGCGGTCCTTCTCCGCCCCGGTGTACGCCCCGCGCACATGCCCAAAGAGCTGATCCTCGAGCAAGCTCTCCGCCTGCCCGGCGCAGTTCATCGTCACAAACCGCTTGCTCGATCGTGGCGAGTTATTATGCACCGCCTGCGCAATGAGCTCCTTGCCCGTCCCGCTCTCACCGGTAATCAACACCGGCAGCTTCGACGCCGCAACCGTTTTTACCGTCTTCAAAATCTTCCGCATCACTTCCGAGCCCGCGATGATCCCCTCGAACCCATCGTGCTGGATGAGCTCCTTCATATCGCCCGACTCGCCCCGGAGCACCGCCTGCTCTGCAGCACGGTTCACCACCGACCTGAACACTATCAAATCCAAAGGCTTCTCGACAAAGTCAAACGCACCATGCTTGAACGCATCGCGCGCCGTCGGCACATCACCATGCGCCGTCACCATGATCGTCTCGGCATCGGGCTGCAACCGCCCCGCCAGATCAAGCACCCGCATCCCCGCGTCGCCGCCGTCATGATTCACACCTTCTTTGTTCGCGCTCTCAGGCATCCGCAGATCCGTCACGATCACATCGAACGAGCCATGGCGAAGCTCCTGGGCCGCCGCCTCGATCCCATGAACAATCGTGCAGATATGCCCCGGGCGACGCAGAGCCTCCGCCATCACATCGGCATGCTCAGGCTCATCTTCAACGATCAGTACTTGCGCAACAACTTTTTCTGGTTCGGTGCTCATATCCACAAGTTTAGCGCTGTTTCACACGCCCAACCCACGCCCAGCCTCATATCGGCGCAACCCACACACCCCGATCGCCAACGCATCCGCCACATCCGCAGGCGTCGGCAGCTCCGGCAACCCAAACAGCGACTGGATCGCCTCTTGCATCTGCACCTTCGTCGCCCGACCAGAGCCCGTCGCCGCCTTCTTGACCTCGGCGGGCTTGAACTCCATGATCTCTAAGCCCATCTGCTTGGCCGCGAGCAAAATCACCCCACGCCCGTGCGCCATAATCACCGCGGTGTCAGGATGCGCATAGTGCACAAACAACCCCTCCACCGCGATCACCGTCGGCTTCACCCGTTCGATCAGCTCCCGCAGATCATGATCCAGCTCCACCAACCGATCCGCCACCGGCGGCACCGGCGACCCACTCGCCAACCGAAAAATCCCCGCCTCTACAATCGCAGGCCGAACCGCATCCCCCTCGATGCACCCATAGCCCGTAATTCGTAAACCGGGATCAATACCAAGGATTCTCATGACTGAATCATACCTAACAATCGTGTCTTCTGTTTTTTGTACGCCGCTGTTCGAACAACAAGCGGGATCACGACGAAATATCCGCCGAGCACCGCCACAGACCCACCAAATAGCAAGTACATCTTGAGCGTGCCATGCCCTTCAATAATCTTGTACAGTGCGATCGAAAACACAAAGCATGACACAACTACAAGAAGAGCTCCGACTGTCTTAAATGCCTCGGCCACCATGACAAACAAGCCAACAACAACGACCAAAAACGCAATTTTTCCATACACCTTCTTCGCTATTGGCTTCCGTATGGTCTTGCCATCTGATGGTGGTTCAGATTTGTCCATCGACTCACCCCATCGTCTGTTGATAGTTCGCCATCGTGTGCACGATGGTCTTGACCATCACATCCGCCTCGATGTTCACCAGATCCCCAGCTGCCCGATCACCCAGATTCGTCCGCTCCAAGGTCTCAGGGATCAACGCCACCTCGACCCATCGATCAGCGACATCCAACGCCGCGATCGTCAATGAGATCCCATCGATACAGATCGACCCCTTGGGGATCATGAACCGCATCAGATCCGCGTCCAGACTCAGCCGAACCCGGTACCCATCCCTCGGATCGATCAACGCCACCGCCGCCGTGCCGTCGACATGCCCCTGGACCTGATGCCCATCGAGCCCGTCGCCCATCCGCAATGGGCGCTCGAGATTGATCCGCTGACCGACCTCCCAGCTCCCCAATGTCGTCTTGGCGAGGGTCTCGGGGATGGCGTCGAAGGTCATCATGCCATCCGAATCGCCCATCGGCTCGACCAGG
>CAJXXI010000147.1 GCA_913062615.1 uncultured bacterium | reverse complement strand
CAGGTTGAACACATTTTACGCAGCAGAGCATTGCTCTGATCTCAGTATTCCTCCATATGGAAATGTATGGACATACGGAATATCACAGATCAGTAGCCGTTGTGCTGCCAGATAGCCCGCGTGTCGTGCCGGATGTCATTGACATCTTGGTACCTGATTTGAATCACTCGGCGTGTACACACGCCAATACCAACTGCTCCTCCAATGTATGGACTGCAGAGAATAAAGGGAAGACAATGAACCGCAACATCGCCCTCATCGCATGTACAACGCTCTCGATGATCTCGGGTGCCGCCATCGGTGCCCAGACGAATAACTACCCAGAGAGCATTGCCAGCCACGACGAACTTGCCATGCAAGAAATCGCTCGTGGAATGATCAACTCGCTCCATCCTGACCAGCAGCAAGCGATCGCTGAAAAGGGCGGGCTCGGTTCAGATGTTGTAGACATCTCTGGTTTCACTCGCAACTACGAAGGACGCGATGTCTCACACATCCCTCAAGACATCACCGCTACGCAGTACCTGAGCATGCTCATGAGCGATGCGATGGTCTCAGAACTGTCTGATCAACAAATCTTTGTGCTCAACAACATCGCAACGCTGTTGGATGAGGGCAAAGAAATTCCCGCGATGTGTTTCGCACCAGGAACCAACGGCAAGTACGCATTCATGATGAATGAAATGCTCGATTACCAGTTCGTTGGCGAGAACGGGAGCCGATTCCAGCAGGGAAGCCGATGGTCCCGCACCGCGATCGACGGCCCAGGTCTTACGCAGGGCGAAGCAACAAACATCACCTACTCATTCGCACCTGATGGTTCATTCATTCCAAACTCAGGGCTCGGAGCAGGCAACTCGACGCTGTTTGCATGGCTCGATGCCAAGTACGGCAGCACCGCTGCTTGGCAATCCCTCTTCCACCAGGTCTTCGATCGTTGGGAAGTACTCACCGGGATTACTTACACCTGGGAGCAGAATGACGATGGGCGAAACATGAGTTCTTCTCTCGGCGTGGTTGGTGCTCGTGGCGATGTACGAATCTTCGCGTTCAACTACCCATTCGATGGAAACAACGGCGTCCTCGCGTACAACTTCTTCCCAAATGACGGCGACATGGCCATCGACGCATTCGATAGCTTCTACAACTCAACCGGTGGCAACTCCATCCGCTTGCGGAATGTCGTTGCCCATGAGCATGGGCACGGACTCGGGATGGCCCATGTGTGTCCAGCGAACTCAACCAAGTTGATGGAGCCATTTGTATCGACTTCATACGATGGCCCGCAGCTTGACGATATTCTCAATGGCCAGCGTCACTACGGCGACCCACAAGAACCAAACCAGACCCTCCCAAATGCCACCGATATGGGCACATTCGCGGACAACGGCTTTGCCAATATTTTCGAGGCAAGCATTGACGATAATACTGATACCGATTTTTACAAGATCACGTTGACTGATCGTGCCAAGATCACCTTCGCGGTTGCTCCAAACGCCGGACAGTACCAGCAGGGGCCACAGACCAGTTCTTGCAACTCTGGTTCAAATACAAACTACAACGCCATCCACAACCTCAAACTCCAGATGTTCTTGAGTACCGATCTTATCAATCCAGTCGCCACTGCAGATGCAACGGGTGCAGGATCCGGTGAATCCATAACATACGATTCAGAAATCTCATCTGGTGTGTACTACGTGATCGTTTCACCCGTGACGAGTACGAATAACATCCAACGCTACTTGGGCAGCTTGTTTATCACCGCACTGCCTCCAGTCGTCTGTCCACCAGACCTCAACGGCGACGGCGAGTTGAACTTCTTCGATGTCTCGGCATTCCTCGCAGCATTCAGTGCGATGGATCCTGAAGGCGACTTCAACAACGATGGCTTGTACAACTTCTTCGATGTATCAGCATTCCTCGCTGCATTCTCGGCCGGCTGTCCATAAGGCTTCCTATATTCACAGGCGGGTGAAGCATCTCAACATATTTATGTTGGAATGCTTCATCCGCCTGTTTTTTATGCGCAAACTCTATTTATGCGCCTATAATCAATATATCACAACCCCTTGCGACACACTGTTTTATGATCTGGTATCGTAAATAGCAAAAATCGATTTTACCTATTGCGTTGCAAGGGTTCTCTGGTAGATTAGAGCAAATATAGTATTCGCCACCCAAAGCTTTGGCCCCACGAGATGCCAATGGCGAATCATGAAGGAGTCTCCATACATGAAATTTTCAACACTCAGTTTAACCGCAGCATTCATCACATCAGCTTGCGCAGGATTTGCGATTGGCTCTGAGACAGTGAACGCTGCCTCGACAATCGGTGCCGATCATTACCCCGTATCGATTGCGCATCCAGACGAGCTCTTCAAGCAGGAACTCGCCAAGCGGATGTTTGGATCGCTCCCTGTTGAGCAGCAAGTGAAGATCGCCGAAGCAGACGGCATTGGATCTCAAGAGTTTGATATCACATCATTCGCTCGTTCGTTCGACCAACGCGATCTTTCGCATATCCCAACAGATAAAACCGCGATCGAGTTCCTCGGCATGCTCTTGAGCGATGCCATGCGAGACGAACTGACCGAGCAGCAACTCACCATGGTTCAAGCGATCGCCAAAGGGCTTGACGAAGGCATCGAAATGCCCGCGATGTGCTTTGCTCCAGGAACAAATCCAAAGTTTGCATTCTTGATCGATCAGTTGTTCGATTATCAGTTTGTCTCTGACGACGGCAGCCGATACCAGCAAGGGCCGCGGTGGTCGAACACCGCGACTGACGGCGGCGGGCTTGGGCAAGGTGATGTCACAGTACTCACCTACTCGTTTGCCCCAGACGGCGCATTCGTGCCCGAAGCACTCGGACTTGGCGCGGGCCCATCCGAAATGTTCGCGTGGCTCGGCGGGCTGTATGGCAACACGATCGTATGGCAATCTCTTTTCCATCAGGTCTTTGATCGTTGGGCAGAACTCACCGGCGTTTCCTATGTATGGGAAGAAAACGACGACGGGATCGATATGAGCTCGGGCGGCGGCGTGATCGGGGTTCGTGGCGATATCCGTATCTTTGCCTATAACTATCCCAACGATGGCAACGGCGGCGTCCTCGCGTATAACTACTTCCCGAACAACGGCGACATGGCCTTTGATGCATTCGATAGTTTCTATAACAGCACATCGAACAACTCGCTTCGATTCCGAAATGTGACCGCACACGAGCATGGTCATGGGCTCGGGATGCCTCATGTGTGCCCGGCCAATCAGACAAAGCTCATGGAGCCGTTCGTCTCTACACAATATGACGGCCCGCAGCTTGATGATATTCTCAACGGCATCCGGAACTACGGCGACTTCGCCGAGCCAAATGACAGCCGAGCACAAGCAACCGAACTCGGAGTCCTCCCCCCAGACAGCGCACTCGACATGGACAACCTCGGGATCGATGACAACTCCGACACGGATTATTTCCATCTCACACTCACACAGTCCTCACGGGTCACCTTCACCGTCATACCCGACGCCGATGAATACCTCCAAGGCCCACAGACACAATCTTGTGATTCTGGGACTATGACCGATTACAACGACATCCAAGACCTCCAAGTCACCGTGCTTGATAGCTCAGGTACGGTTCTTGCGAGCAGCAATACCAACGCGACGGGCTTGCCCGAGACCTTGGTCTTCGATGCGTTGTTCGCTGGCGAGTTTTACTTTGTTGTCAATGGTGCAACAAGCATCAACGGCGTCCAACGGTATCGGCTTGAGGTCGGTATCGAAGGGCTTGGGTTTATAAACCCGATCATTCTGACCACGCTTCCTGATGAAGTAAACCCAGGATTCGAAACGCCGTTCTCGGTCAATATCACGCCACAGAGTGATGTGATCGTCCCGGGCACCGAAAAACTGTTTTATGCTGTCAACGATGGCGAATATGCGAGTGTTGATTTGGTATTCGTCAGCGACGGCGACTACACCGCCACACTCCCCGCTGCGAACTGTAATGAAATGCTCGGGATATACATCTCCGTCGAAGGCGAGTCGGCAGGGGAAATCACCTTCCCGCTTGCTGGTGCTTCTGATCCGTTCCATCCAATGGTCAACGACTTTGCAACGATCTTTGTCGACAACTTCGAGGATGACCTTGGCTGGACAGTCTCTGGACCAGTGTCGGGCGCTTTGGAAGGCGAATGGGAACGCGGCATCCCCGCAGGGTTTGGCGATCGTGGCGATCCCCCGTTCGATTCCGACTTCTCGGGTTCTGCGTTCTTGACAGGCAATCAAGCAGGGAACACCGATGTGGATGATGGGCAGACAATCCTCAAGTCCCCTCGGTTTAGATTGGCAGACAATCCCGAGAGCCTCATTTCGTATAGCCGATGGTTCGACAACACCGGCAGCGGCACCGGGACCGCACCGGGCGAAGATGTCTTCCGTGTTGAAATCTCAAACAACAACGGCAGCACCTGGACCGAACTCGAAACCGTAGGGCCAAAATCTGCACACACAACTGGTGGATGGTTCAATGTTCAGTTCCGCATCGCTGACTTTGTCAACCCGACAAACGGGATCCGCGTTCGGTTCATCGCAGAAGATATCGGCGACCCATCAGTCATCGAGGCCGCAATCGACGCCTTCTTGACCGGCGAACCCTGTCCAGAGCCACCAGTAATCTGTCCGGCAGATTTGACAGACGACGGCATCCTCGACTTCTTCGATGTCTCGGCGTTCTTGTCAGGCTTCAACAACCAAGACCCCATCAGTGATTTCACCGATGATGGAATCTTCGACTTCTTCGATATCTCGGCCTTCTTGCAAGCATTTGCAGCGGGTTGTCCATAAATCAGGGCCTCTGAATCGTCCAAAGCCTCAAACCGGGTCATCGCGACCCGGTTTTTTTATATTCTGAGCCAGTTTCATTCTTTTATCCACATAATCGGATATAGTCAGCCCATGACATTGCCCACCCGACCATCATTGACCAAAACACTCGAGCACACCGTCCTGATCTGGGACGGAGCGATGGGTACACAGACCCAAGGCTACGAACTCGATATTGAATCTGACTACATGGGCTGCGAGAACTGCCCCGATGTCCTGTGCCTTACGCGCCCGGACATCATCCAAGAAATACACGCCAACTACTACCGTGCTGGCGCCGATGTCGTGACGACCAACACCTTTGGTGCCGCTGCCCACACGCTGGGCGAGTTTGATCTCGCACACCGTGCTGAAGAACTCGCTTGCGCCGGAGCGACCGTCGCACGCAGAGCAGCCGACGAGTTTTCAACCCCGGACAAACCCCGGTTCGTCGCCGGCTCGCTGGGACCTGGCACCAAGCTCATCACGCTCGGGCAAATCACCTTCGACGCGATGCGAGATTCCTACGCTGACGCTGCACGCGGATTGATCAAGGGCGGCGTCGATGCCGTCCTCCTCGAAACCTGCCAAGACCTTCTCCAGATCAAAGCAGCTCTCGCGGGCATTCGGCTTGCTGCAACACAACTCGATCTCGATCCAGATTCTGTGCCCGTCATGGTCTCGATCACAATTGAACAAACCGGCACCATGCTCATCGGCACCTCAATCGAAGCAGCCATCGAAGCCCTCCGCCCGCTGCCCATCGCATCGCTCGGGCTCAACTGCGCCACCGGGCCCGTCGAGATGGTCTCGACCGTTCGCACGCTGGCAAGCAAGTGGGATCGCCTGATCACCGTGATGCCCAACGCCGGTTTGCCCGCACTCGTCAAGGGCGAAACGCTCTACCCGCTGACCTCGCAAGGTTTCCAAGACGCGATGGAGATATTCCTCCGCGAAGGACTCATCAACGCGGTTGGTGGATGTTGCGGCACAACCCCCGAGCACATCAGCTACCTCGCCAACCTTGTCAAAGACACTGCCTTGGGTCAAAGACCAGAGACCACCATCATCCCCGCCTGCTCGTCGTTGTATTCCGCAGTTGAATATCGCCAGGACGCATCGTTCCTGATCGTCGGCGAACGGTGCAACTCATCAGGCTCACGCGCCTTCAAACGCCTGCTCGAATCCCAAGACATGGAGGGCATCTGCTCGCTCGCCAAGAACCAGGTGAAGGATGGCTCGCACATCCTCGATGTCAATGTCGATGTCGCAGGACGCGACGGCCCAACAGATATGCACGAGGTGATCTCACGCCTTGTCCAGCAGGCCGATGCCCCACTGATGCTCGATTCGACGGCGCCCGAAACCATCGAAGCGGGGCTCAAGGCAGCCGGCGGCAAGTGCATCATCAACTCGGCGAACTTCGAAGATGGTGAAGAACGATTCGACCAGCTCTGCAAGCTCGCCAAAGACTACGGCGCCGCCCTCGTCATCGGCACCATCGACGAAGACCCCGAAGAAGCAATGGCCCGCACCGCTGATCGCAAGTTTGAAATCGCCGAACGCGCCATCAAACGCGCGACAAGTGTTCATGGACTCGCCGAATCTGATCTGTTTATCGATCCGTTGGTGCTGCCAATCTCAACAGGGCTAGATTCCGATCGACGCAGCGCACACGCACTGATCGAAGGCTCCAAACGCATCGTCGAAGCGTACCCAGCCGTCCAGCTCACCTGCGGCTTATCCAATG
>CAJXXI010000146.1 GCA_913062615.1 uncultured bacterium | reverse complement strand
AAAGCGAGCAAGGCTCCCGATAGGGCGAGAACGCTCATGCCACCTTGTTTCAGTCGAGTTCGGGAACGGAATGAAGATCGCTGCGTATGGTTGTTGAGCATCGGGTTGTTGAGCATCGGGTTCGCCTCCTTGAGAGCCAAACGAATCCCAGCAAAGGGTATTGGATCGGCTCGCGTACACTGTTGTACCGCCCACCCAATCCATAGGCTGACAGAAAACCCCCAATCATTCCAAAATCACCATTTCAAAGCCCATACATGCCCATTTTTTCTTTTATCCGAATCCGCTTGATCACCCTGTGCATCGCCGGCTTTGCCAGCAGCATGCCCGCCCAGTCCGTCCGCCCGGCTGCCGATCGACTCGATGCGATCGTGTCCTACCCGCTGATCATCCCCATCATCGCACCCAACGAACGCTCGCTCCACGCGGGTGTGACAACCAAACTCGACGACGGACGCATCCTCCACTCAAAGGCCTATTGGGTCGGGATATCGCCACAGCCAACGCTGCCCGGGTGGACAACATCCACAGGCATCTGGACCGCGACCGATTACTCTGCGATCACCAAACTCAAACGCAACCAACGCCCGATCGGGACATGGTTCATCAATATCCCCCTGCCCATCGACGCGGTCGGGCAAGGGCTCTGGTTCGAAGGGCGACGCTACGAACTCAACTGGCTGTCCGATCCACAACGCACCAACCTCGAAGCTGCTGCAAACACCCACACCCAGAGCGACTCGCATTCGTTGCACGATCTCTGGGCGATGAAGGCCTCGCCCGATGCGATCTCCGATCAAGCGGTCCGATCGGTGATCGATCAATACCGCCACGACCCATTTAAAAACTGGCACGCACGATTGCTCACCGATGGGCTTGATCCCAGTCACACGCAATCTGACCAGACTGTTGACCAAACACTCGATGCCCTCGAACTCGAACTCTCGATGGACACGCCCGGCGCCGACCTCTTGCGTGCGCTCGCCCGTCAGCACGAAGCGCGATGGCAGATCATCCTCGGGCGAATCTGGCTTATCGACCCACCGCTCGCCCATCGACTCAAATCACAACTCATCATGACCGCACAGTTCGGCACCCGAACCCTCCCGATCTGGACCAGCGAGGCGAACGATCTCGCTCGGCTCGCCCACGATCTGCTCTCGCCATTCGTCGACGATAAAACCCGAGCTCTCCGGGCCCAAGCCTGGCTCGAAAACCAACCCCGCGCCCTCGCATGGATCACAGACGACCAAGGACAGATCGAGGCCGCGACCAACCGATTCATCCCGACCATCTCGCTGCTCTCATTGGCGAGTATGCCCGGCTCATCGCTCTTCCGTGTAGAATCAGACTCCACCTCGCCCGAACTCTCGACCGTACCTCCGAATCTCGCGACCAACATCACCGTCGCGATTGATCCGATAAGAATCTCTCCGAGCACTCCGATGCTCCAATCCCAAAGCGTCCGCATCCGCACCGGGCGATGGAAGACCACCAGCGAGGTGATCGCATCGCCAACGCCCGCCCGCGCCCCGTATGTCCGGATCGGGCCGATGCTCAACGACTGGACGATGAATGCGCTGATCACCAATCGCCCGCTCGCGGGGGCATCGCCGCACCCGTCGCGATCGACGGTCGGGATACTCCGGCGAACCGCGATCCCAACGCGCACCAACCCGGCCTACGGGTGGCAGCTTTTCATCGAACTCGCCTCACCCGACCCCCACAGCCCAAACGAGCAACTCACCCTCTGGGTCGGCCCATACACCAACCCGTTCGCCGTCTGGACGATTACTCCCGATGGGAAGGTTGAGTTTGTGTCCGGCTCGAGGCTTTCGATCGGGCTGCCAAATGTCGAGACCCGCATTCTCGATGGGCGATGGATCGCTGCGATTGATCTACCAACCGGAGCATTCGATCAAGACAACATGCTCCAACTCGGGCTCGAACGCACCGATGCAAATAGTGTTCATACCGCCTGGCCAAGACGCATGATCCCCGATCAACCTGAACCCGGTCGCCTGAGCATCGACGCGGGCAACTTCGATCAGCTGCGTGCGAACTGACCTACACGATCTTCACACGCGCCGCGTACACAAACCACTCAAACGCAATGAGCACAATCGCAACAAGCGTGAACCACCGCCAGAGCTCGCGTTGGGTTCGATCATCAAACCGACGAGATTCAATCTCGCTTGATCCAATGACCACATCTGCACGCACATCCAGTGCGCTCTCAGCGGGGTCCAACATACTCACACCGATCCGCGTACTCCCGACCTCGATCTCGCCCGCGAGTTGCATCGGACCGGTTGAATGACCCTCAACCCGGATCACCTCGTTGGTGGTGTACACCTCGCCAACCCCACTCGTCCCGGGCAAGAGCTGCTCGATCACATTGATCAAAAAGATCGGCAACCCGACCTGCACCGCCCAGTTCGAATCATGCAACGCAAACCCCACGCGCACATGACGATGCGTGCCGATCACCTTTTCAACAATCACCGCACCATCGCGGTCGCTCGCCAACACCCTCGTGCCCTCATTTGTTTCCAAGAGCACCGATCGCTGATACGAAACACTCCCCACCGCGGCATCGCGCACCATCGCATCCGCCCGATCCCAAGAGATCATCCGCGAGCGTTGCCTCAATGCATCTAACAGATCCGATCGATCTTGACCAGGCAGCACACTCCCAAACCCAAGCGTTGGCCCGTCGGGCAAAGCACTCGGCGACACCCGATCGAAGACCACCAGATCGACATCGCCGATCGCATCATCCTCATCAACAACCGCAACACTCGTCCGTGCGATCACTTCGAGCATGTCGACCAACAGCGGATCAGCAACACCATCAGGCGCAACCACCGTCACACGCACCGGCTGAGGATCAGGCACCTTCACCCACGCATGATTATCGACCACGAGCGCATCGTCTACATCGATCTCGACACGCAACAACGCGCCGAGCATCAGGCGAAGCTCGAAGGTTTCGCTTTTGGATTCCTCATCTGCATCAAACGCAATCGCTCGGCTCATAATCACCTGATCGCCTTCAATCACCCGGATCACACTCGCGATCGGGCCGTCGCTATTGCGCCCCACCCGCACAAACACTCGGCACATCGCCGGGTCGCTCCGATCTCTCGCCGCGCCGATTGCAATGATGCCAACATTCCCCAGCTTGGTATCTTCGTCATAAGGCGATACGCTCACGCCGCTGCCGCCACGCATTGCCAGTGTATTGGTGTCGACCGACCCGCCATCGGTATAGACCCACACCAAACCGTCGCTGAACTGCTCGGCATCCTCAGAATCATCGAGAAATGAAGCCTCGTGGAGCGATTCGATCAACTCAATCGCATCAACAATATCGCCGGGCTGATCCGTTGCTTGAATCGCATTGATCGCCCCGATGAGCCGACCCCGCTGATTTGAATCCGTCATCACCGCGCGAGGTTCTATACCAGAACTCAGCACACTCACCCGCGCCGATCGTCCAGAATCCAGCAGCACACCGACCCGATCAATCGCTTGCGCTTTGGCTCGTTCTAAACCCGATCGCCCATCGACTACGGCATTCATCGAGGCGCTGGTGTCTATCACCAAGTACACCCGCTGATCATCGCCAAAGGCATCATCGAACACCGGGCGAGCGATCGCCAACGACATCAAGATCACAATCAACAAATGCAGCAGCAACAGCATGCTCGGCGACACCCGCTGCCAGGGCACATTGCCCTCCATGTCCTTGACCGCCCGCTTCCAGAGCAGCGTGCTCGATACCGAAATCGGGCGACGACGCAGCTTGAGCATGTACAGAAGCAGCACCGCGCTAACCCCGATCGCACCAGCGATCAACCCCGCGATGGGCGCGAGAAAAATCAATCATTCCACCCGGGCACAGGCGTGGGCAGCTCGCCGTCGTTGCGCTCATCAAAGTGGGTCACTCGGTTTGGGCGGAACCCAATCCCATACAAATAAGTCTCGCGCGAAACATCTCGGCACGCATCGGGCTTGATCGCCCCCGAGATCCGGAAGCATTGCTTCATCCGCTTGATCAAGTGCGGGAAGGTCTCGCCTTCGAGCACCTTCATCGTGCAGGTGCCCCGAGTCTTGAGCAGGCTGGGCAGCGAGTTGATGATCTCTTGGCACAATCGCTCCGAGAAGAAATGATCGCCATGCCCGGTTGTATCTGGTGCCATATCGGAAATCACCGAATCGAAGAGTTCGTCGCCCCCGCCGAGCAGATCGGCAGCGGTGACCTCAGTGAAATCACCCTCGATCAGGTGTACATTCTCCCCAAACTCGGTGTTCACGCGTTTGAGATCGATCCCGACAACCAAACCATCTTCGCCGACAATCTTCTCGGCGACCTGCAGCCACGATCCGGGCGCACACCCAAGGTCGAGCACACGATCACCCTTGCGGATGAGCTTGCGTCGCTTGTTGATCTCGAGGAGCTTGTACGCCGATCGCGCAACATAGCCTTCGCGCTTTGCTTGGCGGAAATACCGATCTTGAAGTTCTCGTTTCTGTGCCATTATGCTTCATCCACTCACTTATAAAAAACCACGACCGTATCGGTCCAATGGTGAGGCGCCCAGGTCTCGCCCCGCCCTTCGTTGAGATATTCATCGAGCACATACTCGATCGTTACTGTATCGCCAAAGACAAACTCACGCTGGACATCGACAATCCAAGGCTCAACCTTCGATCCCGGCGCCCAGCCCGAGCGATCAAACTTCCATGTCCCACCCTGCGGACGACACGGGTTCAAATACACATCGGTCTTCCAGAGATAATCCCGCGCCGACATCGTCACAAAGTCGCCCTCAAGCACATCGCCCTCGTTGGCTTCTGATTTGATCGTCAGCGTCCGCCAGATCGGCATGAACTCGCCGGCGTTCTTGCTGTTGGGGAACATCCCGTGCCCGGTCACCGTCGCACGCACCCGAGCATGTGTCGTACCTTCGGGCACCTCGATCTCGCGAGCCTTGTAGAACTCGGCGACCGGCTTGTCAGGATCACCAATATCCGCATTCCCAGTCCACAGATTCACCACCGAGATCGGCGTGCGATCAGGAACACCCGGATAGAAATCAAGTGCGAACGACACATTCCAGCCCTTCATATACGTCCCGATATGGGCATCGAACTGACGCTGATCTGTAAACAAAGGCAGCAGATCCGTCACATCCATATACCAGGTCCACCCACGACGGAAAGGTGTGATAAAACGGAACACCTCGAAGCGTTCGCCAGCCTCATCGCCAACACCCGGAACCGTAAGCCCGATCGTGCCCTTCTTGTCCCAATGGTCATACCCAACCTCAGGTTCCGAGAGCGTCATCGTCGCGATCACGCGCCCGACAGAATCAGGAACCGTCGTAAAACCAACATCAGACTTGAGCCGCTTGGCGTTGGCTAAAAACTCCTCAGCGAACACCTCAACACGCACAGGCCCGGGCATTGGTTCATCGAGCATCGTTGAATGGACGATCGCCAGATCTTCCACCTCGAGCGCTTCGCCTTCAACCCCGACCATCGCGTGCAGCTGCATTGGTTTTACATTCCAGAGATCATCATCAATCACGGCTTGCCCGTCGACCAAGACCATGACATGCGCTCCGCCGAGGATATAGCGGAGCTGGACCATCACATCCATCCACTCGCCGGCCCGGAACTCGACATCGCAGAGCACATTGATTCGTTCGCGCCCGTCGGCATGCACCGACACCTCGCGTTGCGGGCGATTGTACCAGTTGCCCTGCGCATCGAACCACCCCATCACCCGATCGTTTTCGTCGGCTTCTTTATTAGGCTCAGGATTATGGACATCGAACCCGATCGCGATCGAATGCTCAGCGTTCGGTTCGTCCCATGCAAAGTCTTCGCCAAGCGATCCACGATCAGGGTCGATCAGGACCAACCCGAACCCTTTAGCATCGCCCATGGCGTCTGGCGTGGGTACTTTGATCCGCATCGAGACCCAGACCGATTCGACCACATCAGCGGTCGGCGAGGTCCTCGCCTTGAGTGGGCCACCCGTACACAACGATGCCGTCGTAGCGAATGCGATCAAGATCAAAATGTGAACAATGCTGGGGGTGCGATTCATGCCATAAGGATATCGCCTTGGCACACCAATCGCACTAATGAGGAACTTCTTTGACCGCATTGCGGTTCCACGAGGGCACACGGAAGACAATTGGGCCGTCGCCGATGATATCGCACTGGCAGGCGAGCCGGGAGTTCATCTGGAGCCCCGGTGCTTCCTCAACGCGATCTTCTTCCTCTTCCTCGGCTTCCGAGATCATATCCATACCTTCTTCGATATAGATATGGCAGGTTGAGCATGCACAGACGCCGCCACAGGAGTGTTCAATGTTGATTCCGTGTTCGATCGCGATTTCGAGCAGGTGCTCGCCCTTGGCCGCCATTAGCTCGTGCACCGCGGTATCTGACCCGTCTTCGTTGAGTTCTTCGGGGTTCTCGAGGATGATCTTGACGGGTACGGTCTCTGGGCCGTGATCGTGATCTGATTGACGCATGTGCATATCTGTCTTCTCCTCAGGATTTTATAATTATCCTGCCATAAAGCCTACTAAGATCCATCCTAGGAACCATAATCAGCG
>CAJXXI010000145.1 GCA_913062615.1 uncultured bacterium | reverse complement strand
AGCAGTTCATCGGCCATCTCACATCCAAGCACCTTTACAACAAGGTCATGCTGGTCTCGGGCGATCGACAATCCGAAGCCGAGTACCTCGCCAAACGCGTTGGGATCTCCGATATCTTTGCAGAGCAGACCCCCGAACAAAAAGTAGAGATCGTCCGCAAGGAATCCGAGACCGCCAAAACCTGCTTCGTGGGCGATGGCATCAATGACGCACCAGCACTCGCCCTGGCGACCGTTGGGATCGCCTTCGGGCAGGCTTCGGATATTACCGCCGAGGCTGCGGGTGTGGTGATTATGGATTCTTCGCTCGAGCGCGTCGACGAGTTCTTCCACATCGCAAGACACATGCGCCGCATCGCGCTCCAGTCTGCGGTTGGGGGCATGATCCTGAGCATCGTCGGGATGATCCTCGCGGCGATGGGGATTCTGTCACCTGTATGGGGAGCGGTATCGCAAGAGGTCATCGATGTCTTCGCGGTGGGCAATGCACTGCGGGCTGCATTCCCGCCCAAGGTACTCTCCGATATCGACGATGATCAATGAGCATGAAAAATGAGAACTCACATTTGACGCGACCTATCATGCGCATGAAGAACTTTCACAGCCTGCGATCACGCAATCCCGGGCCCAGTTAACCAGTAGAACGGAATCCATATGACCATCAAAATCGGAATCAACGGCTTCGGACGCATTGGACGACTCGTTTACCGCATCGCATCAAACACTCCGGGCATCGAAGTCGTTGCCATCAATGACCTTGTGCCTGCGGACAACCTCGCCTACCTCCTCAAATATGACACCATGCACGGCAGATTCATGATCGATGGCAAACCCGCCGAGATCACAGCCACCGACGATTCATTCACCGTCAACGGCAAAACCACCCAAACGACCGCCGAGCGCGACCCCGCCAAGCTCGCTTGGGGCGATATGGGCGTCGATTATGTCCTCGAAGCAACCGGGTTCTTCACTGCTCATGATGATGCCCAGATGCACATCGAGAACAACGGGTGTAAACGAGTCCTGATCTCGGCTCCGACGAAGACCCCAGACGCGGTCAAAACCCTTGTCCACCGTGTCAACTGTGCACAGTATGACCCCGCGACAGATCTGATCATCTCGAACGCTTCCTGCACCACCAACTGTCTCGCTCCGGTCACCAAGGTGATTATGGACAACTTCGGCATGGTTGAAGGCTTGATGACCACCATCCACGCAGCGACCGCGACCCAGCCAACCCAGGACGGGCCGTCGAAGAAGGACTGGCGTGGCGGACGAAACGCGTACCAAAACATCATCCCATCATCAACAGGTGCGGCCAAAGCAGTCGGGTTATGCTTGCCCGCAACCGTCGGCAAGCTCACGGGCATGTCGTTCCGTGTTCCAACCGCGGATGTCTCGTGTGTAGACCTCACTTTCCGCACCGAGAAGGCGACATCGCTCGCTGAGATCAACGCGGCGATGAAGGCTGCATCTGAGGGCCCGATGAAGGGCGTGCTGGGATACACCGAAGAAGCCGTGGTTTCCTCCGATTTCCTCGGTGATCCACGCTCCTCGATCTTCGACGCCACCGCAGGGCTCGAACTCAACGCCAACTTCTTCAAGATCGTCACCTGGTACGACAACGAAGCGGGATACTCCAATCGCTGTATCGATATGCTCAAGCTCATGGGCAGCCACGACGGGCTCTAAATCACAACAACGCACACACCAAACACCCCCGCTCTCCGGGGGTGTTTTTTTACTTAGACATCACCCGCTGCTGCCGATTCGATCCGCTTGGTCAGATCGTCTTGATTAGTCGTGAAGTTGCCGCTGATTGCTGAGCTACTCAAATTGAGCAAAGGGCGTTTCTTGTTGACCTTGCCCGTCACCCATCCATCGGTCACCATCGATTCCAAGACCTGATAGCAGATCATTTCTTGAAGCGGGGCATGAACGCCATACTTCTTCTTGCAGGTTGCTTTGATGTCGTCCATGATCTCTTTGAGTTCTGTTTGCCGGGAGAGTACATTGAGCACAACATTGAACATGCCATAGGAAGGGAGTTGACGCCCGCCGCGTTCGAAACTCATCGCGGGGACAATCTTCCCTTCTTGCAAGTACGGCGTCGCGATCTTCTTAGTCCCGTTGAGCTGAAGTTTGAAGCTGTTGAACTTGCTCAGCTCCCAGCGAAGGTCATCCTTGCCACCGAATCGTGCCGCGAGGGCTTTGACCCCGCCGAGATCCACGCCTCCGATCCCGACTGCGCCTTGTGCATCGTCTGCGAATCCGCCGGTCGAGAGCCAACGGAATGCTTCCTTGGGGCGCATGTTTATCCCGGCGTCCTTGGCGATCTTGGCGGAATGGGCTTGCAAATCGGTGAACTGTCCGTTGCCGGCGTACCAGAAATCAGCGAACCGGATATGCTGTTTAATTCTTCGCTTCTGGGTGATGTCATAGTGCGTGGTCAACCATTTGGGATCATGCTGTCCGCGTTCGAGTTCGAGGATGGTGTAGGCAGCATGGCGAGCACCGGTTTGCGAGAGCATCATGCCGCCGGCGAGGATCGGATCAGCAAACCCGGCGCTCTCGCCCGCGAGCAACCAGTTTGCGCCGGCTAAACGATCAGCGAGGAAGGACCAGTCTTTGGTGCCTTCGACATTGCCCCGTTGGGTCGCGTTCTTGGTGAGTTCGCTCACGCGTGGCTCTTGAGCGATCGCCCACTCATAGACCTCTTCGGGGGTCTTGCCAGATTCTTTGTAGTACGACGCCGGGCAGACAAACCCGATACTTGTGCGCGTTGGACCCAGCGGGATAAACCAGAGCCAACCCGCGCCGATCGAGAGAACCTGCACGCGTGTGCCACCAACCCCGATCTCGACAGCCCACTCTGCGTTCTCCCAATAATCCCAAAACGCCACATTCTGCAATGTCGTCGGCGAGTCAACCTTGACCCCCAACCCCTTACGCAACACACCGATCCCGCCCGAAGCGTCGATGTAGTATTTCCCACGGACTTCGTATGTTTCGCCTTCGACATGCTTGACCATCAGGTGATCGATCCGGTCCGGGTCGGCTTCATCGAGAATCGTTTTCGTCACCTGAGACTGCTGACGAACATCGCAACCCATCTCTTGGGCATGATCGAGCAGGATTTGGTCATAGACCGCCCGATCGACCTGCCATGCGGTCGACACGCGTGGGCCCTCATAGCTGCCCGGACGGGTGAGCTCTTCGACCTGTTCAGGATCAACAAAGTTGAAATCCCAGAGTTCGCCCGAGTTGCCCCACCGATAGGTCGCCCCAACCTTGATCGGAAAATCGGCAGCTTCGCACTTCTCCCAGCACCCCATCTCGCGGAGCACCCGCCCGATCATCGGAAGCTGGCTCTCGCCGACATGATCCCTTGGAAAAAGTGCCTTTTCGAGGATCAATACACTCAAACTGGGCATGTATTTCTTGAGCAAACACCCGGCGGTAGATCCGGCTGGACCGCCCCCGACGATTACGACATCAAACTGTGTTTTCATTCATAAGTCTCCCACGAGACCTCCATTATCGCATATTTGAGCGTGTTTCACAACCCCGAATCACCTAGAAATCTGAATCCGCTCGCATTGCGACCTACCCTAAGCCCATGCAATACAAATGGACCATACTCCGTGCCGGCCAGTTCCTCCTCGACGGGGGCGGCATGTTCGGTGTCATCCCCAAGGTCATCTGGGAACGCTCGATCGAATGCGATGAAAAAAATCGCATCAAGCTTATGCACAACTGCATTTTGCTCGAATCGGTCGAACCCGACCCGATCACGGGCAAGCCTCACCGATACCTCATCGAAGCGGGCACCGGCGACAAGCTGAGCGATAAAATGTCCACGATCTTCGGACTCGACGGCAGAACCGTCGAATCAGAGGTCATCGCCGCAGGTGTCGATGTCAACGATATCACAGCGACCATCGTTACGCACCTCCACTTTGATCATGCTGGCGGCTTGACCCGCAAAGCACGCGAAGGCGAGACCGCCGACTGGGAAGCAATCAAACCCGGTGCTGCATCCGGTGATTCCGATCAGATCAAGTTCACCTTCCCCAATGCAGAGCTGATCGTCCAACGCCGAGAATGGGTCGATGCCCGCAATGACGATTCGGTGATGACCAAGACCTACTACCGCGATCACATCTTGCCGTTCGAAGATGGCAAGCTCCCACTCGCGGACGGCAAGGCTCGCTTGCGTCTGGTCGATTCCAAACGCGCCTTCCCGCTCAACCGCAAGCCATCACGCGGCGACATGCCCAAAGCCCCGATCGAAGAACGCATGAGCGAGGTCCTCCCGGGCATCCATGTGTTCTTGGTTCCGGGTCATACCTGGGGCCAGCAGGCGGTGCTCTTTACCGATGACCAAGGGCGGACGGTTGTGTTTACACCCGATGTCATGCCGACGCATCACCATATCGGGCAGTCGTATTCGCTGTCATACGACGTCGAGCCATACTCTTCGATGATCACCAAGGCATGGTTCCTCAAGGAGGCTGCCGAGCGGGATTGGATGCTAGTGCTCGATCACGAACCAGCCAACCCTTGCTATCGAGTCAGAAGCGATGATTCTGAGTGGTACCAGCTTGTCGAAGAAGTCAAATAAGACTCTTGTTTCGCCAATGCCGGCACTATAATCAACACAGAAGATGTCCGCCAATACCACCACGCCCATCTCGGATTCGAACGAGCAATCGTCCAAGAATGAGCCTCAGAACGAGGTTGAGTTGTCCAATGATGCCGACGCGGGCACCGAGCGAAAACCCGAGAAGATCAAAAAGCCCAAGCGGTCGCTCTTTGAGCGAGCCGAAGCGTTTATCTCCAATCTCTCGACACGCAACAACTTCTGGAACCGTGTCTGCTCGATGATCTGGTTGCCCTACGCGTTTCGCTCGGGGATCACGATGCAGTCTGACGCGAGCACCTATCGCGCGACGCTCCCGTTCCGTCGGTTCAACAAGAACTGGTACAACGCGATGGCCGGCGCGGCCCTCTTGGGCAACTCAGAAATCGCGGGGGGCAACTATGTCTTCGCGGTCTGTGGGGGCGACTACACCGTCGTCTGCAAACACCTCGAATACAAGTTCCTCCGCCCATGCCATGGCCCAGCAGAATACCGCATGACCCCGCTCGATGATATCGACGCGTTGGTTGCCACCGGCGATGAGTTCAACATCGCGGTGCGGATGGACATCGTGCAGGTGCTCGTCCCGATGAGTGAAAAGAAACTCATGGACGAAGTGGAACAAGAAGACAACAAGCCCGCCAAACCCAAACGCGTCGGGCGATGCACCGCAACCTTTCATGTGACACCCAAAGCCCACCACAAAGCCAAAAAACTCCGCGGATCTGACTCCAAATGAGCGAAGCTGCTGCACCTGAACTACAACCCACCCGAAGCCCGATCCTCTGGGGCGCATACCTCGCGTGCTCGTGGACTTGGTGCATCGGGATGTTCTTCCCCGCCCTGCTCCTCCGCGATATGGGCTGGTCAGGATTCTTGATCTTTGCGATCCCCAATGTGCTCGGGGCTGCAGCGATGGGATGGTTCATCAGATCAAAGATCGATTCTGTGCGATTTGTCGAGAATCATCCGACCGCGATCTGGTGGTTCTCTACGATCACGCTGATCTTCCATGTGTTCTGGATACTTTGGATTCTTAACTTTATCCGCATCGCGTTCCCTATCCCCGATTCGTACTACGCCGGCGCAGGTGCAGCAGCGGTTGCTTTTTCAATTGTTTCGAGCCGAGCCATCCGCTTTGGTCGCGCCCCGCAACTCGCGATTGTGCTCTTGGTTTTCAGTGTCGCGGTGTTGATCGCATCCTTCGCGCTGCCCGACCTGAATCCCTCCAATAAGGCACTGATCGAATCCGCTCCCCAATCACTGAGCAACACCACCGACTCGCTGTGGATGATCCCGTTGATGACCTTCGGGTTCTTGCTGTGCCCGTATCTCGATATCACCTTCCATCACGCCCGCCAAGAGCTCGATACCGGGTCTGATCATGGCAAGAACGGTCGGCTCGGATTCACGATCGGGTTCGTCCTCTTCTTCTCGCTGATGATCATCCTCACCACACGCTACGCAGGGATCATGGCTTGGGCATTGGGCGGCGAGTCTTTCCCAGATTCCAAAGCAATCACCCCTTGGCTCGGCGCTGCGATCCTGACTCATATTTTGTGCCAATGGATCTTCACCGTGCGTGTGCATCTTGATCGCATCAAGACCATCCCCGGGGCGCAAGCCAAGCAACCAATCCTGTTCGGGCTTGCGCTGGTCGCAGGGCTCGCCGGGCTGGGCGCACTCAAGCTCCCCGAGCACAGCGGACTCGCCGGCGGCGAACTCATCTACCGCACCTTCCTGAGCTTCTACGGGCTCCTCTTCCCCACCTACATGCTCTACCGAGCTGTGCTTGCTCGGCGTGAGAAGTCACTGGCGATCATGTGGATCACGATCGCGATCGCCTCGCCGGTGTTCTGGCTGGGATTCATGGAACGCCAATCGATCTGGCTCATCCCCGGCATGGGCATCGTGCTACTGGGGGCATGGATCGTAAAACTCCAGAAATCACAACCGTCTACTCAACTGTAAGCCCCTGATTTTTCGCGACGATCTTTGCG